>NZ_BBXH01000018.1:0-150832 GCF_001010305.1 Comamonas sp. E6
CCGATCAGCTACAAGGAGCTGACCACCAAGTTTGAGTTGCAGCAAGTCGAGCTGAATACAGCCTACAAAACTATTGCTCAGCTGCGCACAGACGCCGAGGCTAAAGAAGCCAAGGCACGTACCACAGTTCTGGCGGAGGTCAATGCTGCGACCGCCACTGAATTCCGCCCATCCATCCCTTCACCGTCGGTTCAGGACATCAAGGCATCCCAGACCTATGGCGAGTTACTGACCACGAAGGAAGCGCAGGCCATCCAACTCGACAAGGCGCTGCAAACCATAGTACGTTTGCGTGAAGACGTCGATATTGAGCGCAAGAAAACCACTCAAGCCCTTAACGAACGTCACTGCATCCAGACAGATTTGAACAAATTCCAGGCTATGCAGCGCGAAGTCTCCGCAGAACGCTCACCCCCTCGGTCAGCGGCCAAGCCCTGGTACAAATTTTGGTGAAGCGCGGGCCTCCTACGTGGCAGGTCCAATACGATCAAGCCACGCCCCAACCTAAGCTCTGGTCGCCTATTCGATAGAGGCGAACATTATGGGTGGGGCTCGGTCCGACTAATTTTTCCATCCGACCAGTTCAAGAGGCCGCAGCCCAAACCGCACGGCATTCCCGGCATGCAAGCCAGCCAGTTCCTTGAGCACGAGCTGTGTGAAGTGCTCGCGGTCTTCAGGCTGCACACTTCCAGGCAGCATGGTGTTGACGCTCGCCTCATTGATTGGCTGACCGCCGCGAACAACAGCGGCAATCACCTCGCCTAGCACTTGCCGGTAGCGCAGACGCAAGATGTCGGGTGGCACCAAACTTTGCTGCACAGCCACGTACTGCTGGCAGGAGCGTTCATAGGCCCACACAAAGACATCCCGCAGCAGGTCCACCTGATTGAGCTCGTACACACCGATCATGGCATCCACATAGGCTTGCTGCGGCACATCAATGAATGACAGCGGGCACAGGTTGTGGCGAATGAACGGAATGTTGGCAGCCAGGCGCGACACACGCTTGTTCACATCCTCGAAAGGCTGCAAGTAAGGCAAGTGCACCATCAAGAAGAAGGCTTGCTCGAAAGGATCTTCGATCTCTGCGGCCATACCCACCACGATGCCGAACAACTCTTCCAGACGCTGCGGCAAAGCCACTGGCAGGTAAACGCTGCCGCCAATTTCTACGGCACGACTGCGAATGCGGCCACACATGGCGGGGTCAGGCATCAAGCCATCAGAGAGCAAGGCATGCAAGGCCACGATGGTGTCCTGCGACACCACGGCTTGCTCTGGCGAGTGCACTAGAAATTCGATGGCCTGCTTGTGGTTCAGAATCATCTGCGTCTCAAAGGCATCCTTACCCTCTGCGACCTGGCCAAACTCAATCAGCCTTGCTGTATCCAAACGACTGTAGGTATTGCCTTCCAGCTGTGACGAAGCCCATGAAAGGTCGATCAGCAAGCGGTTAAGAATGTCCTTGGCAAATGTACCTGCTGGTGTTTGCTCGGCAGGTGAGCGCCCCAGTGCATGTAGCTGCTCACGCAGCTTCAAAGGCAGGTACGCGGTGTGGTTGGTGTGGTATTCCTCTAAAAACTCTGTTCGATACACCACTGGCTTGCGTAAATGCCGAGGCTGACGCACATACGCCTTGATGGCTTCGCCTTGAGCGCTGACGGGAACATATGGCTCGATCTCAGCCGCTGTGCCTGAAGAAGCTACGCCACTTGCACTTTCATCTTGCAAAACTGGGAAGTAGCGCACAGCCCTTGCTTGCCCCTGGACCCGAATGCGCCCTTGTTCAACCAGTACGGCCAATCGGCGCTGAAGGCTACGGCGCTGCAATGTCAGCCCTGATTCCTGCAGCACTTCTTCAGCGCTCATCCCTTCAGGGTGACGCTCAATGATGTTGGCCAACAAGTCGAGTTCTTGCTGTGGTTTGACGCTATTCATGACGTGAATTATGACGCAATATGGAAATTGCGTCATAAAAATGACGCAATAAAATATGGCGACTCAGCAATAAGGAAATCATGTAATTGCAGTCACAGCCATCAGGTCGCAACTTCAGGCTGCATAAAGAGCAAAAAGGGGGCGTCTAGCCCCCTTCCTTACATGCCAGCTGTTAAGTCGCCGCTCGTCCCATCAGCAGTCTCCCCTGCCTCTTGCTTGTCTGATTCCTTAGGGAAGGGGGCACCATGTTCAGTACCCCCTGTCTCAGACAAGTCTGACTCGTGATCAAGGTCGAGTTCTTGATCAAGCCCTAACTTCTGTTGAGTGGCAAAGTTGAGCAACAACACCTTCATCGCCTGCAGCTTTTGCTTAATCGTCGGACGAATAAACGCATAAGGCTCCAAGTGCTTCTGTGACTTTTTCAACTTGAACATGCCGGGGTACAGCAACCAATCAAGGGTTGGCATCGCTTGCTGCTCCTCCCACGTCATGTACAAGTCCACTCCACAACGAATTTGAATAGCACGCTTCACTTTACTGCGGTACTTGGGATCCTCGCTTTTGAAAGGCAAGTCATTAAAAGGGGTGCCAACATAGTGATGTTCAAGAATGTTCCGATGCTCATCGCTCAAGGTCTCCATGAAGTCCGAACGGTGACGGCGTTGATTGAATTTTTCATTTAAGCGCAAAAGCTCTCGTGCCTCATCAAACACTTGCGCATACATGGCCTCACCCGCCTTGCCTTTCCAGCTCAATGGCGATGACCAGGAAGTAGGTGGATCCGAACCTTCTGCAGCACCAAAATTTGCATCAGCGGTCGTAAACCATGATTTTTTGAGCTGAACCTCAAAGCGTACATGTTTTTTGGTAATAGCAAAAATCTGCTCAGCGACATCATTGGGCAACTCACAAAATCCCTTTTTTGTTTTTCCAGACTTCACATAGGCAATCAAATCTGTTTTATTTCCTTTACGAATTTTGGTATAGCTATTTCCATCTGACTCCCAATAATTAACAGCCGCAACACGCTTGTTCTGCTTAATCACATCACCATTAAACAAGGCTGATCCGCGCTGAGCGATTTGCTTGATGCCGTCGTTTGCAAACTCCCATACCTTTTTATTAACTAGGTACGTCAGGTCAATGCTTTCAATTTTTACATGTTTCAAGCTAATCTGCTTAACCACTTCAGCAGGCACACCTCGTTGCAGAAACCACAGCTGAAGAAAGAAGAGGACAAAAAGGCATGAGTGATAAACATCGTTAAGCAATAATCCATTAAAGCTCACGACGCTAGCTGGAACATTAAGACTAACCTTATATGCCTTTACCTTATAAATGCCATTTTCTTCTTTGCAAAAGGGTGTTATTTCAGATATAGCACCAGTCAGTGGGGACTTAAACTTTGTAGTGCTGCTAGAACGCTTTCCAATAACTCCATTTTCATCAGTACTTTGATTGATGTCCATTGGAAAGTTATCGAAATCAATATGCTCGATAGAGCAGGTAACAACGACTGAGTCTGCCATTTTGTTTGTCTTAAATTAGTGTTGATTGCTATTGGCTTGGCTACAGTTGCGAATGACAGTGAAGCCTGGACAATGAGCAAGTGGTGTTTACGTTGTGGCGAGGGGCAGTGGCATTACTAGGGAAGTGAGCATGACCTGCCCCCTCTGAACACACAAAAAACTGCAAATTTCCCCTTGCTACAAAGTGTTTACAGGTATTGCCAATAGCATTGAGGATGCTTGCCTAAGCCTTGTGGTTACAACAGGCAATAAATGGTGATTAAAGTGCAGCTCAAAAGCGTTTTCATCGCCATCGCCCTGCATCTCATTTTTGCTTTATTGCTTGATTTTTTCCGTGATCAGAGTGAAATTACCTGCAACCAACATTGGTTGACCAGTTTCGGAGCAAGTCATCTTGTAAAGATCTTGGTCCGCACTCAACTTAAAACCTGGGCTTACTTCGAGCAAAAATTTCTCCACTTTCTTCTTTCCCTGATGGTCAATCATCTCCTTGCAAATATAGATTGCTCCATCAACCAAAAATTTTGTTCCAAACACCTTTACGCGGAATTGTCCATATCTATTTACACCAAAAAACTCAAAGTGCTGTTTATCATCTCCGTTAGCAGATTTAATAGCTTGCATCGACAAAAAAGTTTCTGTGCTTGTAACCAGAGATTTTATTTTCATACTTTTTCTCCATCGCGTTGAGCAATGCATTTTTCAATATATGCATTAATTTCACTGGCGGGCCAAGCACGAGAGCGAATGCCGATAGGAACCCCACGAGGAACTTTTCCATCCTTAATGAGTTGGTAGAAAGAACTATTAGATAAACCAATCATACGAAGTACTTCTGGTTTACGCAGCAGAATTTCATATTTAACGCTCTTCTGCAGGTTATCAATATTTTCTTGCATTCAAATTTTCCATCAAATTCAGTTTTTCCAAGCTTTGATGAAGGCCAGGCGTCCCTGCTTGCTTTCATCTGTATCGCGATGGATATAACTATGTCTTCAAATTAAAATGACGTGCAAAAACTTTCCTGCTTTTCTAAAATTTTCCAAAAAAAGTATGAAAGTTTCCAAAAACAGAAGTCTGCTTTCCAGCTTCTGCATGAGGTTGCTGGCATAAAAATGGCGGAGTCTATGAACACCACTGAGCTGCGTGCTAAGGAATTGAGCTGAACAGTTCCAGTTGTCAGCGATCGTTGCTCGGTACCGGTCGGATCGAGGGGGGTCTTAAAACAAGATCCTCTTGCTTCGTGGCCAAGAGGCCCTGTAGGCGCTTTGGCGAGCCTTTGCGCAGGAGTTGCGGTGCTTTCACTCTGCACAAGAACGCAACAGCTACACCAGCTACATGCTTGGCGCTGCAGCAAGCCAACGACACTGACCGATAATTGGTTCAGTAGTACGGCAGTGAGATGGATATCGTGTACCTGTCATAGACTGCTACAGTCGCCAACCCCCTCAATGCTGCGCAGGAAGAGCCGGGGGGCTAGCACTTGTTGCTGCCGCTTGTGGTGTTAGTTAGTGTGGTAGTTCCTTGAGCCCGCTATGAGCCGCTCTGTGCTCGACAGGTTGCGGCGCATGCGTGGCCACTTCAGATTGACTGCGTCATCCAAGCCAGACGACGAGCACAAACCCTTCAAGGCGTATGAGCCTGGCTACGTGCACGTAGATGTGAAGTACCTGCCGCAGATGCAGGCTGAAGCCCAGCGCCGCTACGTGTTCGTGGCCATCGAGCGGGCGACACGCTGGTGTCCATCGCTACCAAGCAACATAAGGCGGCTGCGTCTGCTAGAGCCTTCCTCGCAGCCGTGCGCAAGGCTGCGCCGTTCAAGACCTTCACCACCTTCACGGGCAATGGCAAAGAGTTCACAAACAAATTATTTGGGAGTTGCCAGCGATGGGCGAGCATGAGTTTTCAGTTGTGCTTGGTATTGGGCATGGAGCACCGTTTGACCAAGCCCAAGGTACCGTAAGCGAACGGCATGGTCGAGCGTTTCAATAGCAGGCTCAGCCAAGTGCTGCGCTCACATCACGCCAACAGCGATTAGGGCTTGAAAAAAAACCTGCACCGGCTTGCGTGACTGTGAAATCACCAACGCCCATAACAGGCGCTTGGCCACGAAGCCCAGATGCAAGTATGCAAAAATTGAAGAAAAAGTGTCAGATTTATTTGTCAATAACATGCGTATCAATCCAGATACGAAAGTTGGTGGCTCTTAGATAAAAAACCAAATAAATTACTTGCTTGTGAAAAAATTTTTTGCAATTTTATCTATTTCACCAATTTCTTTTGCATTTTTTTCTTTAGCAAATCCATATATTGATTTTAGATTATTGTCTTTTGCCATTTTTGCAATGACTCTCTCTACAGCTTCACCTAGCTCTTGATTTGAAACTGTAGATCTTTTGAATACGTTTTTATGAAATTCATTAAAATCATTTGATCTCGAAAGAAACATGCGAATTATTTCTACTAGTGCTGCATATCTTACTCTAGTATTTAAATCGCCATTACTCAGTTCATCTTCGTCATCAAAACTGTTAATGTAGCTTCCATCAATGGTTTTAATTTTTCTGGGAAGAGATATTTTTACCTGAAATTCTTCGCAGTATTCCCAATCGCACTCCACGGCAATTTTCGCTACTCCTGGTAAAGAAACAAGTTTTTCCGATGATTTTCCCAAAAGATTTCTGATTGGTTTTATTATAGATCGCGTGCTGGCTCTACGTTTTAATACGTCATAACGCATCAAATAATTTTGATATAAATCTGGAAAATAACGCCTTAATTTATATTTATTTAAGCGTGATGGTTGTAGCTTCAAGGATAGCATTGCTGCTTGCCAATATTCAGCATTACGCCCCTCACTCCACATCTTCCATTGTGCCTCAGTTAGCTGTAAATTCTCCAATCTAACTGGGGCAATTTCAGCATCAGCATCAGCATCAGCATCAGCATCAGCATCAGCATCAGCATCAGCATCAGCATCAGCATCAGCATCAGCATCAGCATCAGCATCAGCATCAGCATCAGCATCAGCATCAGCATCAGCATCAGCATCAGCATCAGCATCAGCATCAGCAGTCACTTGATTTTCAATTCCATCAATAGAGGAGTCGTAGTTGGAAAAATCATTTTGCATAATATATAATAATCAGCTTTTAAATTGATTCAACAATATTCAATAAATTTAGTTTTGCGTTTTTTACAACCAGCCATGGATCACGTGAATCAATAAAGCAATTGACCATGTCCGCCCATGCTTGCAGCATAACCTTTCGTTGAAATGAGTATTCTGCTTTGTTGTAGATGCTACGCACACTATTTTCCTCGTGAGCCAAACACTTCTCAATCCAGTCTCTATTGAAGCCGTATTCATTTAGCAGCGATGAGGCTGTTCTTCGTAAATCATGAACGGTAAAGCTTTCTAAATCAAAGCCATCATCTTTTGCCTTCTTCACAGCGACATCAATGACTCTATTTAAAGTGGCATTGCTCAGTGGGTTGTTAGAGTCATATCTACCTGGGTGCAAATATTTTGAAGCAGAGAAACAAGCTTTAAAGCTAACCAAAATATCCAAGGTTTGATTACTCAAGTAAACTATATGTGCCCTCGATGCTTTCATTCTTTCCTTGGGAATTATCCAGGTTGCATTCTCAAAATCCACCTCATCCCAAGTGGCATTTAAGAACTCTCCCTTTCTTACCATCGTCAAAAGAAGAAACTTAATTGCTAGACGCAGTGTTGGCGTGGTTCCAATTTTCTCGAGGCTTGCAAAAAATATCTTTATCTCACTGGGGGTTAAAGCACGGTCACGAGGTTTAAAGCTCGCTATATCGCTTGGCCTGATTTCGATTGCAGGATTCTTTAATTGAAGATTTTTGTCTTTAGATAATGCATATCTATAAACAAGCAAAACAATCTCTCGCACTTGAACTGCTGGGGCAGGTGCGCCATTTTTTTTGATCTTTTCACACAACTGCATCAACAGCGCAGGAGTGATCTCATCGAGCTTCAGCTTGCCGAACGTACTCGCTAAGTAGCGGTTGTAGACAGAACGTCGCATTGCGAGCGTTGAATCCGCAAGTCTCGCGCCGTTTTCCGGGTCTGCTTTGTCCTCGAAATAGCGTTCAGCCCATGATCCAAAAGTCAAAGCATTTGCGGCTTCTAGCTTTGTAACCGCCTTAGTTTTCGCTGGCGACTGTCCACGTTCAACATACCGTCGCGCTACCGTCAGTAGCGACCTAGCTTCAGCCAACGATACCGTCATGCCAAATTCAAGTTGCTCTGGGTTTCTTGGGTGTTTAGCGCCCGCAGTGTTGTCGTACTTGCCAATGGTGAGGGTTTCGCGCCTGCCATTGAGGCGATAGTCATAGCGAAATGACTTGGTGCCAGCGGTTGTCACCATGACATACATGCCATCGCGATCCGTGACTTTGTAGGATTTTTCTTGAGGGCGCAGTCTGCGCAGTTCGGTGTCAGTGATCATTTCAGGGTGGGCTTTCGTTGATACCGTCATTAGGGGTGTCGGTATGGGAAAGCAACGTTCCGAAATGTTACAGCTTTACCGTCAGGTGTACCGCATGAATTTGCGGCTTGTGTGGCATGCTGTGGGTTGTCCTTGGACGGACAACCCACGATTCTTTCAATAGAATCAATAGCTTCCAGAACGTTGCCATACGTTGCTGGAAACTTTAAATTATTCCCACTCGATGGTTGCTGGTGGCTTGGTGCTCACGTCATAGGTGACGCGGTTGATGCCGCGCACTTCGTTGATGATGCGGCCGGAGACCTTCTTGAGCAGGCCGTAGGGCAGCTCGGCCCAGTCGGCAGTCATGAAGTCGCTGGTGACCACGGCGCGCAGGGCCACGACGTAGTCGTAGGTGCGGCCGTCGCCCATCACGCCCACGCTCTTGACGGGCAGGAACACGGTAAAGGCCTGGCTGGTCAGGTCGTACCAGCTCTTGCCGGTCTTTTCGTCGATCCAGTTGTTCAGCTCTTCGATGAAGATGGCATCTGCGCGACGCAGCAGGTCGGCATATTCCTTCTTCACTTCACCCAGAATGCGCACGCCCAGGCCGGGGCCGGGGAAGGGGTGGCGGTAGACCATGCCGCGGGGCAGGCCCAGGGCCACGCCCAGTTCGCGCACTTCGTCCTTGAACAGGTCGCGCAGGGGCTCCAGCAGCTTCAGGCCCAGTTGCTCGGGCAGGCCGCCGACGTTGTGGTGGCTCTTGATGGTGACGGCCTTCTTGCTCTTGGCGCCGCCGGACTCGATCACGTCGGGGTAGATGGTGCCCTGGGCCAGGAAGGTTGCACCCTTGGAGCCGGCGTTGGCTGCCTTGAGCTTTTCGGCTTCGGCCTTGAATACGTCCACGAACAGGCGGCCGATGATCTTGCGCTTTTGCTCGGGCTCGGACACGCCGGCCAGCTCGCCCAGGAACAGGGCGGAGGCATCGACGCGCACGACCTTGGCGTGCAGCTTGCCTTCGAACATGTCCATGACCATATCGCCTTCGTTCAGGCGCAGCAGGCCGTGATCGACGAACACGCAGGTCAGCTGGTCGCCGATGGCGCGGTGGATCAGGGCTGCAGCCACGGACGAATCCACGCCGCCGGACAGGCCCAGGATCACTTCTTCATCGCCCACCTGCTCGCGGATCTTGGCCACGGCCTCTTCGATGTAGTCGCCCATGATCCAGTCAGCTTGCGTGCCACAGATGTCGAGCACAAAGCGGTTAAGCAGAGCCTGGCCCTGCACGGTGTGCGTGACTTCGGGGTGGAACTGCACGGCGTAGTAGCGACGTGCTTCGTCGGCCATGCCGGCGATGGGGCAGGGCGGCGTGGAGGCCATGACCTTGAAGCCTGGAGGCAGTTCGGTGACCTTGTCGCCGTGGCTCATCCAGACCTTGAGCATGCCGTGGCCTTCGGCCGTGGCGAAGTCTTCGATGCCTTCCAGCAGCTTGGTGTGGCCATGGGCGCGCACTTCGGCGTAACCGAATTCACGGGTGTTGGAGCCTTCGACCTTGCCGCCCAGCTGGGTGGCCATGGTCTGCATGCCGTAGCAAATGCCCAGCACGGGCAGGTTCAGCTCGAACACGGCGTCGGGAGCGCGGTCGTCCACTTCGTAGACGGAGGCATGGCTGCCGGACAGGATGATGCCCTTGAGCTTGCCGTCGGCGGCAAACTCGCGCACCCAGTCGCTGCTCACATCGCAGGGGTGAACTTCGCAGTAGACATTGGCTTCGCGCACGCGGCGAGCAATCAGCTGCGTGACCTGGGAGCCGAAGTCCAGAATAAGAATCTTGTCGTGTTGCATGGTGATCAAGGGCAAGAGGGTGGCAAAAAGGGATTAGAAATCTTCGGGAGCCCAGACGGTGACGCCGCTTTTGCGGGCGGCCGCGATCTGGGCTGCATCGAATGTGGCCAGTGGCAGGCGCAGCGACTGCGCCAGCCACAGGTATGCGGCATCGTAGGTGGGCAGGCCGGTGTCCAGTGCCACATCCAGCACGGCCTTGTGCTGTGCAGGAGCCAGGTCGTGCAGCTCCACGCGGTGGCGAATGGCTTCCAGCACGCCCCACAGGCCTTCGACCGAAGTCTGTGGAATACGGCCATTATTGACGCCCGATGCAATCAGGTTGCCGCATTCCCACTGCCAGAGGTTGGGGGCTTGCGGGTCCACTTCATCGCGGCGGATACGGGTGTAGAGGCGTCTGGTGTGCTCGCTGGCGTCGTCAGGCAGCAACCAGGCGGCGGTGACGGATGCATCGAGCACAAAAGCGGTGGCGCTCATGCCTGGCTCCGTCCTGTGTGGCGCAAACCGGTGATGCTGTTCGCCGCCGGGTTTGTGGCTGCTTGAGCTTTCACTGTCTGCTGCAGGGCCGAGATCTGCTCCAGCTCGCGGGCAATCTGTTCATCGGTGATCACGGGCTTGCGGCGCATGGGCAGCATGCGCACGACTTCTTTGCCATGGCGCGTGATGCGAACTTCTTCGCCTTGCTCGACCATTTCGACCAGGGCGGAAAAGCGGCTTTTGGCTTCGTAGATACCGATAGATTGCATGGTGGAAAACAAAAAATCTGGCTAGAACCAGTAGTTCAGGCCAGATTTTAGCATTCTGACCAGATTTTTCAATCTGGTCAGATTTCAAGGGGCTTGCTTAGTCAGCGCGGTAGTTGGGCGCTTCCTTGGTGATCTGCACGTCATGCACGTGAGATTCGCGAATGCCGGCTGCGGTGATTTCCACAAACTCGGCCTTTTCATTCATCTCGGAGATCGTGGCGCAACCGCAGTAGCCCATGGAGGCGCGCACGCCGCCAGCCATCTGATAGACGATGGAGACCATGGAGCCCTTGTAGGGGACGCGGCCTTCGATGCCTTCGGGAACCAGCTTGTCGGCATTGGGGTTGCCGGTGGAGGATTCCTGGAAGTAACGGTCGGCAGAGCCTTGCTGCATGGCACCGATGGAGCCCATGCCGCGGTAGCTCTTGTACGAGCGGCCCTGGTACAGAATCACTTCGCCAGGAGCTTCTTCGGTGCCGGCAAACATGCCGCCCATCATGATGGTGGAGGCGCCAGCGGCCAGGGCCTTGGAGATGTCGCCGGAGAAGCGGATGCCGCCGTCACCGATCAGGGGCACGCCGGAGCCCTTCAGGGCGTCGGCCACATTGGAGATGGCCATGATCTGGGGCACGCCCACACCGGCCACGATACGGGTGGTGCAGATGGAGCCAGGGCCGATACCGACCTTGACCGCGTCGGCACCGGCTTCCACCAGAGCCAGGGCGGCAGCGCCGGTGGCAATATTGCCGCCGATGACGTCCACCTGGGGGTAGTTCTGCTTGACCCAGCGAACGCGATCGATCACGCCCTTGGAGTGGCCGTGAGCCGTGTCCACCACGATCGCGTCCACGCCGGCCTTGACCAGCAGTTCCACGCGCTCTTCGGTGCCAGCGCCCACGCCGACAGCGGCAGCCACGCGAAGGCGGCCCGATGCGTCACGCGCGGCATTGGGGAAGGTGGTTTGCTTGTTGATGTCCTTGACAGTGATCAGGCCCTTGAGTTCAAAGGCGTCGTTCACCACCAGGATTCGTTCGAGCTTGTGCTTGTTCAGCAGTGCCTTGGCTTCGGCGGGGCTGGTGCCGTCTTTTTCATTGACGGTGATCAGCTTTTCGCGGGGCGTCATGATCTGGCTGACCTTGACGTCGTAGCGGGTCTCGAAGCGCAGATCGCGGCTGGTCACGATGCCGACCACCTTGCCGCCGTCGCACACGGGGAAGCCCGAAATGCCGCGTTCTTCCGACAGCTGCAGCACTTGCAGCACGGTGTGTTCGGGGGTGATGACCACAGGGTCGTGCACCACACCGGATTCGTGGCGCTTGACCTTGGACACTTCAGCGGCTTGCTGCTCGGCTGTCATGTTCTTGTGGATCACGCCGATACCGCCTTCTTGCGCAATGGCGATGGCCAGACGCGCTTCTGTCACCGTGTCCATGGCGGCAGACACCAGGGGCAGGTTCAGGCGGATATTGCGAGTGAATTGGGTGGCGAGGGAAACGTCCTTGGGCAGGACTTCGGAGTAGGCGGGAACGAGCAGGACGTCGTCAAAGGTCAGTGCTTTTCCGAGAAGGCGCATGTGATGGCTCCAAAAGAAAGATTGTACCTGTGACTTGCCGCACAATGTGGGCTCGTGACCCAGAATCCCCAACGCCAGTCCAAGACTTATTGACTCCATGCACGCCATCAAGTTCGCTTTGTTTGCAGCCATTGCCTGCTGCACGGTCCCCGCAATTGCCCAGTGGCAATGGATTGATGGTCAGGGGCGCAAGGTGTTCAGCGACAGGGCTCCGCCGGCCGATATCCCTGCCAAGAATATTTTGCGCAGCCCCGGCGGTGCCAGGCCCGCAGCACCTTCTGCTGTGCCGGAGGCCGGCGCGGCCAAGCCCGTGGCGGACGCCGGTGTGGACAAGGGGTTGGAAGAGCAAAAGCGCAAGATGCAGGAGCAGGAAGCAGCCAAGACCCAGGCTGACAGACTGCAAAAGGAAAGGCAGCGCCAGGACAACTGCAATCGTGCCAGGCAGGCCAAGACAACCCTGGCGTCGGGCCGCTTGCTCTCCCATGTGAATGCCAAGGGCGAGCGCGGCTTCATGGATGAGGCAGCGCGCGATGCCGAGATCAAGCGCGCCGATGCCGTGATCGCCTCCGATTGCGGGCCCATGGCCGAGCCGGCGCAGTAGTCGCCGGAGTCTTCGCCGGGATCTCGATAAAAAAGCGCCTTCTGAAGGCGCTTTTTTGAGTCCTGTTGGCTAGTAACCCGCCTTGGCTCCGTCTCTCTGACGTTTGAAAAGTCCGGCGCTGCGCGCACCCTGGCGGGCAAAGCGTTCGCGTCGGGCAACCTTGGGGTCTACGGTCAGCGGGCGATAGACTTCCAGACGATCGCCATGTCTGAGAACCTGGCCCGGATTCGCGACCTTGCCCCAGATACCGACCATGCCGGCCAAGGGTTCGGGCAGTGGCAGGTTCGGCAATGCTGTTGAAGCGGTCACGGCGTCCAGCGCCTGCTGGACGGTGCTGCCTGCGGGAAGCTGCAACAAGGCTTCCTGCACCGTACCGGAGCAGGGCGATATGCAGACCATGATGTCGATCACCTCCGGCAGTGCATCAGCCATAGATTTGCTCGGCTCGCTTGATGAAGGCGTCGACCATGGAGCCTGCAATGCGGTCGAAGACCGGGCCGATGATGGCGGCTACGGCACCGTTCTCGAAGCCGTAGTCCAGCTGCAGCTCGACCTTGCAGGCGCGCTGCGTGCCGTCGCCAACAGGATGAAAGCGCCAGTGGCCTTCAAGGCGCGAGAAAGGTCCCTTGACCAGACGCATGCTGACCTGCTTGCCGCCGTCATCCATGCTACTGTTCGTGTTGCGCGTCACGAAAGACTTGCGCAGTCCGCTGAACGCAATACCCACCTCGGCTGTCATGCCTGTGTCGTCCTGCTCCAGAATCTTGGCATGATCGCACCAGGGCAGAAAGTCGGCATAGTGGGCCACGTCCGTCACGAGGGCAAACATTTCTTCGGGGCTGTACCAGATGAGGACGGACTTGTTGACGTTTTTCATGAACAAAGAGCAATCAGCAGGGCGCAAGAGCAGGGAATTGGCCTAGGCCAATGCACCCAGAGGCGCGATGCGAAACTAAAATCATCGCTCAGAGGCGAGACGGCAATCCAGTATTGTAGGGAGAGCTTTCATCTCCGGTCCGCCTGCAACTAATATTCCATGGCCAAGAAACCAGAAACATCGTCGCGCATTGCCGACAATAAAAAAGCAGCTTTCAACTATTTCTTCGAGGAGCGCCACGAAGCCGGCATGGTGCTGCACGGCTGGGAGGTCAAGGCCCTGCGCAGCGGCAAGGTGCAGCTCACCGATGGCTATGTGCTGATCAAGGACGGCGAGCTGTTCCTGCTGGGCTGCCAGATCAACCCGCTCAAGACGGCTTCCACCCACGTCAATCCCGACTCGGCACGTATCAAGAAGCTGCTCTTGAAAAAGGACGAGATCAAGCGCCTGGTCGGCAAGGTCGAGCAAAAGGGCTATACCCTGGTGCCTATCAATCTGCACTGGAAGAACGGTTACGTGAAATGTGAGATCGCCCTGGCCAAGGGCAAGGCCGAGCATGACAAGCGCGACGTGATCAAGGACCGCGAAGGCAAGCGCGAGGTGGAGCGCGCCATGAAAAACCGCAACCGTTGACCTGCGGCGCCTGAATCGATCTTCCGCACTGACACAGTTCTGACATCAAGGCCCGCTATGTTGGGCCTTGCTTTACTGACATATCGCAGCAAGGAGTTTGGTCATGGGCACTTGGTCGCACGGCAATTTCGATAACGACACCGCATTGGACTGGCTGGCGGATATCACGGGCCAGCTCATCGATGAAATTGCCGAGGCCCTGGACTCGCCCGAGGCCTTGCAGGCGGGCGAGTCTGAGTCCGATCTGGTTCCCTGCCGCATCGAGCTGCTGTGCGCCATGGCCGAGGGCGGCATGCATCCGCTATGGCCGGATCTGCAGACGCTGGAGCAATGGAAAGCCACTTATCTGCAGGCCTGGGACCAGAGCATCGACGAGCTGGAGCCCGAAGAGGGCTACAAGCAGGACCGTCGCATCGCGATCATCGAGACCTTCGATCGCATGATCGCGCTGGCTGCAGCAGAAGAGGAAGAGGGCGCGGACGAAGACTGGGGCGAAGAGTAAGCCCGCCAGTCACCCAGGACGCCTGCCCCGGGCTTGCCGCGTCGCGGCTGCCTCAAGGGTTTTCGCCGTAGCGGGTCTTGAAATCGAACTCCAGGCGTTCGCAGTCCTGAGGGGTTTTGAACTCCTGGGTCTTGCGCTCGGCCTCGGGCTTGGCCGTCTGTTTCCAGCAGATCTTGATGGTTTCTGCCTCCGTCCAGCGCTGCTTGCTGAGCGGATCGTCCATGAACTGGCCGATGAGCATGAGCGCGCCAAAGATGATCACGGGCAGGGCGATGAGCCAGACGACCAGGCGGTTTTTGGCGGGGGCAGCGGGCTTGGAGGTCTCGGTTTGGGGTGAATCGCTCATAGTGGTTGCCGATTATCCGCAAGCCGATGATGAAGACATTAATGCAACGCATGAAAATTCATGATCGCCGTTATCGGCACAAGGCCGCGCGGGTATGTAGCCGCAAACCTATAATGTTCGGCTGATTTGCCTGTCTGCGCAGCTCCTGAAAAAGCAGCGCCGGGCCGTACTGATCGCAGGCGTCATGCAGGCGTCTTCATACCAAACACCATGAGTACACCCACTTTTTCCGTTGCGGACATCCGCAAGACGTTCCTGGATTTCTACGCTTCCAAGGGCCACACGGTTGTCGCGTCCAGCTCGCTGGTTCCCGGCAACGATCCGACGCTGATGTTCACCAACTCCGGCATGGTGCAGTTCAAGGACGTGTTCCTGGGCACGGACAAGCGCCCCTACAACCGCGCAACTTCGGTGCAGGCCTGCCTGCGCGCCGGCGGCAAGCACAACGACCTGGAAAACGTGGGCTACACCGCGCGCCACCACACGTTCTTCGAAATGCTAGGCAACTGGTCCTTCGGCGACTACTTCAAGAAGGAGTCCATCGAGTGGGGCTGGGAGCTGCTGACCAAGGTCTTCGGTCTGCCCGCCGAGAAGCTGCTGGCCACGGTCTATCACGAAGACGACGAGGCCTATGACATCTGGAAGAACGTCATCGGCCTGCCTGCCGAGCGCATCATCCGCATCGGCGACAACAAGGGCGGCAAGTACAAGAGCGACAATTTCTGGATGATGGCCGACACCGGCCCCTGCGGCCCCTGCTCGGAAATCTTCTACGACCACGGCGAGCACATTGCCGGTGGCCCTCCCGGCAGCCCGGAAGAAGACGGCGACCGCTTCATCGAGATCTGGAACCATGTGTTCATGCAGTTCGACATGAAGGAAGACGGCTCCGTGGTGAAGCTGCCCGCACCTTGCGTGGACACCGGCATGGGCCTGGAGCGCCTGGCTGCCATCCTGCAGCATGTGCACAGCAACTACGAGATCGACCTGTTCCAGGCATTGATCAAGGCTGCCGGCCGCGAAACCCGCACCGAAGATCTGAGCACTCCTTCGCTGAAGGTGATTGCCGACCATATCCGCGCCACTTCCTTCCTGGTGTCCGACGGCGTGATTCCTTCCAACGAAGGTCGCGGCTATGTGCAGCGCCGCATCATCCGCCGCGCCATCCGTCACGGCTACAAGCTGGGCCAGAAGACTCCCTTCTTCCACAAGCTGGTGGCCGACCTGGTGGTGCAGATGGGCGATGCCTATCCCAAGCTCAAGGAGCAGGAAGCGCATATCACCAGCGTGCTCAAGGCCGAGGAAGAGCGCTTCTTCGAGACCCTGGCCAACGGCATGGAAATCCTGGACAGCGCTCTGGCCGGCGATGTCAAGGTGCTGCCTGGTGATGTGGCCTTCAAGCTGCATGACACCTACGGCTTCCCGCTGGACCTGTCCAACGACGTGGCGCGCGAGCGTGGCGTGACGGTGGACGAAGCCGGCTTCAATGCCGCCATGCAGCACCAGAAGGAAACTGCCCGCGCAGCCGGCAAGTTCAAGATGGATCGCGCGCTGGAATACACGGGGGACGCCAATGTGTTCACCGGCTACGACAAGCTGGCCGAGGCTGCCAGGATCGTCGCGCTGTACGCCGATGGCGTGAGCGTGAACGAGCTCCAGGCCGGCCAAAACGGTGTCGTGGTGCTGGACACGACCCCCTTCTACGCCGAATCCGGCGGCCAGGTAGGCGACCAGGGCGTGATTGCCGCAGGCGGCAACCGCTTTGCCGTGGAAGACACGCTCAAGATCAAGGCCGATGTATTCGGTCATCACGGCGTGCTGGAAGCCGGCAGCCTGAAGGTGGGCGATGCCGTTGAAGCACAGGTGGATACCGCCGTGCGCGCAGCGACCATGCGCAACCACTCGGTCACACACATCATGCACAAGGCCTTGCGCGAAGTGCTGGGCGGCCATGTGCAGCAAAAGGGCTCGCTGGTCAATGCCGAGCGCACCCGCTTCGACTTTGCGCACAACGCCCCCGTGACGGCCGAGCAGATCCGCGAGATCGAAGCCCGCGTGAATGCCGAGGTGCTGGCCAACACCGCCACCGACGCTCGCGTGATGGACATCGAAAGCGCCCAGAAGACCGGCGCCATGATGCTGTTCGGCGAGAAGTACGGTGAAACCGTGCGCGTGCTGGATATCGGCTCCAGCCGCGAGCTTTGCGGCGGCACTCACGTCAGCCGTACCGGTGACATCGGCCTGTTCAAGGTGGTGGGCGAATCCGGCGTGGCCGCTGGCGTGCGCCGTATCGAAGGCATTACCGGCGAGAACGCGCTGGCCTATCTGCAATCGCTGGAGTCCACCGTGGACCAGGCTGCAGCCGCTTTCAAGGCCCCTGCAGCCGAGCTGACCAACCGCATCGGCGGTGCGCTGGATCAGATCAAGGCACTGGAAAAGGAAATCGCTGCGCTCAAGGGCAAGCTGGCTTCCAGCCAGGGCGACGAGCTGGCCACGCAGGCCGCCGACGTCAATGGCGTCAAGGTGCTGGCAGCCAAGCTCGAAGGCGCCGATGCCAAGACCTTGCGCGACACCATGGACAAGCTCAAGGACAAGCTGGGCGCGGCCGTGATCGTGCTGGCTGCCGTGGACGGCGACAAGGTGCAGCTGGCTGCAGGCGTGACCAAGGCTGAAACTGCCAAGGTCAAGGCCGGCGAGCTGGTGAACTTTGTGGCCCAGCAAGTGGGCGGCAAGGGCGGTGGCAAGCCCGATATGGCCATGGCCGGCGGCACCGATGCCGCAGCCGTGCCCGCAGCGCTGGCCAGCGTGCAAGCCTGGGTGGCCGAGCGCCTCTGAGCCGAGCGCCTGTAAGGCGAGCGTCAAAAGGCAGCTTAGGCTGCCTTGACCCAAAACAAAACGCTCCTCAATGAGGAGCGTTTTTTATGGCTTGGAGCGAAACCCTTGCGACTGGCGCTGACCAAGATCCGAGATGCCGAGCAAGAGCCGCCTCGCGGCGAAGGCATCGTCCCCCTTCCATAGCGCGAAGCGCGTAGAGAAAGGGGGCGCCCGGCTAGGGGAAGGCGCAGAGCGCCTCAGGGGGTATTACTTTTTCCTGAACACCAGGTCCCAGACGCCATGACCGAGGCGAATGCCGCGGTTTTCGAATTTGGTCAGCGGACGGTAGTCGGGCTTTTCGGCGTAGTTCTCGGCCGTGTTCTGCAGCATGGGTTCTGCGTTCAGCACTTCCAGGATCTGCACCGCATAGGGTTCCCAGTCGGTGGCGCAGTGGATGTAGCCGCCGGGCTTGATGCGAGCAGCCAGCTTGGCGATCAGTGGGCTCTGGATCAGGCGGCGCTTGTTGTGCTTTTTCTTGTGCCAGGGGTCGGGGAAGAAGATGTGCACGCCGTCGATCGAGGCTTCGGGCAGCATGTTGTCGATGACTTCCACGGCATCGTGCTGGAGGATGCGGATGTTCTCGATCTCCTGCTCGCCAATGCGCTTGAGCAGCGCGCCCACGCCGGGCTCGTGCACTTCGCAGCACAGGAAATTATCGTCGGGGCGCACGCGGGCGATATGGGCGGTGGCTTCACCCATGCCGAAGCCGATCTCCAGAATCAGCTTGCCGTCGCGGCCATAGGCGGCAGCGGCGTCCAGAGGAGCCTTCTGGTATTGCAGCAGGAAGCGCGGACCCAGTTCTTCAAAAGCCTTGGCCTGGCCTGTGGTGGTGCGGCCGGCGCGGCGTACATAGCTTTTGATGGTCTTGGGATAGGCCACGCCTTCGGGCGCCTGGCCTTGGGATGCTGCGGATGCGTCAGCGGCTGGCACGTTTTCGGCCATATCGGTGGTAGGTGTTGGATTTGAAGAAGTCACGGGGCGATATTGTAGGTTTGGCGCCAGCACCGGACCCAGAAGTCCAGCGCCAAAGGCAAGGCGCTTGCGGGGCTTTCGCTGCTGGAGGATGCGGCTGCGGGCGCTTGTGGCAGGCCGAGCTGCTGCGCCGCGCCAGAAAGCACGGTCAGCGGCTGGCTGACATCCACGGCGGGTGCGCCATGCTGTTTGGAGAGCTTTTCTCCGTTTTCCATGCAGACCAGCGGCGTGTGCAGATAGCGCGGCTGGGTCAGGCCCAGGGCGTGCTGCAGCACGATCTGGCGAGGGGTGTTGTCGGCCAGGTCTTCGCCGCGCACCACATCGGTGATGCCTTGCTCGGCATCGTCGACGACCACGGCCAGCTGATAGGCCCAGAGCCCGTCCGCTCGGCGCAGCACAAAGTCGCCCACGCTGGCGAGCAGGTTTTGCTGCTGGGCGCCCAGACGCTGGTCCTGCCATTGCAGCATGGGGCGCTTGCTTTCCAGGCAAGAGTGCCCGATTGCTATGCTTTGCGTAGCTGCTTGCGCTTGTTGATAGAGTGTTTTGGGTTGATTCTCTTGTAAGTCATGTACCTGCTGCTCCAGCGCAAAGCGCCAGGCTCTGGCAGGCTTGCCTTGCAGGCCATGACGGCAGGTGCCGGGGTAGGGCCGCTCCACATGGCGCTCGTGAGTCAGTCCCTGTGCCAGCCAGGCGGCTTCGATGTCCTTGCGCGTGCAGCCGCAGGGGTAGGCCATTTTTTGCGCCTGCAGCTGTTGCAGCGCTTTTTCATAGAGTGCGTGGCGCTGCGACTGCCAGACCACGGGGGCATCGGAGTGCAGGCCGCAGGCGGCCAGTTGGCGCAGGATTTCCTGGTCGGCACCAACCTGGCAGCGTGGCGGATCGATGTCTTCGATGCGAATCAGCCAGCGTCCGTGGTGGGCGCGTGCATCCAGCCAGCTGGCCAGTGCCGCGACCAGAGAGCCGGCATGCAGCGGCCCGGTGGGAGAGGGCGCAAAGCGCCCGATATATGGCCCCGTGCAGGGAGCGCTGGAGGAGGAACGGGAGAGGGCCGCAGTCATGAGGGACGCCATCTTACGCCCCTTGACTGCGCGCAGTTGGCTCAGGCCAGGGCCAGCCCCATTTCCAGACCCGAGACAAAAGCGTCTTCCACCCGCATGCCTATGCACCAGTCCCCGCACAGGCTCAGGCCGACCGAGGGGTCGTGGCTGAACGGCCTGCCCAGGGGCGCCAGCGTCTGGGCATGCTGCCAGAGGTAGACGCTGGCATGGCGCGGCGCAACGCGGATGCCCGTGATCTCGCCGAAGGCCTTTTGCAGCTTGGCAAGCACGCGCGTGGCGTCGTCGTGGCGGTGCTCGTTGGACCACAGCGGGTTGGCATGAATCGTCCAGCGCTCGGTCTGGGCGCGGCCGGGTTTGGAGGACTCGCGGGCCACCCAGGCAACGCGCTCATGCGTGCTGCGTGCGGCATTCCACTGCGGGCCCAGTGTGGTCAGTCCGGCCTGCGCGGCCATGGGGTAGGACAGCGTCATGGCCCAGCAGGGGGCCATTTCCACAGGGGCCAGGGTCCTGGCCAGGGCCGCCCCCTGCGGTGCGGTCTGCAGCAGCTGCGCGGCCACGGGCGCCGGCACGGCCAGCACCACGGCATCGAAGTCGGCAGCAATCTGCGGGCCATGGTCTTCGGTATCCAGCATCAGGGACCATTGGTGGCGGCTGTGGTTGCTGCCGCTGGCAATGTGGTGGCTCATGGCGCGCAGGGACTGGCCCAGATGCAGGCGTCCGGCATCCCATAGCGGCGCTGCCCAGGCCAGTGGCAGCGATTGCATATCGGGCATGCCGACCCAGTGGGTCTCGCGCACCGGCGTGTGCTTGTCGACTCTGCGGCCCTGGGCGTTGCGGGTCTGCACGCTGTTCAGGCTCCAGGCGCGCAGATTGCCGGGCGTGGTGTCCAGCACTTGCTGAAAGCGCGGGTCGCGTACGGTGAAGAACTGGGCCCCGATGTCAAAGCTGCCGTAGGGGCCGCTGACCGAGCGCATGCGTCCGCCGGCCTGGGTCAGGCGCTCATAGACATGGACGTCGTGCCCGGCCTGCATCAGCGTGCGGGCACAGGCCAGACCTGCAATGCCCGCGCCGATGACGGCAATGCGCTTGGCACCGGTATGCGGGGAAGGGGAAGAAGCGGAGGCAGTTGCGGACGCGCGAGTGCGGGAAGCATTCATGAAAAAGCCTTTTCGACACCGTTTGAGTTCTAGCGTAGCAGCTATCCAAAAGATAGCAAGTGCTGCTTGTGCTGAATTGTTGCAGCGCAACTCACTCTACACCTCCCGCGTGATGGCTGCGACGCGCAGCAGCTTATTGACGGTGATGGTTTTCCATAAGCGCCTTGCGCGTGGCGGGGCTTTCCAGTTGCGTCAGCCACCACTGGAGGGCACGTCCAGGCGTACGGTGGGCGGGACCGGGCCATGCATAGTGCAGGCGCAGATTGCGACTGGCGCGCTGCACCTGTCTTGTGACCAGCAGGCCGGCATCCAGATAGGCCTGCACCATGCCGCGTGGCAGAAAGCCGGCGCCAATGCCGCGTATCTGGGCCTCCAGCTTGGCCTGCATGCTGTCCACGGTGAGCACGTCCTGGCCGTTGACCAGGCCAAAGCTGGTGTTGCTGCGCACGCCGGAGTCGGCCACGGCCACCATGCGATGGCGCAGCAGCAACTCGTCGGACAGCGGCTCGTCGAGTCTGGCCAGAGGGTGGTGTGGCGCGACGGCGAAGACGAAATCAATCTCCCCGATTTCGCGCGTCTGCAGCTCGGAGACATTGCTGGTGTTGACCGCCACGCCAATGGCCAGATCGGCATGGCCGCTGGTCAGCACTTCCAGCGTGCCATTGAGAATGCCGTCACGCAGCTTGAGTGTGGTGGGCGGAGTCAGTGCATAAAAGGCTTCGACCAGCTCGAAGATGGGCGTGCGGGCCACGGCCCCGTCGATGACGATGGTCAGCTGCGGCTCCCAGCCCGTGGCCACGCGCTTGACGCGGTGCGCCACGGCATCGATCTCCTGCAGCAGGCGGGCGCCTTCGCGCAGCAGGGCCTGGCCGGCCTCCGTGGCCTGGGCATGGCGCGAGCTGCGGTCAAACAGCAGCACATCGAGCGCATCTTCGATCTGGCGCACGCGGTAGGTCAGCGCACTGGGCACCAGGCCCAGGGAGCGCGCAGCGGCGGCAAAGCTGCCGGTTTCGGCAATGGCCTGCAGCATGGCCAGGCTGTCGGGGGTGAGCACATCGCGGGAGCTGGGCATGGTGAGATTGATGATTCAAACAGTTTGAATGATGCCATCAACGCCGTTCAGCCACAGCCTGGCAGGTGACTTCTACAGTAGAGCCCATAGAGACAGTCACTTGAACGAAAGGAAGCACACCATGATGACTCTGCGCAAATCCCAGGAACGCGGCTACGCCGACCACGGCTGGCTCAAGTCCTATCACAGCTTTTCGTTTGCCGGTTACTACGACCCGCGCCATATGGGGTTCGGCAATCTGCGCGTGATCAACGAAGACCGGATTGCCCCCGGCACAGGCTTTGGCTCGCACGGCCACCGCGATATGGAAATCATCAGCTATGTGCTCGAAGGTGCGCTCTCGCACAAGGACAGCATGGGCAATGAAACTCCCATCCTGCCTGGAGAGGTGCAGCGCATGAGCGCGGGCTCGGGGGTGGTGCACAGCGAGCAGAACTATGCCAAGGAGCAGACCACGCACTTTCTGCAGATCTGGCTGCTGCCCGCACGGACGGGTATCGAGCCAGGCTATGCCCAGAAGACATTCAGCGAGGCGCAAAAGCGTGGACGTCTGTGTTTGGTGGCTTCACCTGACGGTGCCGAGGGCTCGGTTCCCATGAATGCCGATGCACGCTTGTATGCCGGTCTGTTCGATGCAGAAGAGGCTGCCGATGTGGCCCTGCCAGCCGGTCGCAAGACCTATGTGCACCTGGTGCGTGGCGAGCTGGACGTGAATGGACAAAAGCTGACAAGCGGCGACGCTGCACTTATTGAAAATGAGGAGCGCCTGCGCCTTGCCAATGGCCGGGCTGCGGAAGTTCTGGTGTTTGACCTGGAACCTTGAGTCTGACGATTTCAAGGCTTGTACTGATATGAACCAACGCGGCCCTGGGTCGCAATGACTGGAGTTTAAATGTTGAATCAATTGCGAAATCCTCTGGACCTGGTGGGCCGTGTGCTGATTGCCCTGCTGTTTCTGCCAGCAGGCATTCAGAAAATCAGTGGCTTTGCGGGCACCGTGGGTTATGCCGCATCGGCGGGCATGCCCATGCCTCAGGTAGCGGTGGCGGTGGGCCTGGTGATCGAGATCGTGGGCGGTCTGGCCATATTGCTGGGTTGGCACACGCGCTGCGCGGCCTTGATCCTGGGATTTTTCACGCTGATCGCCAGCTTCTTCTTCCATAACTTCTGGGGCGTGCCCGCAGAGGCCGCCATGATGCAGCAGTTGCTGTTCTGGAAGAACATCGCCGTGGTCGGGGGCCTGCTTGGCTACGCCGCCCATGGGGCAGGCGCCTGGAGCGTGGACGGCCGCAAAGGCTGAAGCATGAAGAGCACAAGCTGAAAGTGCGCAAGCGGTCATAGCTTTGATAAGCTAGCGCGCTCTCGCAAGACAAGGCCTGCCGGGTGTCAATCCGGCGGGCCTTTATTTGGTACAGATACAGGATGGCGCGGCGGATGGCCGCGCCGATGCAAGCAGGAAAGAAGAAATCATGAGCAATATCGTTGTGGTCTACCACTCCGGCTACGGCCATACCCAGCGCATGGCGCAATCCGTGGCCCAGGGCGCGGGCGCACAGTTGCTGGCCATCGACGCCGATGGCAATCTGCCCGAGGGCGGCTGGGAGCAGTTGGCCGCGGCCGATGCCATCGTCTTCGGCGCGCCGACCTATATGGCCGCTCCGAGCTGGCAATTCAAGAAATTTGCCGATGCCTCGTCCAAGGCCTGGTTTGCCCAGGCCTGGAAGGACAAGCTGTTTGCCGGCTTTACCAACAGCGCGAGCGTGCAGGGCGACAAGCAGGTCACGCTCGATTATTTCTATCACCTGGCCATGCAGCATGGCGGCGTGTGGGTGGGACTGGGCCTGCTGCCTTCGAATACCAAGGCCGCCCAGCGCAACGATGTGAACTGGATGGGCAGTTTCTGTGGTGCCATGGCGCAGTCACCCTCTGATTCATCGGCCGGCGAGATGGCCGGCGGTGATCTGGAAACCGCACGCCAGTTTGGCGAGCGCGTGGCCAAGGCTGCAGCACGCTGGGCCAGATAAGCGTTCGGCTAAGTTGGGTGCTATCCAATTCAAAGCGGCTAGCGATGGTCCTGCAGGGGTTTCAGAGATGAATGTTTCTGAAACTTAGCCTGAGCCAGCGCTAGCAGCTTAGTTTTTGATAGTGGCGTTGAGCGCCATCTTGGCGCTGCTTACTCCGCGTCCTGTTCCATCAGATGCTTTTTGATGGGGCGGGGGTGAACCAGCTCGGTGCGCGACAGATCGGTGCCCAGCGAGTCGCGACCGTCAAAGACGAAGCAGCCGCCGTCGTAGAACTTGCCGTCGGTCTCCTCGAAATATTTGAGGATGCCGCCTTCGAGCTGGTAGACGTTTTCGATGCCTTCGTCCTGCATGAGGATGGCGGCCTTTTCGCAGCGGATGCCGCCAGTGCAATAGCTGACCACGGTCTTGCCGGCGAATTCGTCCTTGTGCTGGCGCAGTGCGGGCGGGAATTCGGTGAACTTGCTCAGGCGCCAGTCGATCGTGCCGGCAAACGCGCCTTCGTCCACTTCGTAGTCGTTGCGCGTGTCCAGCGTCACCACCTCGCGGCCCTCGTCGTCATGGCCTTGCTCAAGCCAGCGGCGCAGCGTGGCCGGGCTGACCGATGGCGCACGGCCATGGGCGGGTCGAATGGCGGGATGATCCATGCGGATGATCTCGTTCTTGACCTTGACCAGCATTTTGCGAAAGGGCACGGTCTCGGACCAGCTTTCCTTGGGAGCCAGGTCGGCAAAACGCGGGTCTTGCTTGAGCTGGTGCACAAAGCCGCGAACGGCCTGTGCAGGACCGGCCAGGAAAAAGTTGATGCCTTCTTCGGCCAGCAGCACCGTGCCCTTGAGGCTCAGGTCATTTGCGCGCTCCAGCAGCGTCTGGCGCAGCTGGTCGGCGTCGGGCAGGGGCGTGAATTTGTAGCAGGAGATGTTGAGTATGTCGGCCACGTCGATATCCGGGGGCGGCCGCGCGGCTGCTGCATCGACGGTGATGCAGCTCAGACCGGGGCCGTCAGCTCTGCCTTGATTTTATTGGACAGCTGTGCCACTGCGAGGGATGCGGGTGCTCCGGGCATGGCCTGCAGCAGCAGCTGTCGGCGCATCACGGCCTCGCGCACGGCGGAGTCGACCGGAATATCGCCCCAGTGGGTCAGCTGCAGCGGCTGGCCGGACTCGGTGGTCACGAAGCGGTTGAGCACCTGCTGCAACTGGCCCGTGATGGCGCGGCCATCGCCGGGGCGTTGCGCCTGGTTGATGACCAGACGGATCTGTTGGCGCTTTTGCTGCAGGGCCAGCACCTTGATGGCAGCGTAGGCATCGGTCAGCGATGTGGGCTCGGGCGTCGCCACGACCAGCACTTCGGTTGCCAGAGAGACGGAGAACAGCACCACATCCGAGATGCCGGCACCGGTGTCGAGCAGGATGATGTCGTAGCGCGGGCGCAGCAACTCCACCGTGCGCATGAACTGGGAACGAATCTCGGGGGTCAGGCGCGAGTACTCGATCATGCCCGAGCCGGCCAGCAGCACGGAATAGCCGCCCGGCGTGGTCAGAATGGCATCTTCCAGCGTGGTGCGACCCGTGAACACATCGTGCAGCGTGACCTTGGGGTAGAGGTTGAGCACTACATCCAGATTGGCCAGGCCCAGGTCCGCGTCCAATACCAGCACGCTGAAGCCATGACGCGTCAGCGCAGCAGCCAGATTGGCCGAGACGAAAGTCTTGCCGACACCGCCTTTGCCGCTGGTGACGGCAATGATGTGGGCCTGCTTGTTGCGGCCAGGCGCCCGCAGGGCATCTTCCATGGATATATGAGCGGGCAAAGTAGGGTGAGGGGCCAAGGTGTCCATCGTCTCAAGGCGTTATGACCTGGCTTGCGGCGTCGGTGTTTACGTCTGGTGCTGTATTGTCAGAGACATTTTCCTCTAACGAAGCGGCAGGCAAAGGGCTGAAAAGGAGGCTTTTTTCCTCGGCACTCACCGTACTGTCGGGCGGATCCTCCACGCAGACGCAGTTGCGTCCCGCCGATTTGGCCAGGTAGAGCTGGCGATCGGCACGCTCGGTCCACAGTTGCGCCGTGCTGCGAATCCATTGCTGGGCGTAGACCCCGCCGATACTCACAGTGACCTTCAGCGACTGGCCCGAGGACAAAGCGATGGAGTTGCTTTCGATGGCCTGGCGCAGGCGCTCGGCGACCGCACGGCCCTGATGCGCAGGGCACACCGGAAGCACTATGGCGAATTCTTCACCACCGAAGCGCGCCAGGGTGTCCATGGGGCGAATGATTTCGGACAGGGTCTGTGCCACGGATTGCAGCACCATATCGCCGGCGATATGACCGTGCTCGTCGTTGATCTGCTTGAAATGGTCGATGTCCAGCATCAGCAGCAGTGCGGTTTCTCCGGAGCGGGCCACGCGGTCGATTTCGCGCTCGATCACGGAGCGGAAATGGCGTCGGTTGGCCAGCCCCGTGAGGGGGTCGCGCAAAGACAGTGCGCACAAGCCATCAATGAGTGCTTGCAGGTAATGGGTGGGAGTGTCAGTGGGCAGACGGTTATCGCTACCGCCCGCGCGAGTCACCAGATTGTGTGCGGTGGCAAGGCGCAGATCGCGCAAAAACACGGATTGGTGGGGGGCGGATGAAGTCACGACAAACTATCAATGATGACCGTCAGTGTAGCAGCGACCCCTAGCTTTTTGTGGATGTAGGCTTTTCGTCAGCGTTGATCCGACTCAGTTCTGTGGGGAAATTGCCAAGCGTTCGCAGAAAGTCGGCATCCGTGCGATAGAGCCTGATGGGGCTGCCTTCCTTGTGCAGCAGTCCGGCGCGTTCCAGCCTTTGCTCGGCCGGCAACTTCAATCCCACCACGTGCAGCAGACCGCCGCGCAATGCGACCAGGCGTTCCAGTCGGGCAAAGGTTTCGACTCCGGTGATGTCTATGCTGTTGATGGACTGCATCAGCAGTGCCAGGTCTTTGGCCTGGGGCGTTTGCTGCAGTGCATCGGCCGCGTAGCGCTCAAGTGCCGTGGCCGTGGCAAAGTCCAGGTCTGCATCCATGCGCAGAGCCACGACTTCAGGTGCCAGGGGTGGCAATTGCCAAAGCAGACGGCTGCGCAGGCTGCCGTCGGGATGCTCGCCGACCTCGATGATGCGCGGGTGCAGATGGTGATAGAGGTAGTAAGCCTGGCTGAGCATGATGCCCGCGAACACACCCCAGTACATGCGCGGGGCGGTGACGATGGTCAGCACCAGCGTGGCGACGCTGATGCTGGCTTCGACCTTGGAGATCCTGAAAAGCTTGAGAATCGCGCTGGGCTTGACCAGGTTGAGCACGGCGGTGATCACGATGGCAGCCAGCGTTGCCTGGGGCACATGGTAGAGCCAGGGAATGAACCAGAGCACGACCACAACCACCAGCAAAATGGAAAAGACGTTGGCATAGCCGGTCCTGGCGCCTGCGAGCAGATTGACGGCAGAGCGTGAGAAAGATGCGCTGGTGGCAAAGCTGCCGAACAGGCCGGCGCTGATCTTGGACAGGCCCTGGGCGATCAAATCCTGGTTCTCGTTCCAGCGCGTGCCGGCCTGCTGATGTTCGACCTGGGCGCTGGACGCGGTTTCCAGAAAGCTGACCAGGGAGATGACCAGCACGGGCATGACGAGGGCGCCGAACTGCTCCCAGTCCAGCATGCCGGGCCATTGGAAGCTGGGCAGTCCCGCAGGCAGGTGGCCGATCACGGCTCCGCCCGCATCGGCGAAGCCCGTGAGCCAGCTGATGAACCCGCTCAGACCGATGATGAAAATGGCCGAGGGAAAAGCAGGACGCCATTTCTTGGCCAGCATCAGCAAGCCCATGCTGACCAGGCCGTAGGCGATGGACTGGATGCTGAACAGATAGATGGACGGCGAATGCCAGACGGTGGACCAGTCAGCGCGCATGCCCAGCAGGGTGGGCAGCTGCGAAGCCAGAATCAGCAGCGCAGCAGCCTGGGTAAAACCTGCCAGTACCGGCGAGGTGACCAGATTGAGCAGCCAACCCGCGCGTACCACGCCCAGACTCCATTGAACCAGGCCCGACAGAATGGCCATCCATGCAGCGAGCACCACCCACTGGGCCGAGCCCGGTTCGGCCATGCCGGTCAGAGAGGCGCCGATCAGCAAGGCGCTCAGCGCCGTCGGCCCCACACCCAGGCGGGGCGACGGACTGAAGAGGATGGCCACCGCAGCAGGAATGATGGAGGCATAGATGCCGGTAATCAGCGGCATGCCCGCCAGCGCGGCGTAAGCCACGCCCTGGGGCAGCAACATCAGGCCCACGGTCAAGCCGGCCCAGAACTCGCCGCGCAGCAGGCCAAAAGTCGGTTTTGGCCAATTAAGAAAGGGCAGCCATCGGGCCAGTGATTGCATGGAAGTCATGATTGCGGCGAACTAAATCGTCTGCAAGCTTAGTCGGGCTTTGTTGTGCAGGGATTAAAACAGGACGAGGCTGCGACCTTGGCCGAGCGGGACGCCTTGTTCCAAAGTGACTCGAGGCGTTGTCCGAACCGGGCCCGCATGGCAGCGATGGCGGCAAGGGTGTCGGCGGATGGCCGATGAGTCCGGAAGGGGTCGCCCGCCAGATCCGCGCCCTGCCATGCGACCGGGTGGGTCGCTGGCTGCTTGTGAATGATGTTCACGTTGAAATCGACTCGAAGACAAAAAAAACGACGCCAGCTGCTATGGTTTTCAATGCTGGCACCGTGTTTCATCCTAGCACGCAGCCTGCGCATATGCTGGGGTGCGCTCCAGTTTCGGGGCAGGAGCGGCCATAAAAAAGAGAGGCTCATGGCCTCTCTTTGCACCTTGCGGTGCGGTGCGCGCAGTGGCTGAGCCACCTGTTGTCTATCAGTTGCCCAGGTTGCGAATCGCCTCGGGCGTGTACTGGCTGGGCTTGAGGTCGTCCTTGCCCAGAATCGGTGCCTTGGGGCGCTCCTGGACCAGATTCATGCTCACATAGGAGCCGGCATTCAGGTCATAGTAGAACGATGTGCCCGCGTGCCATTTCTTGATGTCGTAGGCATAGTAGTAATTGATTTCACCGTGCTGCCACAACTGGCCGCGTGCGTCGTAGAAGTCACCCGAGACGGCGTGGCCGGTGTCTTCGTCGATGAACATCACACGCTTGGAGTACAGGTGTCGGAAGCCGGGCTTGAGCTTGCCCTCCAGCACCCAGACGCGGCGCAGTTCATAGCGGGTGTAGGCAGGGTTGGGATGACCTGGCTTGAGCAGATCGGCGTATTTCATCTGCTGGTTGATGCGGAAGGTGTTCGCAGGAATGAACATCTCGCGCTTGCCGTGCATGGTCCACTCGTAGCGCTCGGAGCCGCCGTTGAACAGGCGCTCGGAGTCGATGGTCGCCTTGCCGCTGGTGCCGGGGGAGGGCTGGTCATAGCCGAACTCGGGCAGCTGGCGCACGCGGCGAGTGCCGGGATCGTAATTCCAGGCCAGGCGCTTGTCCGTGCCAAAGTTCATGGGCTCGATGGACAGAATCACTCCGCCTTTTTCGCGCTCGGGCAGGATGGAAAAATTGGTCACATAAGCGTATTTGCCCTCGTTGGGCTTGCCCAGATTTTCCTTGGAGTCATAACGACTGAGCTGGATATAGCTGGTGCGGCCCCAGGCGATATCGCCGCTTGCGCCCACCAGTGCCATGTCACGTTCCACCTCTTCGGTGCTGGCGCGGCTGGGCATGAGGTTGTTCCATAGCAGTTCCAGCCCGGTCTTGGGAATGGGGAAGGGCAGAGCGCCCATGAAGCCCTTGACTCCATTGCCGTCGTTGACTACCTCGGCTTCCAGTGCATTGCGCTTGATGACGGCGCAGATGTCGTCGTCATAACGGAAGTCGCGGTGGCCCGGATAAACGGGAATGCGCATGGTGGTGGGGAACTTGGCGAGTAGCGCCTTCTGACCGGCGCTGAGCTTGTCGCCATATTGCGCCATATTGGCGGCCGTGATTTCGAACAGCGGCTTTTCGTTGGCGTAGATATCGGGCTGGAACTGTCCCACGGACTTGGTGAACTTCACGCCGGGAGGAACGCCCAGGATCTTGCCCGTGAATGGCGGGATGCTGCCGTCGGCATTGCCGGCTTTGATGGCGCCGGTGCAGGTCAGCTCCTTGCCCAGCTTGTCGGCTTCCGTGGCGGGAACCTTGGCACAGGCGGCTCCTGCGCTCAGCAAACCTATGCACAGCATCAGTGCTGCGCTCATCGTCTTTTGTTGCATTGCTCTTGTTTTCCTAGTGAAAAAACCTTGCAGGCCGTTGCCTGTGAGCATTTATTTTTCAGATATTTGTCATGACATGAATCGTCTGTTGAGACTAATCGACGGCATTCGAGGCAGGCCCAGAACGCAAAAAAGGCAGCGCCGTTGCCGGCGCTGCCTTGGGCGGGATCAAAAATGACTAGGTATTAACGCGAGCCGTTCAGATCCATTTCCGAGTATTTGACGATCTTGGTGCCCTTGACCCATTTGTAGCCAAACCAGATGACCAGGAAGAGAGGCAGGCCGATATAGGTGGCGATGGCACCGACCCAGTCGATCTGGTCCTTGATCAGGTTCTCATAGTTCTGGCCCAAGGTGATGATCAGGCACAGCACAAAGGCGAAGATGGGGCCGAAGGGGAAGGCCGCTGCCTTGTAAGGCAGCTGGCTCATATCGTAGTTCTGCACTTCGCAGCCCTTGCGGAAACGGTAGTGGCTGATGGCAATGCCCAGCCAGGCGACGAAGCCACACATGCCGGACAGATTCAGCAGCCAGATGTAGACCACTTCGGGGCTGAAGATATTGGTCAGAAAGCACAGGGCGGCAATCACGGTGGTGGCGATCAATGCCAGCACGGGCACGCCGCGCGTGTTGACCTGGGCAAACAGCTTGGGCGCCATGCCCTGCTTGGCCAGCGCATACAGCATACGGGTGGAGGCATACATGCCGGAGTTGCCGGCCGACAGCACGGAGGTCAGCACCACGGCATTCATCACGGCGGCGGCACCCAGCAGGCCGGCACGTTCGAACACCAGTGTGAAGGGGCTGACGGCGATATCGCCCAGATCGTTGCGCAGCAACTTGGGATCGGTATAGGGAATCAGCAGACCGATGATGAGGATGGCAAAGACGTAGAACAGCAAAATGCGCCAGAACACCTTGCGCACGGCCTTGGGCACATTCTTGGCGGGATCTTCGGATTCGCCGGCGGCGATGCCGATCAGCTCCGTGCCCTGAAAGGAAAAGCCCACCACCATGGCCACGCCGATCAAGGCTGCAAAACCGCCCGCAAACGGCGCGTCGCCTATGCTCAGGTTGGCGATATTGCCCCAGATACCGTCAGGCGCGCCACCTTGCAAAATACCGAAGATCATCAGCACGCCGATGGCGATGAAGACCAGCACCGTTGTGACCTTGATGGCAGCAAACCAGAACTCGGATTCGCCAAAGCCCTTGGCGGACAGTGCGTTCAGGCCGAACATCAGTGCCAGAAACAGCGCACTCCACAGCACGCCGTTGGTGTCGGGGAACCAGTAGGCCATCACCAGCTGCGCCGCAACCAGGTCCACGGCAATGGTCACGGCCCAGTTGTACCAGTAGTTCCAGCCCAGGGCGAAGCCAAAGCCTTCATCCACGTACTTGGCGCCATAGGTGGCAAAAGAGCCGGAGACTGGCATGTGCGCGGCCATCTCGCCCAGACTGGTCATCAGGAAATAAACCATCAGGCCCACGATCATGTAGGCCAGCAATGCGCCGCCGGGGCCTGCTTGCGAGATGGTTGCGCCAGAGGCGACAAAAAGACCGGTGCCGATGGAGCCGCCGATGGCGATCATCGACATATGTCGGGCCTTGAGGGAACGGTGCAAGCCACCGTTGTCAGTTTTTGCTTGGCTATCGCTCATGAGAGATATTGGTTTTTTGCGGATCATGAAGCCTTGGCGGTCCTGGCTGGTAAAAGCCTCGGCCTCATGCCCGTTTGTTGCGCCCTGATATCAGGAGTCCCCGGATATCAACGCGGTCAGCGTGAACGGCGATGACATGCATCGTGCTCAGTGGCTTCCGATAGGGTGCAGATTGTGAGCGATTTGCGCATGAGCCGTACAGCATGAGCTGTGGATCAGGGCCGCTATGGCTTGAATCGATATCTAAGTGTTTGATATTTCAGAATTAATGACTGGATCGGAAATTCAAAAAAATATCCTTATATCTTCGTCAAATCGTCGGCGAGACTGGCTTCATACTCGGCCTGCATTCAGTAGGGCTCTGTCTATTTGATTGTTTTATTGTTCATTTCGTCAAAAATAAATGCCGAAATGTCAATGTTGGTTGTCGATAGTTTCTATCTTGAGATGAAAAAAGCCGCCAGCCAATGGTTATCAAGGACTGGCAGCTTCTTTTTTGATAGTGACCTGTGTGTGGTCAGGTCGTCGGCTTGAATCAGCTGAGCAGCAAGGCGTCATCCGCGAGCTTCTCGCCACGCACCTTCTCGAACATATGCAGCAGGTCGGGCACGTCCATTTTGGAGCGCTCTTCGCCGCTGACGTCCAGCACCACATTGCCCTGGTGCAGCATGACGGTACGCGTGCCCACATCCAGCGCCTGGCGCATGCTGTGCGTCACCATCATGGTGGTCAGATTGGCTTCCTGCACGATGCGTGCCGTCAGCTGCAGCACAAAGTCCGCGGTGCGCGGGTCCAGGGCGGCAGTGTGTTCGTCCAGCAGCAGAATGCGCGAAGGCTGCAGCGCCGCCATCAACAGGCTCACGGCCTGGCGCTGTCCGCCCGAGAGCAGGCCGATGCGGTCGGTCAGGCGATTTTCCAGACCCAGGCCCAGCGTGGCCAGACGGTCGCGGTACAGCTCGCGATTGCTGGCCTTCACTGCCTTGGACAGGCCGCGGAGATTGCCGCGCTCGTGTGCCAGCGCCATGTTCTCTTCGATGGAAAGGTCTTCACAGGTGCCGGCCATGGGGTCCTGAAACACGCGGGCCACCTGCTTGGAGCGGGACCATACCGGCATGCGCGTCATGTCGATGCCGGCAATTTCGATCTTGCCCTTGTCCACGCTCTGGTCGCCCGAGACGCAGTTCAGAAATGTGGACTTGCCTGCGCCGTTGGAGCCGATGACGGTCACGAACTGACCGTCGGGGATGGACAGCGACAGGCCGCGCAGGGCGCGGGTTTCGATCGGCGTGCCGGGATTGAAGGTGAGTTCGAGGTTTTGTGCGTTCAGCATGGTGTTCTCCGCCGTCCTTCTTCTTACTTGCGCTTGCTCAGCTTTTTCTTGATTTGCGGAATCACCAGTGCGATGGTCACCAGCACTGCTGTCACCAGATTCAAGTCCTGTGCCTTGAGGCCGATGGCATCGATATTGAGGGCCGCAGCGATGAAGAAGCGGTAGACCACGGCGCCGAGCACCACGGCCAGCGTGGCCCAGATGATCTTGCGCGAGGGCAGGATGGTTTCGCCCACGATCACGGCCGCCAGACCGATGACGATGGTGCCGATGCCCATGGAGATGTCGGAGCCGCCCTGCGTCTGCACGAACAGCGCTCCGGCCAGACCGACCAGGCCATTGGAAATTGCCATGCCCAGCAGAATCATGGCGCCGGTGTTGACGCCCTGGGCGCGGGCCATGCGGGCGTTGGAGCCCGTGGAGCGGATGGCCAGACCGCGTTCGGTGGCAAAGAACCAATCCAGAGCCAGCTTGGCCACGATGACGAAGCCCAGCATGATGAGGGGGCGCATCACATAGTCGTCAATGTTCGCCGGCTGCAGCATGGTGAACAGAGTGGGTTCGTTGATCAGCGGCACATTGGGGCCGCCCATGATGCGCAGGTTGACCGAGTACAGGCCGATCATCATCAGGATGGAGGCCAGCAGGTCCATGATCTTGAGCTTGACGTTGAGCCAGCCTGTGATGAAGCCCGCCACGGCACCGGCAGCCGTGCCGGCCAGCGTGGCCAGCCAGGGGTTGGTGCCCGTGGAAATCAGAATGGCGCACACCGCACCGCCAAGGGGAAAGCTGCCGTCGACCGTCAGATCGGGGAAACGCAGCAAGCGAAAGGAGATGAAGACGCCCAGCGCCACCAGGCTGAAGATCAGGCCAATTTCAATGGCACCGAGGATGGAAAATAGAGACATAGAGAGAGCGACAGGCGCGGCAAACGTCTAAAAAAATCGGCAGGGCCATGTTGCCACGGCACCTGCCGCTGTGCTGGCACCGCCTGAGAGCGGCAGTGCTGGCGACAGGGAGTGGATTACTTGACCACGGTAGCGGCGGACTTGATCAGCGCGTCGGACAGCTTCACGCCTTGCTTTTCAGCGGCGCCGGGGTTCACGAACAGTTCCATCTTGGTAGAGACTTCGGGCTTGATGTCGCCGGGCTTCTCGCCCTTGAGAATACGCGCCACCATGCGGCCTGTCTGTTCGCCCAGATCGCGGTAGTTGATGCCGTAAGCGGCCACGGCGCCACGCTTGACGGAGTCGGTGTCAGACGCCACCAGAGGAATCTTGGCGTCCTGGCCAACCTTGACCAGCGATTCGTAGGCCGACACCACGTTGTTGTCGGTGTTGGTGTAGATCACGTCCACCTTGCCCACCAGCGAGCGTGCGGCGCTGGAGACGTCCACCGAGCGGGGAGCTGCAGCCGTCACCAGAGTCCAGCCCATCTTGGGCAGCAGGGCCTGCAGTTCCTTCACGACCACGGCGGAGTTGGCTTCACCGGGGTTGTAGACCATGCCGATGCGCTTGGCATTGGGCACGACCTGCTTGACCAGATCCATCTGCTTGTCCAGGGCCAGCAGGTCGGAAACGCCGGTCACATTGTTCTTGGAGGGTTCCCAGCTGGCGACCAGCTTGGCGGCAACGGGGTCGGTCACGGCAGAGAACACGACCGGCACGGTCTTGGTCGACGCGATCACGGCCTGCGCGGAAGGCGTGGCGATGGCGACGATGGCATCGGGCTTGTCACCCACGAACTTGCGCGCGATCTGGGCAGCCGTACCGGTATTGCCCTGTGCACTCTGGTATTGCCACTTCAGGGACTTGCCTTCTTCGTAGCCGGCTGCCTTCAGGGCATCCTTGACGCCGTCGCGCACCGCATCCAGGGCGGGGTGTTCAACAATGGCGGTCACGGCCACGGACTTGGTATCGGCGGCATAGGCACCCGACATGGCGGAAATTGCCAGGGCCAGTGCGCCCATGCGGGCCAAGGACAGCTGCTTCATGTGTATCTCCAGCGTTTGTTGTGTGTTGCAGGTGAATTAAGACGGCAGTGCGTGATGCGCGTCGCCTCGCGGCAAAGTCTACTGCACCGATCTGGCTGTCTTCGCGATTGAGATAACCTTGTTTATCCCTATACGATGATCGCGAAAAAATGGCATGAAAGCTGCGCAAAGCGCTAATTGGCAGGAGTTAGAGTGTGTGGAAGCAGGGCAATGGCGCGCAATATTGCGTTGAGCGAGGCCGGATTTTGGTTTTCTACTGCATTTTTCCTGCGCCTTGTGCGATATGGGCAGGCATATTGATGCAATTGCCTGTTTTTTGAACATTGCTCTTTCTGCACCGGCAAGCGATCTTCATTGAGTGATTCGCGGCGATTGCGGTGGCATGCGTTTTTGCTGTGATGCTGCAAATTTGTGGGCATTTGGCAGCCTGCGTTGCTAAAAACATTCAGCCCATGAAAAAAGCCTGCGCAGCAATGGCTGGCGCAGGCTTTATGGAGCAGCATCCGGAGCAGCTGCAGCCGCCGAATGCAATCGTGGACGGATTACATACCTGAGTAGTTGGGGCCGCCGCCGCCTTCGGGTGTCACCCAGACGATGTTCTGTGTCGGGTCCTTGATGTCGCAGGTTTTGCAGTGCACGCAGTTCTGTGCATTGATCTGCAGGCGCTGCTTGCCGGCATTGGCTTCGTCCTCGACGAATTCGTAGACGCCTGCGGGGCAGTAGCGCTGCTCGGGACCGGCGAACTTGGTCAGGTTCACGTCGACGGGAACGCTGGCGTCCTTGAGCGTCAGGTGAGCAGGCTGGTTCTCTGCATGATTGGTGCTGCTGATGAACACGCTGGAGAGGCGGTCAAAGGTCAGCTTGCCATCGGGCTTGGGATATTCGATGGGCGTGCAATCGGCTGCAGGCTTCAGATAGGCATGGTCGGGCTTGTTGCGATGCAGCGTCCAGGGGATGTTGCCGCGCAGCACGAACTGCTCCAGGCCGTTCATGATCGAGGCGGTGGTCAGGCCCTTCTTGAACCAGGCCTTGAAGTTGCGTGCCTTCCACAGTTCCTCATACAGCCAGCTGTTCTCGAACGCATAGGTGTAGGCGGTCAGTTCGTCACTCTGGCGACCTGCGACGATGGCTGCGTAGGCAGCTTCGGCGGCCAGCATGCCGGTCTTGATCGCGGCGTGGCTGCCCTTGATGCGGCTGACGTTGAGGAAGCCGGCTTCGCAGCCCACCAGCGCGCCGCCGGGGAAGACAAAGCGGGGCAGGCTGGAGATGCCGCCGGCCGTGATGGCACGGGCACCGTAGGAGATACGCTTGCCGGGCTTGATGCCATTGGCTTCGTCACCTTCCAGGTAGTAGCGGATATTGGGATGGGTCTTCCAGCGCTGCATCTCCTCGAATGGAGACAGATAGGGGTTGGAGTAATCCAGGCCGGTGATGAAGCCCAGCGTGACCAGATTGTCTTCCAGGTGATAGAGGAAGGCACCGCCGTAGGTGTCGCTCTTCATGGGCCAGCCTGCGGTATGCAGCACCATGCCGGGCTTGTGACGCTTGGGGTCGATTTCCCAGAGTTCCTTGATGCCCAGACCGTAAGTCTGCGGGTCGCGGTTGGCGTCCAGGGAGTACTTGGCGATGATCTGCTTGCCGAGGTGGCCGCGCGCACCTTCGGCAAAGATGGTGTACTTGCCGTGCAGTTCCATGCCCAGCTGGAAGTCGCCCGTGGGCTCGCCTTCCTTGCTGATGCCCATATTGCCGGTGGCCACGCCCTTGACGGAGCCGTCTTCGTTGTAGAGCACTTCGGCAGCGGTGAAGCCGGGGAAGATTTCCACGCCCAGGGCTTCGGCCTGCTCTGCCAGCCACTTGGTGACAAAGCCCAGGCGAACGATGTAGTTGCCTTCGTTATGGAAGCACTTGGGCAGCAGCCAGTTGGGCGTGCGCAAGGAGCTCTTCTCGCCGAGGAAGACCATGGCGTCTTCGGTCACCGGCTGGTTCAGGGGAGCACCCTTTTCCTTCCAGTCGGGGATCAGCTCGGTCAGCGCGCGAGGATCCATGATGGCGCCAGACAGCGTGTGTGCGCCAGGCTCGGAGCCTTTTTCCAGCACGACTACGGAGACATCCTGACCTTTTTCGGTCGCCAGTTGCTTGAGGCGAATGGCAGTGGCCAGGCCACCGGGGCCACCGCCCACCACCACCACGTCATATTCCATGGCCTCTCGCGGGCCGTACTGGGCCAGGATCTCTTCGTTTGTCATCGGGAAAGTCTCGCTTGATATTGGATTGGGAAAACTGGCGTGCGCGGCCTTGGCAGGTGCGTCTGCAAAAACCGCGATGCGGGCGATTCTATGCTGACAGCCCGGCACGACCGTGCAGATTTGGCGACAGCGCATCAATCGGTGTTGCGGCAAAGTCCATAGGCTAGTGATCGCCCCAGGGCGTGCCATCCCTCAAAGAAACTAGAACAAGGTGGTGATGCAGTTGCAAATCTCGTTCAATCAGGAGACATACCGGCATGAAAATCGAGCTGCCCGAGCTGAAGAAGCAGGTCTATGAAACGCGCTTTCCCGTACGCTGGGGCGATATGGACGCCATGGGGCATGTCAACAATGCCCAGTACTTTCGCTATCTGGAAACTGCGCGCATCGACTGGATGCGCGGCATGGGCCTGAATCCGGACCCCGCGGGGCAGGGGCCGGTCATCGTCAACGCCTTTTGCAATTTCTATCAGCAGCTTGCGTATCCCGACGAGGTGCTGCTCAAGATGTTTGTCAGCGATCCCGCGCGCACCACCTTTGAGACCTGGGCCACCATGGAGCGCGTGGCGCAGCCGGGAGTCATCTGCGCCGCTGGCGGAGGCACGGTGATCTGGGTGGATTTCCCCCGGCAGAAAGCCGCTGCGCTGCCGGACTGGATACGTTCGGCGGTAACGGCCTGAGTCCTGTTCGGAATTCCGTACACCAATCCAGATGTTGTCCGGAAAACCGATTGTGGTTATGCAAAAAAGTATTTTGAATATAAGCAAATCAAAGACTTGGACGTGATTTTTTGGCTGGCACGGTATGTGCTTAAAGGACGGCACGCCGCTTCACTGCGGCTGACCAAGTGAGACTGGGGCTGGGCCTTGCTGACGAAACCTCGGTTCCGTCGGCGGTCCGTCTCGGTTTGTTGTCGCTGCCAGAACCCGGTGCCTCCAAGGCCTGGATTGAGGCAGCGGCTCAAACAACGCATACCAAGATTCCAAGAAATGAAATCCAATCGCCTGACCATCATGGTTCTGCTGGCCATGGTTCTGGGTGTGGTTGTGGGCTATCTCGTCCACGCCAACGCCGCGACACCGGAGACAGCCAAAGACATTGCCGGCTATTTCGGCATTCTCACCGACGTATTTCTGCGCATGATCAAGATGATCATCGCGCCCCTGGTGTTTGCCACGCTGGTGGCGGGGCTGGCCAATATGGGCGATGCCGGCTCTGTGGGCCGCGTGGGTGGTCGTGCGCTGGGCTGGTTTATCGCGGCATCGTTCTGCTCGCTGTTTCTGGGTCTGGTTTTTGCCAATGTGTTGCAGCCCGGCCACGGCCTGACGGTGGAGCTTCCCACGAATGCCGAGAGCCTGGGTCTGAAGACCGGTGCGCTGAATTTCAAGGATTTCATCACCCATGTCTTCCCCAAGAACATCTTCGAGGCCATGGCCACCAATGAGGTGTTGCAGATCCTTGTGTTTGCGCTGTTCTTCGGTATCGCTCTGGGCTACCTGAACCACCAGAAAAAGCACATGCTGGTCGATCTGATGGAAGAGACCTCGCATGTCATGCTGCGCGTGACCGAGTACGTGATGCGCTTTGCGCCCGTGGGCGTGTTCGGCTCTGTCGCCGGCACCATTGCCACCCATGGACTGGGCATGCTGCTGGTGTTCGGCAAATTCCTGCTGGGCTTCTATATTGCGCTGGCCGCGCTGTGGGTGCTGCTCATCGGTGCCGGCTATCTGGTGCTGGGCAAGGATGTCTTCCGTCTGCTGTCGCTGATTCGCGGCCCGGTGCTGGTGGGCTTTTTCACGGCCAGCAGCGAATCCACGCTGCCCAAGCTCATGGAGCAGCTGGAAAAATTCGGCATCAAGCCGCGTATCACAGGCTTTGTGCTGCCTCTGGGTTACTCGTTCAACCTCGATGGCTCCATGATCTACACCACCTTCCTGGCCATCTTCATCTCTCAGGCCTATGGCATCGAGATGTCGCTGACCGCGCAGCTGACCATGCTGCTGGTGCTGATGATCTCCAGCAAGGGCATTGCCGGCGTGCCTCGTGCCTCGCTCGTGGTGGTTGCCGCCGTGCTGCCCATGTTCGGTTTGCCGGAAGCGGGCATCCTGCTGATTCTGGGCATCGACCACTTCCTGGACATGGGCCGTACATTGACCAATGTGCTGGGCAATGCCATTGCCACGGCCGTGGTTGCCAAATGGGAAGGCGACGAAGAGCAGGAGTCCTGCGCAGATCTGGCTGTCGAGCCACAGCTGATGCCCGAGCCCATTCGCGCCCGAGCCTGATCGTCCGTTGCCCGGATTCCTGTCCCCTGCGGTGCCGGGCGCTGCTACCATGGTTCGCACCATGTTAGCTTTCCTGCCCCCACGCCTGCGTGCTGTTTTGCTGATCCTGCTCTGGCTGGCTGCAAGCAGCCTGGGCGGCTGGCTGGGCTATCAGGGCTTCGTCAAGATCGGTCTCGAGACCGTGGTGGCTGCCGGCAACAACCGCCTCGATCTCTATGCTGCCAGCCTGCGGCGCGAGATCGACAAATTTGCCTTTCTGCCCGATGTAGTGGCCCTGCAGCCCGAGATCCTGTCGCTGCTGCAATCGCCGGGCGACGAAAGACTGCAGTCTCGCGCCAATCTCTATCTGGAGGAGCTGAGCCGTCGTGCGGGCACCCTCAGCGTCTACATGCTCGATCACGACGGTCATGTGCTGGCTGCCAGCAATTGGCGCCGCGCCGACAGTTTTGTGGGCGAGAACCTCGGCTTCAGGCCCTATGTCCAGCAGGCATTGCGAGAAGGGCGCGGGCGCTACTTCGGCGTAGGCACCACGCGCGGCGAGCCCGGCTATTACCTGACCACTACCTTGGGGCAGGGCGAGATGCATGGCGTGGTGGTGGTCAAGGTCGGGCTGGCGCAGCTCGAGCAATCCTGGGCCAGCGCAGAGTCTCCGGTACTGGTCAGCGACGAAAATACCGTGGTCATTCTCAGCAATATGCCGGCCTGGCGCTTTGCGACCTTGCTGCCGCTGGATGAGGCAAGGCGGGCCGAGCTGGAAGCTTCGCAGAAATACAACCGTCTGAACCTGCGGCCTCTGGGCTGGCGTGGCATGAGCAGTGTCACTGGCGTCAGGCAGGTGAGCATTCCCGATGTCAAGGACGCTGCGGCAGACCAGAGCGCAGGTCGCTTTCTGGCCCAGTCCAGACCCATGGCCGGCACGCCCTGGCAGATTACCGTGCTCTCCCCCCTGAGCGTTGCCTTGCAGCTGGCGGCCAGCCGAGCCTGGGTGACGGGGGCGCTGATTGCATTGATGCTCTTGCTGGGAGCTTTGCTGTACCAGCGGCGCAGACATGTGCGTGAGCAACTGGCGGCCCAGCAAGCTCTGAAACAGGCCAACGAGGTGCTGGAAAACAAGGTGCAGCAGCGCACAGCCGATCTGCAGAGTGCCAATGTGGCGCTGCAGCAGGAGGTGATGGAGCGCATGCAGGCCGAGACCACGCTGCGCGCGGCGCAGGACGAGTTGGTACAGGCAGGCAAACTGGCCGTCATCGGTCAGCTCTCCACGGAAGTGGCCCATGAGCTGAATCAGCCCCTGGCGGCCTTGCGGGCGCTGGCCGGCAACAGTCAGCGCTTTCTGGAACGTGGTCAGAGCGAGATGGTGCAAAGCAATCTGCAGCGCATGGCCGAGCTGACCGAGCGCATGGGGCGTATTACCGGGCAGTTGCGCAACTTTGCCCGCAAGTCCGCCGGCCAGCCCGAGCAGGTTGAACTGGCCAAGGTGGTCGATGGCGCCCTGTCCCTCATGGAGCCGCGCATTGCCCAAAGCGGCGTCATGATCGTGCGACAGCCCTCGGATCTTGAGTTGAGCGCCTGGTGCGATGCCAATCGCGTACAGCAGGTGTTGATCAATCTGCTGAGCAATGCGCTGGACGCCGTGCAGGGCGGCAATACGCGGTGCGTGGAAATTGCCTGCAACCGTTGCGGTGCCTGGGCGCAGATCACGGTGCGCGATCATGGCCCCGGACTCAGTGATCAGGCGCAAGCGCGACTGTTCGAGCCTTTTTTCACGACCAAGCCCGAGGGACTGGGCCTGGGTCTGGGCCTGCCTTTGTCGGCCGAGATTGCCCAGGCCGCAGGCGGCAGCCTGACCGGCGGCAACCATCCGGAAGGCGGGGCCATCTTCACGCTGAGCCTGCCCTTGGTGGATACTCGGCCGCTGTCCTGATTGCCTGCAGCCCATGAACCCTTCCCTCAAAGTCCTGATCGTTGAAGACGATGCCGATGTCGCCATGGCCTGTGAGCAGACCATGCGCCTCGAAGGTCTGGACTGCATCTGCGTGAGCAGTGCCGAGCAGGCGCAAAAGCACCTGTCCCCGGATTTTGCCGGCATCGTGGTCAGCGACATCCGCTTGCCGCAGATGAGCGGCCTTGGGCTGCTGGCCGCCGCCCGCGTGCTGGACGCCGAACTGCCTGTGATTCTCATCACCGGGCACGGCGATATCTCCATGGCCGTGCAAGCCATGAAGGATGGCGCCGCCGATTTTCTGGAAAAGCCGTTTGCGCCCGAGCGCCTTGTGGAAGCCGTGCGCCGTGCGCTGGAGCGCCGTCGCCTGGTGCTGGAGGTGCGCAGCCTGCGCCAGCAGCTACAAAGTCGGGATGTGTTGCAGCACCAGTTGCTGGGGCGCTCGCTTCCCATGCAGCAGCTGCGCAGCACATTGCAAAGCCTTGCGGCCAGCGAGGCCGATGTGCTGATCTGGGGGGAAACGGGCACCGGCAAGGAAAGAGTCGCGCGCAGCCTGCATGAATCCAGCCGGCGCAAGAGCGGCAATTTTGTCGCCGTCAACTGCGGCGGCCTGCCGGAGACGCTGTTTGACAGCGAAATGTTCGGCAGCGAGGCCGGGGCCTTTACCGGCGCGGGCAAAAAGCGCATCGGCAAGATCGAACATGCCAGCAGCGGTACCTTGTTTCTCGACGAGATCGAAAGCATGCCCCTGCCCATGCAGGCCAAGCTGCTGCGCGTGCTGCAGGAAAGAGTGCTGGAGCGCCTGGGCTCGAACACGCTCATTCCTGTCGACTGCCGTGTGATTGCTGCAACCAAGGTCGATTTGCTGGAACTCAGCCGTCAGGGCCTGTTTCGCTCCGATCTCTACTACCGTCTCAATGTGGTGACGGTGAACCTGCCTCCGCTGCGCGAGCGCCGCGAGGATGTTGCGCTGCTGTTCGAGCATTTCGCGTTGCAGGCCGCCGCTCGCCACCAGCGTCCCGTGGCAGAGCTGACGCCGCAGCGTCTGCAGGCATTGCTTGCCCACGACTGGCCAGGCAATGTGCGCGAGCTGCGCAACACGGCCGAGCGCATCACGCTGGGGCTGGATGCCGGCCTGTCCCCGTCCGGTACGGCGCCCGAGGCAGCGGCTTCGCTTGCGGCAACCATGGAGTCCATAGAGCGTTCCCTGATTTCCGAAGCCTTGCGCAACAACGAAGGCAGCCTGACGCGCACGGCGCAGGCGCTGCACACCCCCAAGACCACGCTGCACGACAAGATTCGCAAGTACGGACTGTGATCGGGCTGTGACCGAGCCATGAGCGCGGCTGAGCAGGCTCGCCGCTGCCGGGCTTGCGCTTCGGAGCGAAACCGCGTCCCGCTACACTGAGGCATGCGTGAATTCAAGGTCATGGTCGTCGGTGCTTACGGCTTCTTCGGCAGCCGGCTGGTTGCCAGGCTGGCCAGGCAAAGCGGTTTGCACATCGTGGTGGCAGGGCGCTCGGCCTCTGCGGCGCAGGCGCTGGTTGAAGGTCTGGCCCCGGACGCTTGCTCAAGCCTGAGCCACGTAGTGGTGGACGTGATGGCGCCCGGTCTGGAGGACAGACTCAAGACGCTGGAGGTGGACGCACTCATTCACACTTCGGGCCCGTTTCAGGAGCAGGACTACCGCGTGGCCCGAGCCTGTGCCTACGCCGGCGTCCACTATGTGGATCTGGCCGATGGGCGTGACTTTGTCTGCGGCATCGATGTGCTCGATCCGCAGGCCAAAACTGCGGGCGTGCTGCTGCTCAGCGGCGCCAGTTCGGTGCCAGCTCTGTCCTCGGCGGTCGTGGATGCGCTGGCTTCGGGCATGGCTCGCATCAGCGATATCGACATAGGCATCAGCCCGGGCAATCGTACGGATAGAGGCCTGTCCACCGTCGCAGCCATCCTCAGCTATTGTGGCAAGCCGCTGCCTGGCTCCGGGCAGCAAGCCGTGATTGGCTGGCTGCGCAGCTATGGGCATGACTATCCGGCCCCTGTTGGGCGGCGGCTGCTGTCGGCCTGCGATGTACCGGATCTCGCACTGCTACCGCTTCGCTATGAAGGCAGTCCTTCCATCAGATTCGGTGCCGGGCTTGAGCTGTCGTTCTTGCAGCGCGGGATGAATGCCATGGCCTGGCTGGCTCACAGAGGGCTGGTGCAGGACTGGTCTGCACATGCGCGCAGGCTCAAGCGCATGGCGGACTGGTTCAGGAACTGGGGCAGCGATGCAGGAGCCATGCATGTCACGGTCAGTGGCCTGGATGCAAAGGGGCAAGCCTGCCAGCGCGGCTGGGTGCTTATGGCGGGCTCGGGCGACGGGCCTTATGTTCCCACGCTGGCCGCCAGTGCGCTGGTACGCAAGCTGGCTGCGGGTGTACCGCTGGAGCCGGGCGCCAGGCCTTGCATGGGGCTGCTGACGCTGCAGGACTTTGCAGCCGAAGCGCAGGGACTGGATATTCAGATGCGGGAGCTTGCCTGATGATGCTGAGCGCCTCTTTGTTTCAGCAGGCCATGGGCGATGAGTTCTGCAAGCTCGATGCCGCCCTGCAGCGCTTTCACGGCCTGCAGGGTGAGCATGAGCTTCAGGGCAGGGTGCAGACCGGCGCCCCCCGGACTCTGGCGGCCAAGCTGCTGGCGCTGGCTCTGGGCACGCCACGCGCCGCCAGCGAGGGGACGATTCATTTTGAACTGCAGGCCAGTCCCAAGGCGGAAACCTGGATTCGCATCTTCCCCTCGCAGCGCATGCACTCAACCCTGCAGTTGCACAATGGCCATCTGATCGAGCGCCTTGGCCTGGCGCGACTGTGCTTTGCCTTGCAGGCGGTGGATGGACGGCTTCTCATGCGACTGCAGCGTCTGTACTTTCTGGGCTTCCCATGTCCGGGCTGGCTGGCACCGCGCATCGTGGCCGAAGAAACCGGAGCCGGGGAGCAAATGCAATTTCATGTCGAAGCGGCCGTCCCCCTGATTGGCGTGGTGGCCAGTTATCGTGGCTATCTGTTGCTGCCCGAGGAGCAAGCATGATTGTGGTCTTTGATGGGCAATGTCTGTTGTGCAATGGCTGGGTGCAGTTCTTGCTCAAGCACGACAAGCAGGGCGTTTTTCAGTTCGCCGCCATACAGGGCGAGGTCGGCGGCAAGCTGTTGGCCGATGCAGGCTTGCGCATGGAAGGTCTGCAGACCTTGCTGCTGGTGGACGGACAGCGCTCCTGGCAGCACACGGATGCCATCTTGCGCGTGCTGCACGCATTGGGCTGGCCCTGGCGACTGACAGCGGTGATCAGGCTGATACCCGCTGCATTGCGCGATGCGCTCTACCGCATGATTGCCAGAAACCGCTATCACTGGTTTGGCAAAAGCGAGCAGTGCATGATGCCGGATCCCGCTGTGGCTGCCCGCTTTCTGGACTGAATTCCGAATGAAAAGCGGTATCGCTCAGCGAATATGGGGATCAATACGATTGATGGATACGCAATCAGGCATGCTCTGCCGGCATGGGCGGAATATCCAATAGGGCTTGGTACTTCTTCTGCAGATCGCCAAAGCGTTGCAGCGTCGGCAGCACAGCCTGCATATTCAACGCCTTGTGCAGCCGCGGCAGCAGCAGCTGCTGCATACCGAGATTGTTCAATGACTGGTAGCCCGCGTGAAAGCAGGCTTCGCCTTTTTCATCTTCGTAGTACAACTGCTCTAGCTCGCGCCAGCCCACGTGGTAGCCGTAGTCAAAGAACTCCTGAAAGTTCTCGGCAATCACCCAGCTCAATTCGTTCACGCAGGGCAGTGTCATGACGATGGGGCTGACGCTACCGGGCAGGCGCTCATCGACCAGATAGCTGTAATGAACGCTGTCGCAGCCCGTGGTTGCAAACGTCATCACATTGCGCGGCGTGCACCAATCAATGTAACTGGGTACGGGGGGGATCTCCAGGCGCAGGCCGCAGTCCCCAAAGACGGCTTCGGGCGACAGGCCGAACTGCGGGCCTATGGCTGCAGCCGCGTCGTACAAAGTCTGCAGTGGTGCGGGAATCTGAAAGGACCGAATTGCATTGCGCATTGCAGCATATTAGCAACGCCGGTTAGGCGGCCCGGCGCTTACTCATTAGAATACGTCGCTTATCAGTCCTTCTTGATGCTGCTGCTCGAAGGTGCGTTGCATCTCCCAGATTCGGAGATGCGCTGTTGCGTACCTGTTTTTCTCAGCATCATGCCGCACTCTTCCGGGAAGCTTTCCCGACTGCAAAAAGCTCTGTCACGTCAGGGCATCCAGGTCTCCTACCGAGACAATATCTATCAAATCCATAACGAGCAGGCAGCAGCGACCATTTTGCTGCCCGACAGCCTGCCGCTGGAGCACAAAGCCGTTAGTCAATTGCTGGACTTCGCCTCGGTTGCCGACCCGCAAGGTCATGGCGCGGTCTGCAAAGCCTGTGCCACGCCGGACTTTCACCCCGGCAGCATTGCGCCCGTGGGGGCGGTGGTGGCCACGTCGCCAGACTTCGTGATTCCTGCGGCCATCGGCACGGACATCAACTGCGGCATACGCTTGCTGAGCACGGGCCTGACGCAGGCGCAGGCCGAGCTGCACAAAAGCACCATCGTGCAGCGGCTGACCCGCGTCATCTTGCAGAACGGGCGCGATGTGCCCGTGCGCAGCGCAGGCTTCAAGGCGTTGTTTGATGAGGGCCCCCAGGCCTTTATTGAACAGTTGCCTGACGTGGGTCTATGGCAAGGCGTAAACCGCGACCGGCTGCAGGCCGAACTGGCCGAGTGCGTGGGCCTGCAAGGCTTTGCGGGCCGGAGTCGCTACGCGCCTGAAGCCCTGTTGCAGGCGCGCGAGCTGCTGCGCCCGCCATCTGCTGCCGACCTGGGAAGCGGTAACCACTTTCTGGAGTTCTGCGTGGTCGATGAAGTCTACGATCGTCATGCCGCCTATGTTGCGGGGCTCAAGAAGGGCGATGTCACGGTGATGATCCACACCGGCTCGCGCGATGTCGGCTTTTATGTCGGTCGCCGCTGGATGGACCTGGCCAGGCAGCAATGGCCGCAAGGTATCAAACACCCTCAGCATGGTCTGTATGGCCTGAGCGGCGCGCTGGCGCAGGATTATCTGCAAGCGATGGGCGTGGCTGCGCGCTATGCGTGGTTCAACCGCATGGCGCTGGCGGAGCTGGTGCGCAAAGAGCTGGCAGGCATTGCCGCGTCCGATGCATCGCGCCTGATTGTGGATGTGCCCCACAACGTGGTGATGACCGAGGGCGAGTTCAATGTGCACCGCAAGGGCTCCACTCCCGCGCATGACGGCCAGTGGGCGCTGATTCCGGGATCGATGGGCGACTACTCCTTTCTCGTCAAAGGTCTGGGTCATGAAGACTGGCTGCGGTCCTGCAGCCACGGAGCGGGCCGCCAGGTGCGCAGACAGGACACGCGGCGCATGAAACAGCCGCTGGTCGAATCCGTCTGGCAGTGCATCACCTTGCGTGAAGAGCGACTGATCGAAGAAGCGCCCAGCGCCTACAAACCCGTAGGGCCGGTGTTGCAGGCGCAGGAAGAGGCGGGGCTGATTCGTGCGAGTGTGCGGTTGAAGCCCTGGTTGACTTTCAAGGCCTGAAGTTGAAGCTGCTGCCAGCGCCTGATGGCCAAGTGCTGGCAGCAAGGCTGTTCGACGATTCGGGCGTTCGAGGAAGATGGAGCGCAATCGATACGTGGCAGACAATCAGATCAATGCTTCAAGCCCGTCACTCCATGGAGATGGCTGTCTTGATTTGCAGCAATTTCACATCTTGCAGCTGCATGGCTTGTGCTTGTATCGCATGCACAGCTCTGTTTGTACTCTGTAATGCCCGGTGCGCCGGCTTATGGTGCAGGCAACAGTGCCGGTAACGAAATCGTTCACGAACCAGAGCCTGCGACCGTGTGAGATGTCGCAGTCACCTTTCGATCAATACTCGCTGCTGCAGGTCGCTCATACCTGTGGCCACATGAGCCAACCATGAACATGACCGCCAGCTTTACTCTCGTTCCCGCCGACTTCGTTCGCCTGCAGAAAATGGTTTCGCGGCGCTGGCATCAGAAGGCAGGGATGCTTTCCTGGCCGTTCCTCTTGCGGGTTGTGGTGTGGCTCTGCATTGGCCTCGCTGGTGCAGCCTACGCGCGACTGATGCGTGAGTTTCCTGAGATCTCCCGCCCGCTGGGAGTGGTTGCCTGCCTTCTGGTCGTCGCTTTGATCGCCGTCGTGACGATGCCATACCTGTCACAGGCATCCATGCGCAAGCTCATGCTCCTGCCGGATGGAGCGTTTCTGTCGCCACAAACGGTCACGCTCTCGTCGGACGCCATCAGGGTAGCCTCGGTTCGAGGAGACACGATACTGCCGTGGTCAGGAGTGCTGGCGCTTGCCGAAGATGACGTGAACTACTATCTGTTCATCGACGCTATGCAGGCTCTGGTACTGCCTAGGGCAGCCATTGCCCCCATGGCTGCAGAGTTCGAGCAGTTCACGCGCCATCTCAGGGCCTCTGCGATTTAAGTCTTTGTTCTTGCAGATGCTTGCACAGTCATGACGGCAACCCGAGGCACAGGGGCCAGGCTTGCATGCGTCCAATACCATCTGGCCCTTGTAACGGCCTGCTGCTAATTTCCTGGTGTCTGCTTCTGCTCTTGAAGCGTCAAGGCCTCGCGTCGCTGGATTTCATCCACCAGTGCCTTGAACTGGCGTTTCAGCAACTGGCGCAGCACTGGCTTCCCGACCAGCGGCGGGATGGCGAAAGCCGGGACCAGGCGAGCACTGTAAGCCAAGCGTACCCGGCCGTCGGCTTGAGTTTCCAGGGTATAGCTGCCATCCATCTGCTTGAGATTGCCGCCTATCGCATGCGCGGCGATGCGCTGCTGCGGCCATTCGGTCACGGCCAGTCTGACCTCGATTGGCTGGCGAAAAAACAGAAACCCCAGGCTGCCTTTTTGCTCCAGCAGCACCTGGTTGCCATCGCGTTGCAGCACGCGCGAACTTTGCATATCCGGCACAAAGTCGGCCAGATGCTCGTAGTCGGAAATCACGCTCCAGGCCGTGGCCCGCCTGACTTGCATGACGGCCGAGGCGTTCACCGTCATGGCCTCATTGTGCTCGGCAGTCTCTATGCGAAGCTCCTGTGCCGAAACCTGCAAACCGCCGCAGAACAGGGTCAAAGCCGCGCCGCAGGCAGCAACAAGCCCCGTTCTCATGACCGGGATTCCTGCTTCAAAGGTGGAGCAGCACGGACTTCAAAGTTCAACTCGAGCCTGTCGCGGACCTGGATTGCACCGCCCAGGATGGACAAAGGCGTGATGCCAAAACTCGATTGATCGATGCTCAGCGAGCCGCTGATATGGAATTCGCTCGGCGTCCTCCTGATTCGGGCCGGTACGCTCAGGCTGCGTGTAACGCCGTGAAGAGTGAGTTCCAGGGCCAGCAATACATCGCCGTCCGCTTCGGGGGAAGCATGTGCCTGGATCAGTGCAAATGGATGGACCGAGGTTTGCAGCAGCTTGTTCAGCATATTGGTACGGGTCGCTTCAATATCGGCTGCGCTGGGCTGGGTGTCCAGAGCCGCCTTGGCGCGCAGAGCGGGTTCGTCGACCGATAGCCTGTCCAGCGCCACATAGAGATCGGCCCGGCCAAGCCGGGGGGCCACATAGCCTTGCAGTTCATGGCTGGCAATCACATGATCGTGCCCCAGTCTGGCCAGAGCGCCAGCGCGTCGAACGGTGATCGAGACCAGGGAATGCGAGGAATCGATCTGAAGCACCGACTGGCCCCGTGCAGCCGCATCGGCATAGAAGGCCGCAGGAAAGTCCGCAGGCCTTGCCGTCGGGCCGGGAGGCTGGGCTGGCTCGATGCCTGGTTGCGAGCAGCCCGTGATCAGAGTCAGCAGGACTGCAATCAGCTGTCTGCGCAATGTCATGGCAATTCGCGCAGCTGGATGCGAAATTTCACAGTCACGGCGTCTCCCACGGCATTGCTGCTCTTCCACTCTCCCGTGCCGATATCAAATATTGAGCGATGGGTGACGAATTCGCCTTCCATGCGGCGCTCCTCGGGCTTCCAGCTGAATGGCAGCACAAGCGGTTGCCTGTGGCCTTTTAGCTGCAGGGTGCCGCGTGCCCGGTAGCCGGCTGCGCCGGGGGCATCGAGAATCTCCTTGGCATCAAAGACTGCCTCGGGATAACGCACAAAGTCAAACCAGTCCTTGCCGGCAATGGCCTGGTTGATGTCCGGGTTGGCCATGTCGGCGCTGCTGGTGCGAATGCTGACATTCAGCCTGTTGCTGTCTGGCTTTTGAGGGTCGAAGTCAAAACGAACCCGGAAGTCTTTGAACACGCCGGTGACCGGCGTTTGCTCGAAAGTGGCGGTGAATTCCAGTCGGTTGTCGCTACCGGGCTTGAGCTCCCACGAGGTGGCATGAGCTGCAGTGGAGCACAGCGTGGCGAGCAGGGCGGCGAGGCAGCAAACGGTATTGCGCATCTGGATGACCTCCGGCAAACAGCGTTTTGCCGGGTTGGCCGCTGCTCTGAGAGTGATGATGCGTCATTCCCGTGCAAGCTGCATCGATTGCAGGCAGCGAGTTACTGCTTGTTGCTTCAGGCTTTTTTCTCGCGCGGCACCCGGCCCATCAGATAGAACTCGGGATTGGGCTGCACGCCCGCGAAGCTGGCCATTCGGTTGGACAGTCCGAAGAAGGCGGTAATGGCCGCAATGTCCCAGATATCCTCATCGTCAAAACCGTGAGGGTACAAGGCTTCGTAGTCGGCATCGTCAATTTCGGCGCTGTGCAGACAGACCTTCATGGCAAAGTCCAGCATGGCACGCTCGCGCGGGCTGATGTCGGCCTTGCGGTAATTGACCGCCACCTGGTCGGCAATCAGCGGCTTTTTCTCATAGATGCGCAAGATGGCGCCATGAGCCACCACGCAATACAGGCACTGATTGGCAGCGCTGGTGGCGGTGACGATCATTTCGCGCTCGCCCTTGCTGAGACTGCCGTCCTCCTTGAGCATCAGCGCATCGTGGTAGGCAAAGAAGGCGCGCCACTCGGCCGGCCGGCGAGCAAAGGCCAGAAAAACATTGGGAATAAAGCCCGACTTTTGCTGTACCTCGGCGATGCGCTGCCTGATGTCTTCAGGCAGGCTGTTCAGATCGGGAAAGGGGTAGCGGCTTTTCATGGTGCCTGTCTCCTTTGGAGTTTTGCTGATATGTGCCAACCATGGCAAGCATGGCACGGGTGGGCGCTCCAAAGCTGTCGTTTGCGTTGCAGATGCTGCTATTGCGGCCATTGGGCCTGTCAGGCTTTTCACATCAGATGCTGGCATCCATCAGATTCGACGTGGCCGGTGTGCCGGTGGCGATCAGCAGCAGGCCCAGGACAAGCAGCACGCAGCCCAGACTGCGATCTACCCAGGGACGTATGGCTTGAACCTTGGGCTGGAGCACCGGGGCCGAGAAAAAACAGGCTACCAGCGCAAACCACAGCACGTGGGCCATGGCGACGAAAAGGCCGTAGGCCAACTGGGTTGGCATGGGCACGGCAGGGCCGACGATTTGCATGAACAGGCTGAGGATGAAGAGCGCTGTCTTGGGATTGAGTGCATTGGTCAGAAAGCCCAGGACAAAAAGCGAGCGGCCTGGCACATGGCCTTTGCGTGCATTGCGCTGGCCGGGTTCGGCGCTGGATCGGGAATCTGGCCGATCGTCATTTGCACGGCTGGCGCCGCGCCAGAGACAAATTCCGAGCCATACCAGATAGGCTGCGCCTGCATATTTGAGCAGATTGAAAAGCCAGGGCAGGCCTTGCAGGACCATGCCCAGTCCCAGCAGGGTGTAGGCCACATGGATCAGAACGCCACAGCCGATGCCCAGCGCCACCCAGAGACCCGCACGGCGCGATTCCATCAGGCTGGTGCGGGTGACCATGGCGAAGTCGGCGCCGGGGCTGATGACGGCGAGAGAGGTAACGAGAATCACGGTGGGCCAGGCGTTCATGCTGTGTATTGCTTGAGTTCAAATATCAGTTTGTGAGATGGTTCTGTTGCACGAGAATGGCAGGCAGTGCCCTGTAGCTGTGAACTCTAGGGCGGTCAAAGTTTTTTGAATAACGATGATTTCTCAAGCAAATAGTGATTCAAACTCACATATTTCTGCTGGCGGTCCACCACGAATGCCTTCGCTGGTCGCTTTACGCTGTTTTGAAGCGGCAGCGCGGCTGGAGAGCTTCAGCCGCGCTGCCGATGAGCTGCACCTGACCCATGGAGCCATCAGTCGCGCGGTGCGCTCGGTGGAGGAAGAGTTGGGGGCGCAGCTGTTTGAGCGCCGCAATCGCCGTGTCTTTCTCAATGCTGCGGGGAGGCTGTTGTTCGACGGGGTGCATGCAGGTCTGGGCCAGATGGCACGTGCGGCCGAGGCGGTGCGGCAGCAGGTGGCAGGCAGGCCGCTGCTGCTGTCCTGCGAGCCCACGTTGCTGATGCGCTGGCTGATTCCGCGCTGGGGCGACTTCCAGGCGCGCCACCCGCAGCACACCGTGCATCTGGTTGCGGGCGGCGGCACCGTGGAATGGGGGCGCGGCATCGATCTGGCCATTCGGCGCAACGACTTTGACTGGGGGCCCAATGTCCAAGTGCAGCCCTTGTGCGCAGAGCGCATGGGGCCGGTCTGCCATCCGGACAGTCTGGCGCAGTTCTTTGCGTTGCAGCCCGATGGCGGCCTTGCGCTTCGTGGCGATGCAACGCTCTTGCATAGCAAGACGCGTCCCAAGGCCTGGGAGGATTGGTGGAAAACCCGGCCAGATCAGCCTCCCACCCGGATCCGGCAGGCGCAAGCAGGCGGTGATCTGGTGCTTGAGCATTTCTACCTGAGCTTGCAGGCGGCAGCAGCGGGCCTGGGTGTAGCCATGGGCCCGCAACTGCTGGTGCAGGACGATATCGCGGCCGGCCGGCTGGTGGCGCCGCTGGGCTTTGTACCCGATGGCTCGCAATACTGTCTGCTGGCCGTACAGAGTTGGGGGGCGGGCTCGGTGCAGCAGCTTCTGGTCGACTGGATTCAGCAGCAGATGCAAGGCTGAACGCAGACGGATACCCTACGCGGTTCAGCGCAGGCTGAGCGTCTCTTGTTTTGCAACACAGTTGCCAGCAATCTTCTCCCCATTGAACAGCTTGCGTGCAAACAGACGCGAGTTGGGGAAGGAGCTGTTGACGGTCTGCGAATGGTCCATGCCCGAGTAGGTGTGGGCTTCAACCACCGTGCCGGCCTCGCAGCTTTGCTCGGCCAGGTCCTGCTGAAATTTGGTCGGTGCATCCTTGTCCGCACCGCCTATGCCAAAGAACACGGGCGTGGCGATCTTCAGCGTGGGAAACTGGCCTTTGCTGAAAGGTTGGGCGTAATAGCTCATGAAGTCCGACTTGAAGGTGTTGCTCCAGCTTAACTGCTCTTTTTTCACCACCTCGAACATCTGCTGCACACAGGTGGTTTCAGCGGCTTTCATGGCACCAAGGCCTTTTTCGCTCAGCACCTGTTCGGCTGGCAAGCGGGGCTTGGACTGGTTGGCTACCGCCGCGATGTAAAGAATGTAGGCAATGGACGGGTCCGTTCTCTCCTGCTCGGCGGGGCTTGAGCGGTAGGCGATCTTGCCGTCCTTGCTGGGTCTGCCGGAGTGGGGTGTGCCGGTGGCGATCGTGCCCAGAATCTTCAGCTCAGGGGCGTAATCTGGGGCAAAGCCAGCAGTCGCAAATGCGGCAGCCGCCCCCTGGGACTGGCCCACGATGACTATCTTGTTGCCGAGTGGAAGCTCTTTGGTGTTGAGCGTCGCGCGCACCGAGTCCAGCGTGGCATAGGCCGCAGCGCGGCTGTGCAGATAGGCATGAGGGCCGGGCGTTCCCAGGCCCTGGTAGTCGGTTGCGACAATGGCATAGCCCTCCTTGAGCCAGTTGTTGAGATATTGCGCATCGCGCTCCGAGCGTGGGTTGCGGGAGGGGGCGCAGCTGTCGCCGATGCCTACGGTGCCGTGCGCCCAGGCTATTACCGGCCAGCCACCGGCAGGCGGCAGCCCCCTGGGCAGAAAGATGACTCCCGAGGTGGTGAGCTGAGCCGCCTGGTCGTTGCCTGCCGCCGTTCCATCGGTTGATGAGTACCAGATGGCATAGGCCTTGTCGGCATCTGCCAGACTGAAGGCCGGGGCTAGCGGCTCGATGGCCAGCATTTGTCCCGCAGAGCCTGTCGTCATGTTGGAAGAAGGCTGGGTCTGCGCGAAGCCAGTCGGCCAGCTGGACAGAGTCAGCGTGCTCAGGGTGGCCATGGCTGCTGCGCGTTGCAGTCCTGTGGGTACGAGGGGCATGGTAGTCTCCATTTGTTGTGCGGCGACCTCCGATGGAGTGCCTGAGAGCAGTTTGCAGCGGGACTCTCGCCGGCTGAATCGTCCGAATGGAGTGGGTGTAAACACAGTGGCAGCCTGCTTATTGGCTGACAATGCGGTCTGTTGAAAAGCAATGGATACGCGATGAGCAACGACGCACAAACCACCGACTGGGCCGCCTGGAGCCGTGAGGCCGTTGAAATGATGCAGGCCCGCAATGCAGAATGGCCGCTGGAATTTGGCTTGCAGGGCAGCCCCAGCTACCGCTGGGATCTGGATCGCGCCCTGCTGGCGCTGGAAGCTCCGCTGCATGAAGTGATTGCTACGGTCTGCCTTGTGGGCACCAGCAGCGAGCAGGACGGCAGCTTTGTCTGGAGCTGGGCCAACGAAGCCATTCCCAAGCAGCATGGCGAAGCGCTGGAAGTCGTGCATGAGTTCGGCCGACAGAACCAGCTGGCATTGCTGACCACGGCCCGGATTCCCGGCGGCCGTCCCGAGGCCATGGAGTGCATGTGCATTGCCGCTCGCCTGCAGCGCGCCGTAGGTACCTTTATCGACCAGCAGGGCGATGTAACCCTGTATTTCACCTTGCTGCATCTGCAGGTGGCGGTCGAGCAGCAGCAGCCTGCCAATTGAAAGCCGCTACAGGATTGTTGACAGAATGCGGGCGGGGTCGCCTATAGACTGACACCCTCAAAAATCTGAAAAGGTCACCCCATGAAAACGATGTTTGCTTTGGCCGCAGCCATGTTTGTGCTGAGCGGCTGTGCTGTCTATGACAGCCGTGGCGGATACTACGACGATGGCTACAAAAAGCCTCACCCCCACGGCTGCCCACCGGGCCAGGCCAAGAAAGGCAATTGCTGAAATTGCCCGCTCAAAAACCCGCCAAAGGCGGGTTTTTCTTTGCGATCTACAGCTCGTCCGGCTTGAGCCAGCCAATGCGGCCCTGACCGTTTTCATTGAGTGCGCTGACAAATTCGGCAGCGTCGGGTTCAGGCATCTGCAGCTTGAAGCTCACCAGACTGCCGTGATCGACCTCCAGCAGTTCGGCACCTGCTGCATCGGCCATGCGCCGCACCAGGCCCTCCAGCGGATAGGGGGCCGTGCATTGCAGGATCTGCATGCGCTGAATGGCGACTTTTTCGGCCTGCAGCAAGGCTTGGGCCACGGCATCGGTATAGGCGCGCACCAGTCCGCCGGCACCGAGCTTGACGCCTCCAAAATAGCGCACCACGGTGGCCAGCACACCTTCCAGATCCTGGTGGCGCAGCACATCCAGCATGGGGCGACCGGCAGTGCCGCTGGGCTCGCCATCATCCACCGCCGCCGATTGACCGCCCGCCAGCAAGGCCCAGCAGACATGGGCGGCGCCCGGGTGCTCGCGCCAGAGTGCATCCACCACGGCCTGCGCGCTGGAGCGGTCCGTCATCGGCTGAACGCAGCCGATGAAGCGGCTTTTCTTGATGATCAGTTCACTGGAGACGGGAGCACGAAGAGTCTGAGGCATAGCGGCGGCAGCATAACCGCAAAGTCGGGGCCGAGCAGCGTTGCGGTACATGGGCCGGGTAGCGGCAGTTGTGACCTATCCATGACATGACGACGCGGCTTGTGGGGGTTGCTCGACAGTGTCCTTAAGTCAATTCCTACAATTTCGGCAAGCCTCGAGCCTTAAGCTTTGAGCAAAGGAGGCCGTCATGAACAATCCGCATCCACAGTCCCTGAGCGAACATACTTTTGGTCGCGAGCATTTCACGCCGCCTCCGCTGGCGCAGGAGCTGGCAGAGCCCCAGGCTCTGCAGGCTGCGGCACCCGAAGATGAATGGGAGTTGCTGCAGCGCATACGCAATGTGGGCGAATGGTAGGCCCGGCCGCATTTTCTGTCTCAAACCAGACCGGCCGCTCCTGAAAGGGAGAGCCGGTTTTTCCTGTCCGTGGGCACGATACAGCGGCGAGAATCGCAGCCATGACTGCTAGCTCTGCGCCGTTTCCCGATTCTTCGCACTGGATGCTGCTGCCGGCTGCCGCGCAGGCAGCGCAACTGTCCGTGGCCCTGGCCGATGTGACGGCCATGATGGAAAGAGTGGGGCGCAGCAGCAGCGATGCCGTGGCCGAGCAGATCCTGCAGCTGCTGGGGCGCCATGTGCCGCTGGCGCAGTGCACGATATTCTCCTTCCAGGGCATGGCCAGGCCGCGCGTGGTGGGCATGGGCGACAGGGCGCGCACGGGGGCGCTGCCCATGATCTCCCAGGATTACAGCGAGCGCTTCTATCCGCTCGATGGTTCGCAGCGCGTGATGCAGGCCGAGCTGGCGCGCCTTGCCAGGGACCCGCATGCCAGGCCGCGCGTCTGGCTGCATCGCCAGGGGCCGCACGATGTTCAGCACCCCGAGTACCGCCATGTCTGTTATGAGCTGCCGCGCATTGCCGAGCGGCTGTCGCTGCTGATGCTGCAGGAAAACGCGCGCTGGCTTTCTGTGAACCTGTATCGGGGCGAGGAGCATGGCTGCTTCGACGCCGCAGCCATTGCCCGGATCGAGGCCTTTGCGCCTCTGGTCATGCAGGCCATGCGTCTGCATTACGCGGGGCAGACGCTGCAGGACGACCTGGTCGGGCTGGTGCTGGCGCGTCTGGCGCGGCGCTTCGAGCAACTGACGCCGCGCGACCTCGACGTGGTGCGGGCACTGGCCCAGGGCCTGGATGCAGATGCGCTGGCGCAGCGCCTGGGCATTACCGTCAGCAGCGCGCGCACCTATGTCAAACGCGTCTGCGCCAAGCTGGGCGTGCAGGGGCAGCGCGAGCTGTTTGCGCTGCTGATGGAGCCCGCTGAAGCTGTCGATGGTCAACTTTGATAGCTGCTTGGGGTTGATCTGTAAAGGCTGGAGGCTGATTCGACTTGAATATCGGTTGCTGGTCGGCATTGTCTCCATCTGGTGACATCGGCCTTGAGCTGCTTTTCTACACTGCATCTCAAGCCAGACCGAAAGGGGATGAAAGCGCACCGGTTTGACCACGACAGCGCCCCCAGGAGACAAGAACATGCACCAGCCATTTGCCGAGCCACGCCGCTCCATCTACTACCAGTACCAGGTTCATCAGCCCTGGCTTGCCTCCCGGAATCCGGGCGAGCAAAGCCACCCCATCGTCATCGTCGGCACCGGCCCCGTGGGCCTGACCACGGCGCTGGAGATTGCCCGTCACGGCCAGCGTTGCGTGGTGCTCGAAGCCGAATTGCAGGTGTCCGAAGGCAGCCGTGCCATTGTGTTCACGCGGCGTTCCATGGAAATCCTGCAGCAGGTGGGCGTGGCCCAGCGCGTGACGGAGACCGGACTGCCCTGGTGCTACGGCAACAGCATCTACCGCGGCCAGCGCGTGTTTCGCATGGAAAACGCGCGGGCCGACGACGACCGCTTCTTTCCCATGATCAATCTGCAGCAGCAGTACCTGGAGGAATATCTGGTCGATGCAGTGCAGGCCAACCCGCTGATCGAGCTGCGTTGGGGCAACCGCGTGAACAAGGTCGAGCAAAAGGGCGAGCAGGCTTTGGTGGAGGTGGATACCCCGGAAGGCAGCTACGAGCTGCGGGCCGACTGGCTGGTGGCCTGCGATGGCGCGCGTTCGGGGATTCGCACGGCCATGAATCTATTGATGGAGGGCGCTTCCTACGAGGGCCGCTTCGTGATTGCCGATATCCGCATCGACTTGCCTTTGCCCACCGAACGTCTCGCATTCTTCGATCCCACATGGAACCCGGGCAACACCATCCTCATGCACCGCGAGCCACACGGCATCTGGCGTGTGGACTACCAACTGCCTGCCGGGGAAGATCCCGAGGATGCGCTCAGGCCCGAGTCGCTGAAGGCGCGCATCGATGCGCAGCTGGAGATGATCGGCTTTGGCGGCACGCCCTGGGAGATGGACTGGAGCTCCGTGTACTCGGCCCGCGCGCTGACCCTGCCCGACTATGTGCATGGCCATGTGATCTTTGCGGGCGATGCAGCCCATATGCTGCCCATCTTCGGCGTGCGCGGCGCCAACACCGGTTTTCAGGATGCTCAGGGCCTGGGCTGGCGTCTGGCACTCGTCGCCAAGGGCGCGGCCAGCGCAGCGCTGCTGCAAAGCTATAGCAGCGAACGAGTGGGCGCGGCCCGCGAGATTGTGGAAGAGGCCGGCAAGAGCACACGCTTCATGGCGCCGCCAAGCAGAGGTTTCAGGCTGCTGCGCGACGCCGTGCTGTCTCTGTCGCTGAGCCAACCCTTTGTCGGCCCGCTCTATCACTGGCGCACCTCGCGCCCGCATGAGTACGGCAGCTCGCCGCTCAACAGCATGGGTGACGATAACCTGCTGTTCAAGGCCGGCCCCGGCCATGGCGCGCCGCCTCTCAACGTGCGCTTTGCGCCGGACAGCTATTTGCTCGACCATCTGGGCGGCGGCTTCGATCTGCTGTATTTCACGAGCGGCAAGGCGATTCCCGCCGAACTGCAGGCGGTCGCGGCCGGGGTCAGAGCCCGCGGTGTTGCCGTGCGCCTGATCGCCGTCAGCAGCCACGCTTCAGGCACTGTCGAAGGTTCCGATCTGGTACTTGATGACACCGAAGGCCGCTGCCGCGCCCGCTACGGCGTGATGGCCGACGGCGCCGCCTATCTGCTGCGCCCCGATCAGCATGTCTGTGCGCGCTGGATGGCGCTGGACGCCAATCGTCTGCAAGCCGCATTCAAGGCTGCCCTGCCCGCCTGAGGAGAGATTCAAATGACCCAAACCACTCTTGATATCGCCGGTCTGGAGACCGTGTACGACCAGTTGGCTGTCGCCATTGATGCCGTGGGCGCGGAAAAGTCAGAGCTGCTGCTGGTCAAGCTGGCGCTGCTGGCCGCCAATCAGCTCGGTGATGCCCGCCAGTTTGGCGAAATGATTGCGGCGGCCCAGCAAGATCTGTAAGCAAAAGGCTTGTCCGTGGCGGTCAGCCCGACCCGCCCAGGCTCGTTCCTGGCGGGTTTTCAGCGTGCTGACCCTCGGATTTCATAGCGGATAATCTTTGCCTATCAATAGTTTGAGATGAATTTTCTACAAGTCGATATGGCTTGATCTCCGACAAGGCCGTGCCATGGAATCGAGGCAGACTGGAGCCATTGCCACTGTAGGAGGATTGGTCCATGAGATTGCGTCCCAGTACCTTGCTGCTATCTGCAGCCCTGAGCCTGAGTGGATTGAGTGCGACTCCGGCCCTGGCCAAGTCGGCTGCCGAATGGCTTGCCTTGACAGGTGCCGTGCAGATCGGCTTGAGTCAGGCTGTCGAAAAAGCTCAGGCCGTTGCTCCCGGAAAAGCGATCGATGTCGAGCTGGAAGAGGGTAAGAAAGGCGCTGCGCCTTATTACTCGGTCACCCTGATCTCGCCCGTGAATGAGGAAATCAAGCTGCGCGTGAATGCCAGCACGGGCGATGCCGCAGTGGAGGAGAACAAGGGCCGGGCCGAGGGCAAGCATGCCAAGCGCCTGGCCGATGCCCGGATCACGCTGGTACAGGCCGTCGATGCAGCTGTTGCCGCCTTGCCAGGCAAGCCGCTGGAGGCCCAGCTGGATTCGGACTGGGGCAAGACCAGCTACAAGGTCAAGATGCTGCGCGCCGATCAGACAGTCATGAAGCTCAGGCTTGATCCTGCCACTGGCGCTGTGACGAGGCAGGAAAAGGACTGAGTCGGCGCGTTATCTGGATTCTGGTGCTATTAAGAAGTGAGTGTCTGGCGCTTGCATTTCAATGATTTAAGGTGTGTTATGCATCGAATTTCAATGAAGGAAAGCGCTGGATGCTATGAAGTTCAGAGTTCAACCCTGTTTCTGCAAGACCTTGCTCGTGCAAGGCTGAGGGCGGAAAAGTACACTGACGGGTTGTTTCTCCGAATAGGCCATGAGGCCATATAAAGCCCATCCACATGAACGCCCCGGTTGATGTTTCCTTTTTCCACCGCGATGCCAAGCCGCTGACCAGCTACAAGCCGTACTGGGCCAAGCGCTTCGGTCCGGCGCCGTTCCTGCCCATGAGCCGTGCGGAGATGGATCAGCTCGGCTGGGACAGCTGCGACATCATTCTGGTCACGGGCGATGCCTATGTGGATCACCCCAGCTTCGGCATGGCCGTCATCGGCCGCGTGCTGGAGGCGCAAGGCTTTCGCGTGGGCATCATCGCCCAGCCCGACTGGACCAGCGCCGAGGCCTTCAAGGCCCTGGGCAAGCCCAATCTGTTCTGGGGCGTGACGGCCGGCAACATGGACTCGATGATCAACCGTTACACGGCTGATCGCAAGATTCGCAGCGACGATGCCTATACCCCCGGCGATGTGGCCGGCAAGCGCCCCGATCGCGCGGCCATCGTCTACTGCCAGCGCTGCCGCGAGGCCTACAAGGACGTGCCCATCGTGCTGGGCGGCATCGAGGGCTCGCTGCGTCGCATTGCCCACTACGACTACTGGAGCGACAAGGTGCGCCGCTCCATCGTGGTGGACAGCAAGTGCGACATCCTGCTCTACGGCAATGCAGAACGCGCCCTGGTCGAAGTGGCACACCGCATCGCGGCGCGCGAGCCGGTGGAGCAGATCACCGATGTGCGCGGCACTTCGTTCTTCCGCCGCGCTTCGGAGGAGGGCTGGTTCGAGGTCGATTCCACCACGGTGGACGAGCCCGGCGAGGTCGAGCCCCATATCAACCCCTATATGACGACCAGCGAGCAGGCCGAGGCCCAGGGCCAGAGCTGCTCCAAGGAAGATGCCGCGAAATCGGAAGCGGACGGCCCCAATGACGGCGCATCGGTAGCCAAGGTCCAGCCCATCCAGTTCGTGCCCAACCTCTCGCTGCGCAGCAAGTCCAAGTTGCCTCCACGCGAGCGCACGGTGCTGCGCCTGCCCAGCTACGAAGAGGTCAAGAGCGATCAGATTCTCTATGCCCACGCCAATCGCGTGCTGCACCTGGAAACCAACCCCGGTAACGCCCGTGCGCTGGTACAGGCTCACGGCGAGGGGACCACGGCCCGCGATGTGTGGATGAATCCGCCGCCCATTCCTCTCACAACGGCCGAAATGGACTGGGTCTTCGGCCTGCCGTACGCGCGCAGCCCGCATCCCGCCTATGCCGACGAAAGCGGCAGCCATGAGGGCGCCACCAAGATTCCGGCCTGGGAGATGATTCGCACCTCGGTGAACATCATGCGCGGCTGTTTCGGCGGCTGCACCTTCTGCTCCATCACCGAGCACGAGGGCCGCATCATCCAGAGCCGTTCCGAAGACTCCATCATCCAGGAGCTCGAAGAGATCCGCGACAAGGTCAAGGGCTTTACCGGCACCATCTCCGACCTGGGCGGGCCCACGGCCAATATGTACCGCCTGGGCTGCAAGAGCCCGCAGATCGAAGCGGCCTGCCGCAAGCCCAGCTGTGTCTTCCCCGGCATCTGCCAGAACCTGCACACCGACCACGGCCCGCTGATCAAGATCTATCGCCGCGCGCGCAAGCTGCCCGGCATCAAGAAGATTCTGATCGGCTCCGGCCTGCGCTACGACCTGGCGGTGAAGTCGCCCGAGTACGTCAAGGAGCTGGTTCAGCACCATGTGGGCGGCTATCTCAAGATCGCCCCCGAGCACACCGAGCAAGGTCCGCTGACCAAGATGATGAAGCCGGGCATCGGCAGCTATGACAAGTTCAAGCAGCTGTTCGAGAAGTTCAGCGAAGAGGCCGGCAAGAAGCAGTTTCTGATTCCCTATTTCATCGCCGCCCACCCGGGCACCAGCGATGAGGACATGATGAATCTGGCCATCTGGCTCAAGAAGAACGGCTTCCGTGCCGATCAGGTGCAGACCTTCTACCCGAGCCCCATGGCCACGGCCACCGCCATGTACCACAGCGGTCGCAACACGCTGACCAAGGTGCGCCGCCAGATGCGCGACGAGGCCGAAGAGCGCGTGGACATCGTGCGCGGTGAAAAGCGCCGCCGTCTGCACAAGGCTTTCCTGCGCTATCACGACCCGAACAACTGGCCGCTGCTGCGCGAGGCGCTCAAGACCATGGGGCGCGCCGATCTGATCGGCAACGGCAAGCAGCACCTGATCCCGACCTTCCAGCCCCTGGTCGACGGCAGCTATCAGAGTGCACGAAAGAAGAACAGCACCTCGTCCAAGGCGGGTGGCGGAATTGGTTACACCACCAACAAGGACGGCAAGGCCGTGGCCGTGCGACGCCGCAGCGAAGAGACGAGCCTGGAGCCCAAGGGCGATGTGCGCTTCCGCAGCAGCCAGCCTCAACCGGGCAAGCTGCTGACCCAGCATACCGGCCTGCCGCCGCGCGCGGGTGTGACTGGCAAGGCCAAGCCCGGTTTCAAAACTGCGGCAAGGCCCGCCAAGCCGGCGGGCCAGGGTTCGCGCAAGCCGCGCTGATTGCTGCAGCCTGACTGCCGCCGACAAAAAAACGACGCTTGATGCGTCGTTTTTTTCGTATTGGCATGCGCTGCTGTCAGCCCATGGCCAGAGCCCCGCACCACTGGGGCAGCTGGTTTTCCTGCGTGGGGGCAAAGTATTCGCTGGTCATGGGTTTGGGGCGGGCGATGGCGTAGCCCTGCACATAATCCACGCCCATGGTCATGAGTTCCTCGGCAATCTCGCGGCTCTCGACGAACTCGGCAATGGTCTTTTTGCCCAGTGTCTGGCCGATGCGATTGATCATCTCCACCATGGCGTGGTCTCCCTTGTCCTTGAGCATGTCACGCACAAAGCCGCCGTCGATCTTGAGATAGTCGACGGGCAACTGCTTCAGATAGGTCAGCGACGACATGCCGACGCCGAAGTCGTCCAGGGCAAAACGGCAACCCAGGGCGCGCAGCGACTGAATCAGCCGTGTGGCATTGCTGAGGTTGCCAATGGCGCTGGTTTCGGTGATTTCGAAACATAGCTTTTGCGGTGCAATTCCGTGCTGCTGCAACTGCTCCTTCACAAATTCCAGCAGACCGTCGTCATCCAGGCTGGGACCGGAGAGGTTGATGGCGCAGGTTTCCACCAGCTTGGCGTGTCCGGGCTGCTGCGCCAGTGTCTGCAGGGCCCTGGTGATCACCCAGCGGTCAAGCGATGGCATCAGGCCGTAGCGCTCGGCGGCGGGTATGAAATGTCCGGGGGCCAGGATCTGGCCGTTTTCATCGCGCAGGCGCAGCAGGACTTCGAAGTGCATGCCGCTGTGGCGGCGATGCTTGCGGGCCTGCAGCGGTGCAATGCTCTGGGCATAGAGGCAGAAGCGGTCTTCGTCCAGTGCGGTACGAATGCGTGTGGCCCATTCCATCTCGCTGACATAGCGGCTGTAGATTCCGTCCTCGGCCTTGTAGAAAAAGACCTTGTTGCGCCCGCGCTCCTTGGCCTGATAGCAGGCCATATCGACCATGCGCAGCAGATCGGAGGCATTGACCGCATCACCGGGAACATGCACGGCACCGATCGAAAAGCCGGTGCGCAATATCTTCTCTCCCCAGGTGGTTTGCAATTGCTGGGCTGCCAGGCGCAGCTTCTCGGCAATGCTCGCGACGTTGGAAGGAGGGCAGTTCTCCAGCAGCACGGCAAACTCGTCGCCGCCCATGCGCGCCAGGCAATCGGTTTCGCGCAGATTGGCCTGCAACATGCGAGAGACTTCACACAGCACCTCATCACCGGCGGCATGGCCGCTGGTTTCGTTGATGAGCTTGAACTGGTCCAGGTCGATGTAGAGAAGAGCGTAGGGCTTGACCTGGTGCAGACCCTGGGTCAGCATTTTTTGCAGCCGCCGCTCGAATTCCCCGCGATTTTCCAGCCCCGTCAGCGTGTCATGGCGTGCATTCCAGGAAATCTGGTCCATGTACTGCTGCTCGCGTGACACATCGCGCAGCACGAAGACTGCCCCCGATGCCTGAGCATCGCGCTGCATGGCGGAGCCCAGCACCTTGACCGGCACGATGCTGTGGTCGGTGCGGCGAACCCAGTGCGTTTGCTCGTCGCGCACGACAGTGGTCTCCTTGGTGTCATTGACAAGCTGTGCGAGCAGGCCTTCGCTGGTGATGGAGGCATCCATGGTGTAGAACTGCAACACCTGCTTGATGGGCCTGTCCAGATAGCTTTGCTTTTGCAGACCCAGCAGGCCTATGGCGGCGGGGTTGACATAGTTGACCATGCCCTTGGCATTGGTGGTGATGACCGCATCGCTGAGCGCTGCCAGCGTGGTCTCCGCACGCTCTTTTTCGCTGTTGAGGCCGTCTTGAACCTGCTCTCGCAGCAGGATCAGGCGCCAGGTATTCCAGACCCACAGGCTCACCAGGCCAATGGCCAGGGCACCGTTGAGGGCGAGCAGCAGCCAGACGATATTGCGCGAGCTTTGGCCCAGAGAGTCGCTGAAGGCCCTGGTCAGGGCTGTCACGCCCTGGTTGATCAGGTCGATCTCGCGCTTCCAGGTGGCAATGTTTTCGCGGCTGATGTTGCCGACTTCGTATCCATGCCGGATTTCCTGGGCCAGTGTATCGAGCTGATTCAGGTACTCGTCACCCATCTTCCAGTACGCGACGGGCTCCTGCACCCAGCTGAAATAGCGGAATGTGCGCAGCAGCCAGATGAGGGAGCTGACATCATCGGGGTGGTTCTGGCCTTGCTCTATGCCTTTGCGCGCCAGGTCCAGGCGCAGAGGCTTGTCGTAGAGGGCAATGCGTGCCTCGGCATCGCCACGCGGCACCTGCAAGGCCCGCTGATAATGGGCGAAGTCGATCGGGTTGCCTTCATCCGCGTAGCGGGAAAGCGAGTAAATCGCATCTTTCTGGGCCTTGGACCAGAGACTTTCTCCGTTGACAAACGCTCGCACGGCGGAGAGCAGGTAAAGGCTGCAGCTGGCGCTGAGCATCAGGATCAGTGCCAGGAGCGCAAAAGCCCAGACGCGCTGCAGCAATTGTTGAGACTTCAGTGTGGGGCTCAAAGATGCCTTCATGACGCCTCATCCAGTAAATTGACTGTAAATGCATGAGTCAGGGCATCGACAAGGCAGACTGGTATGAAACAGCCAGAAGGCAATGTGCCTGCTGACGATCAGAACGCCGTCACGATGCCCGCTCTCATGGCTTGACCTTTCACGGTATTGCGTAGGAGGTATGTCAGATCACACGCAATTTGTATTCATTGGTAATTTTTGGCCTGTAGAAGTGAGCCTGGCGTCGGACAACTTCCTCTGTACCCCCAAGACAGAGCGGTGTTTTCTGTGAGAAAGTGGGTAACCAATCTGGCCGATTCAGAGCAGGTCCATGCAGTGCACCTGCGGCTGCTCCAGCACGCCGGCCCTGCGGTCGGCAAAGAAGCGTTCCAGGGTGAGCTTGACGGTGCGAAACGCGATTTCTTCCCAGGGGATGTCTGCCTCGGCGAACAACTGGGCCTCCATGGTTTCGGGCCCGGGGTAGAACTGCGTACTTCTGAGGCGGGCCAGATAGAAGAGATGGACCTGTCCTACCTGGGGCACGTTGATGAGACTGAACAGCCTGCCCAGCTCGATGTCGGCTCCGGCTTCCTCGTCGGTTTCGCGCTGGGCTCCGCGGCTGGTGGTTTCGGCCAGCTCCATGAAGCCTGCAGGCAGCGTCCATTTGCCGCGGCGCGGCTCGATATTGCGCTTGCACAGCAGCACGCGCCCGTCGTCCATCACGGGCAGGGTGCCAACCACATTGAGCGGGTTTTCATAGTGGATGGTGTGGCAGGCCGGGCAAACGGCACGCTCGCGCGTATCCCCATCGTCAGGAACGCGGTAGGTGACTGCGGTGCCGCAATTGCGGCAGAACTTGATGGGGCTGCGAAAAATCATTCCGCAACTATAAGCAAATCAGGCCGCTAGCGCAGGTACAACATGCGCAAACAGCTATGAAAAAGGGAGTCACACCTTGCGGTGCGACTCCCGGAGTACCTGGCCGGCGCTAACTGCCTGTGCGCCAGGGATTCTTAGGCGATCTGGATCTTGATGGATTCAAGTCCGGTGACTGCGCCTTCCAGCACATCGCCCTTGACCACGGCGGCCACGCCCTCGGGGGTGCCGGTCATGATCAGGTCGCCGGGCTGCAGCTCCCAGGCGCTGGAGAGATGCTCAATGGTTTCGGCGATATTCCAGATCAGCTTGTGGATGTGGCTGCGCTGGCGATAGTCACCATTGACCTGCAGCGAAATCTCGGCGTTGACGATGTCTCCCGCCCGATCGGCTGGCGTGATGGGGCCTATGGGGGCGGATTGCTCGAAAGCCTTGCCGATACACCAGGGGCGGCCTTGCTTCTTCATGTCGTTTTGCAGGTCGCGACGTGTCATGTCCAGACCCACGGCATAGCCGTAGATGTACTGCAGTGCATCGGCTGCCTTGATGTTCTTGCCGGCCTTGCCGATGGCAACGACCAGCTCGATTTCATGGTGCAGATTCTGGGTCAGCGTGGGATAGGCCACGGTGGTGGTGCTGCCGGCTTCCACTGCCACGGTCGCGTCCGCAGGCTTCATGAAGAAGAACGGTGGCTCGCGGCCGGTAAAGCCCATTTCCTTGGCGTGATCCTCATAGTTGCGGCCCACGCAGTAGATGCGGTGAATGGGAAAGCGCTCGCCGCGGCCCACAACAGGCAGGCTGGCAACGGCAGGGGGATTGAACACGTAACTCATGAAGTCCTCGGCAAGAACACGCGCTGAAATCAGCAATGGTTGATGTGGCAAGCAGTGTGCCACGATGCAGGCCTGGAGACGGCGTGGCATATGACGGCTTTTACGTATTCCGGCCCTAGGGAAAATGCCAGTCCGTGCGGCTCGCGCTATGCTGCTCACATCATGAAGCTGCATACCTATTTCCGTTCTTCCGCCTCTTATCGTGTGCGCATTGCGCTGCAACTCAAGGGGCTGTCCTATGACTCCGTGCCCGTGCATCTGGTGCGCGGCGAACAAAAGGCTGCGGCCTATGCCTCCCATGTGGGTGACGCGCTGGTGCCCGCACTGGTGACGGACGAGGGGCACTGGCTCACGCAGTCCATGGCCATCATCGAATATCTCGATGAGACCCATGCTGAAACACCATTGCTGCCCAGGGATGCACTGGGCCGTGCCCATGTGCGCGCATTGGCGCAGATGGTGGCTTGCGAGATCCATCCGCTCAACAACCTGCGCGTGCTCAAGTACCTGGTGCACCAAATGGGGGCCAGCGACGAGGCCAAGAATGGCTGGTATGCGCACTGGGTGCGCTCCGGTCTGGAAGCCTTCGAGCGTCAGCTGGCGCTGCTGGATGCCGAACGTAAGGCCATGGGCCTGGCGCCGTCGACGTTTTGCTGGGGTGACGCGCCCACCCTGGCCGAATGCTGCCTGGTCCCGCAGATCTACAACGCCCAGCGCTTCAATGTGAATCTCGAGGCTCTGCCGCGCCTGATGGACGTGGTCGAGCGGTGCAACGCCTTGCCGGCTTTCCAGCAGGCCCATCCTTCGGCCTGTCCGGATGCTGAGTGAAGAGGGCGTCATGAGCGAGACCTATAGGCCGGGTCCACCGGACCTCTGGCCTGACTCCTGGCTGGTCCCGGACTGGCCGGCTCTGCCCGGCGTGCATGCCATCTGCACCTCGCGCGAGGGCGGCGTCAGTCAGGCACCCTGGGGCAGCATGAACCTGGGCGACCACGTAAGCGACAACCCCGCTCACGTGCGCCGCAACCGTGAACTGTTCAATGCGGCGCTGCAGGCCCGCACCCCTGGTGCCTGCACGGCGTACTTGCAGCAGGTGCATGGCGTGGACGTGCTGACGCTGGACGCAGGCAATGTGGCCGAGTCCAATGGTGCGGCCTTCGATGCCTGCGTGACCGATGATGCAGGCGTGGTCTGCACCGTCATGGTGGCGGACTGTCTGCCCGTGTTGCTGGCCCATGATTCGGGGCTGGTCGTGGGCGCGGCCCATGCGGGCTGGCGTGGTCTGGCCGGCATGCCGCCCGGCAGACAGCAGTCTGAGGGGCCGTTGCACGGCGGTGTGCTGGAGATGCTTTTCGAGTCTTTTTCCCGGAAAGTGCAGGCGCAGCAATCGCTTTCGGCGGCCGACACGAAGCCGTCCCGGATTGCCGCCCGCACTCAGGCCTGGCTGGGCCCATGCATAGGTTCCGAGTCCTTTGAAGTGGGGGCCGAAGTGCGCGATATCTTCGTGGCGCATGACGCCGATGCGGCACGACACTTTGTGCCTGTACCGGGCAGCAGCATCAAATATCTGGCCGATCTGGCGCAACTGGCACGCCAGAGGCTTGCTGCATTGGGCATTGCTGCAATCTTCGGCAACGATGGCAGCCGGCCCTGGTGCACGGTCAGCAATGCATCACGTTTCTTCTCGCACCGGCGCGACGCCGCTCGTCTGGGCGGCAGCGGGCGGCTGGCTGCCAGCATCTGGCGCGATGCCTGAGCCGGGGCTGGGAGGCACGTGTTCTGCAGCTAGCGCTTCCTGTTCCTGCCGGGCTTTGAGGCGGCGCTTTCTGGCCGGCGTGCCCAGTATGTAGAGCACGATGGAAAGCGGCAGCAGACCGTAGAGCACGAAGGTGAAAAATGCACCCAGCAGGGTGCCGCCGGGGCTGGCTGCCTCGGCGATCGTCATCATCACGACAACGTACATCCAGGCGATGGCAATGAGGTACATGGTGTTTCTGTAGTGAGCCAGAAAGCATGCTGGCTTCGGGTTGTTTTGTGTCAAAACAGCTTCATAACGGCAAAATGAGGCCGCTTCTTGTCGGAACTGCCTGGCACATAGGTGACAATGCCGCCGTGTGAGCCGTATTGCAGATTCCGCAAGCGTCCCCAGACCCTGAGATCGCCGGTCGCTTGCCTTGACTAGGATGTAAGCATGAATTTTGACCCGAGCTGGGGCCAAGCTGGCCAATCCATTCAACAATTCTGGCAGGAGCATTGGAGCAAGAGCCTCCAAACGCTTCAGCAGATGCAGTCCGGTGCTCCCATGGGGCTCAGCGCCATGCCAGGTCTGGGGGCCGCACCCAACCCTTGGGCTGGAATCATGGATGCCATGCAATCGGCCATGCCCCAGATGGCAACGGGGTCGGCTCAAGCGGTGCAGTTCGATGCGGCCAAACTGCAGGGGCTGCAGCAGGAATACCTGCAGTCGGTGCAGTCGTTGGCAGATGGCAAACAGATTCAGGCCCTGCTGTCCAAGGACAAGCGCTTTGCCAAGCCAGAGTGGAGCGCCAATCCCGTTGCATCGATGGCCGCAGCCAACTACCTGCTGGGCAGTCGCATGCTGACCGGTATGGCCGAAGCGGTGCAGGGCGATGAAAAAACACGCAATCGCGTGCGTTTTGCGGTCGAGCAATGGGTGGCAGCCATGGCGCCCAGCAATTTTCTGGCACTGAACGCCGATGCGCTCAACAAGGTTGTTGAAACCAAGGGCGAGAGCCTGGCTCAGGGTATTGCCAATCTGCTGGCCGACATGCGCCAGGGCCATGTCTCCATGACCGACGAAAGCCTGTTCACCGTGGGAAAGAACGTGGCGACCACCGAAGGCGCGGTGGTTTTCGAGAACGAGCTGTTCCAGCTCATCGAATACAAGCCACTGACTGCCAAGGTATTCGAGAAGCCTTTTCTGATGGTGCCGCCCTGCATCAACAAGTTCTACATTCTGGACTTGCAGCCGGACAACTCCGTGATTCGCTATGCCGTCAGCCAGGGGCATCGCACCTTTGTGGTCAGTTGGCGCAATCCCGACGAAAGCCAGGCGCACAAGAGCTGGGATGACTACATCGAAGATGGCGTGCTCAAGGCTGTGAGCACGGTTCAGGATATCTGCGAGGCGCCGCAGATCAATGTGCTGGGTTTCTGTGTGGGCGGCACCATGCTCTCCACTGCCATGGCAGTGCTGGCTGCACGCCATGCCCGCGAGCATGGACAGCCGCAAGCTGCCAAGCCCCGCAGCCGCGCTGCGGCTGCAAAGACGGGCAGCAAAACTGCTGCGGCCAAGGTGGAGGCCCATGCTTTTCCCGTAGCCAGCATGACGCTGCTGACCACGCTGATCGACTTCCGCGACACAGGCATTCTGGACATCTTCATTGATGAAAACATGGTGCGCCTGCGTGAGATGCAAATGGGCAAAGGCGGGCTGATGAAGGGCCAGGACATGGCATCCACCTTCAGCTTTCTGCGCCCGAATGATCTGGTCTGGAACTATGTGGTGGGCAACTACCTCAAGGGCGAGACACCGCCGCCATTCGATCTGCTTTACTGGAACAGCGACTCCACCAATCTTCCCGGCCCGTTCTACGCCTGGTATCTGCGCAATCTCTACCTGGAGAACAACCTGATCAAGCCCGGCGTGCTGACCGTGTGCGGCGAGAAGATCGACATGAGCCAGCTCAAGATGCCGGTCTATATCTACGGCTCGCGCGAGGACCACATCGTTCCTGTTGCGGCGGCCTATGCCTCGTCGCAGGTACTGGGCGGTGAGCGTCGTTTCGTGATGGGTGCCTCCGGCCATATCGCCGGCGTCATCAACCCACCGGCCAAGAACAAGCGCAGCCACTGGCTGCGTGAGGATGGCGAGTTTCCTGAGGCCTTCAACGATTGGCTGGCCGAGGCCACGGAGTATCCGGGCAGCTGGTGGACGGACTGGAGTGCCTGGCTGGGCAGCCATGCAGGCAAGCAGCTCGCGGCTCCCAAGAGCTATGGTCGTGCACGTGCCTATGAAGCCATCGAAGATGCTCCGGGTCGCTACGTTCTGTCAAAAGCCTGAGCGAGGCCTGAGGCACAATCAGTTCCATATTGCGGTGCAGCAAACAAGGCTCGCACCGTGATAGGAAGCGGCGGGTGGCACGATGAACAGGATGCAACCCGCACGCATGCATCACTTGTAAGAAACCTAGAAAGGTTCGTCAGCAATGGAAGACATCGTTATCGTTTCCGCCGTGCGTACGGCGGTCGGCAAGTTCGGCGGCTCTCTGGCCAAGATTCCTGCAACCCAGCTGGGTGCGACCGTGATTTCCGAGGCTCTGGCTCGTGCCAAGGTGGGCAAGGACCAGGTCGGTGAAGTCATCATGGGTCAGGTGTTGACGGCCGCGGCCGGGCAGAATCCTGCGCGTCAGGCCATGATGGCGGCCGGCATTGCCAAGGAGACACCTGCGCTGACGATCAATGCCGTCTGCGGCTCCGGCCTTAAGGCCGTGATGCTGGCGGCTCAGGCCGTGGCAACGGGAGACAGCGAAATCGTGGTTGCCGGAGGCCAGGAAAACATGAGCCTGTCGCCCCATGCCGTGCCCAATTCGCGTGACGGCCAGCGTATGGGTGACTGGAAGATGGTGGACACCATGATCGTGGACGGTCTGTGGGATGTCTACAACCAATACCACATGGGCATCACTGCCGAGAACGTGGCCAAGGAAAAGAACGTCAGCCGCGCGCAGCAGGATGCGCTGGCGCTGGCCAGCCAGCAAAAGGCTGCGGCCGCGCAGGATGCTGGCAAGTTCAAGGACGAAATCGTTCCCGTGAGCATTCCCCAGCGCAAGGGTGACCCCATCGTGTTCGACAGTGACGAATACGTCAACCGCAAGACCAATGCCGATGTACTGGCCACCCTCAAGCCCGCTTTCGACAAGGCAGGTTCGGTGACGGCCGGCAATGCCTCGGGTCTGAACGACGGCGCCGCCGCCGTGGTGGTGATGACGGCGGCCAAGGCCAAGGCACTGGGCCTCAAGCCCCTGGCCAAGATCGTGTCTTATGCCACCAGCGGCCTGGCTCCAGAGGTCATGGGCCTGGGTCCTGTCTATGCCACGCGCAAGGCGCTGGATCGCGCCGGCTGGAAGGCTGCCGATGTGGACCTGTTCGAACTCAACGAAGCCTTTGCCGCACAGGCCTGCGCGGTGAATCAGGATCTGGGCATTGACACCGCCAAGGTCAACGTCAACGGCGGTGCCATCGCCATCGGTCACCCCATTGGTGCATCGGGCTGCCGCATTCTGGTGACGCTGCTGCATGAAATGCAGCGCAGCGGTGCCAAGAAGGGCCTGGCCGGCCTGTGCATCGGCGGTGGCATGGGTGTTGCTATGGCTGTGGAAGCCTGCTGAGGCTTCAGGATTGCAGACTGCTCCGGTGCTCCTGAAGGCCGGCGCAGTCTGGGAAGCCCGCTGATGCCAGCCTCCCATCGACCCTAGGGAAGATCACGAGGTAAACCACGGCGAAAGCGGGTTCATTCGGACCTACTCGATTGCATACTGGCATGGCCAGCGTGCAGGGTGTGTGGCGTTCAAAACGATAAGCAATTCCTCAGAATTCTTATCGTTGATAGTGTGATCGTGAAATAACCATTGATTGACAGGAGAGATGAATGGGTCAGAAAGTAGCGTACGTCACGGGGGGCATGGGCGGTATCGGTACCGCAATCTGCCAGCGTTTGCATAAGGATGGCTTCAAGGTGATCGCGGGTTGCGGACCATCGCGCGACTACCGCAAGTGGCTGGACGAGCAGGCGCAATTGGGTTACACGTTTTATGCCTCGGTTGGCAATGTGGGGGATTGGGAATCCACCGTCGAAGCCTTCAACCAGACCAAGGCAGAGCACGGCAACATCGATGTACTGGTGAACAACGCGGGTATCACCCGCGACCGCATGTTCGTCAAGATGACGCCGGACGACTGGAAGTCGGTCATCGAAACCAACCTCAACTCCATGTTCAACGTCACCAAGCAGGTGGTGGCAGACATGGTGGAAAAGGGCTGGGGCCGAATCATCAACATCAGCTCGGTCAACGGCGCCAAGGGACAGGCCGGACAGACCAACTACTCGGCTGCCAAGGCCGGCATGCATGGCTTCACCATGGCGCTGGCTCAAGAGTTGGCTGCCAAGGGTGTGACCGTGAATACAGTCAGCCCTGGTTACATCGGCACCGATATGGTCAAGGCAATTCGTCCCGACGTGCTCGAAAAGATCGTGGCGGGCGTACCCGTCAAGCGTCTGGGCGAGCCTGCGGAGATCGCCTCCATCATCTCCTGGCTGGCTTCGGAAGAGGGCAGCTATTCCACAGGTGCGGACTTTGCGGTCAACGGCGGCCTGCATATGCACTAAGCCTTTTCAGGCATTCGGCAAAAAGGAGCTCAGGCTCCTTTTTTCATGTCGCTGCTGCTTTTCCCTGCAGGCAAAGAGCGGGACGATGCCCAAATGACAAAACCCGCAGAGATCATTCATGCGGGTCTTGGGTTTCTGTGTCGCTTTGCAAAGCGACTGGTTGAGTGCAGGGCAGCAAGGCTGATGCTTCTTTGGCCTATCAGTGCCGACTGCCCGGGCACCTGGCTGCAACACACTGCGCTTTGGTCTGCACAGTGTTGCGCGGCGAGCGCTTAGCGCTTGCGATCGCGCTCGTCTTCGGGCCAGATGGACATGATGTTCGTGGTTTGCATTGGAATCTCTCCTGTATGTCTGTTTAACGTCTGACGGATTCAGCTCGTTGACAGCTTTTTGGAAATTTTTTACCTGTTCTTTTATCCAGTGATAATCAGGCTGCAAAGGCGGGGGCACGCTTGCGATCACGTTCGTCCCAGGGCCAAGCCATCAGAGACATAGCTGCTGCGGCCTGTGCGGGCTGGGCTTTGGCGGTGTCGGTAACAGTGGTGGTCATTGCAGTTCACTCCTTTGAGTGGTTCAACGCCTGGCCTGAACTGCAGGTTGACAAGAAGCTGAATCAACAGCGCAAGAAAATGCAACTCGCGTTTGCTGATGTTTTCAGCAGCCGGCATGCATGTTCAAAATGAAGAGCGCCCTGCCAAAGCTGGTCAATGGCAGGGCTTTTCCTGGGCTTAGCAGGTTTCGGTGGTCAGGGCTTCGATCTGCTCCGAAAGCTCCAGCCAGCGCTCTTCCAGTTGATCGATTTCAGCGTTGACGGCACTCAGCTGCTTGCCCGCTTCCACGATATCGCCACCGGATAGTCCGGGCGTGGCCAGCTTTTCCTCCAGCGCGCCGCGCTGGGCATTGAGCTTGGGCAGCGTCTTGTCGATCTGTTCCAGCTCTTTCTTGAAGGGCTTGGTCTTTTCGGCCAGTTGCTGGCGAGCTGCAGCGGCGAGGCGACGGGCTTCCTTGGGGTCAGCCACGGTGTCAGGGAATGATTCTGTTTTCAGAGCGTCCAGCGCTTTTGTAGAAGGGGCTTCAGGCGTAACTGGCTTGAGTTCTACCGGAGTTTGCACCGCTGGCGTGCTGTTGGCCTGCTGTTCGGCATTGCGTGCTTCTTCACGCAAGCGCTTGGACTCCTCCAGCAGATAACGCTGGTAGTCGTCCAGGTCGCCGTCGAACGGGCCGACAACGCCGCGGCCCACCATCCAGAAGTCTTCACATACGGCGCGAAGAAGGTGACGGTCGTGGGAGACCAGCATCACGGTGCCGTCGAAGTCGTTGAGCGCCATGGCCAGCGCTTCGCGCGTGGCCAGGTCCAGGTGGTTGGTAGGCTCGTCCAGCAGCAGCAGATTGGGGCGTTGCCAGACGATCATGGCCAGTACCAGACGGGCTTTTTCGCCACCGCTCATGCTGCCCACAGACTGCTTGACCATGTCGCCGCTGAAGTTGAAAGTGCCCAGCCAGTTGCGCAAGTCCTGTTCGCGGCTGGCGGCGGGTGCGGCAGCGCCGAGCTCCCTGGCCAGACGTGTCATGTGCTCCAGCGGGTTCTCACCGGGGCGCAGAACGTCCAGTTCCTGTTGGGCAAAGTAGCCGATATTGAGGCCCTTGCCTTCGGTGACGGTGCCGGCCAGCGCCTTCATCTCGCGGGCGATGGTCTTGACCAGGGTCGACTTGCCCTGGCCGTTGGCCCCGAGGATGCCGATGCGCTGGCCTGCCAGCACGGAGCGGTTGACGCCCCGCAAGATGGTGGTCTGCCTGCCGTCTTCGTCCTCATAGCCGAAGCTGGCATCGGTAATCGCCAGCATGGGGTTGGGCAGATTGGCGGGTTCCTTGAATTCGAAGGTGAACTCGGCTTCGGCCAGTACCGGCCCGACCTTTTCCATGCGCTCGAGCTGCTTGACCCGGCTTTGTGCCTGCTTGGCCTTGCTGGCCTTGGCCTTGAAGCGGTCGATGAACTTCTGCAGATGGGCCATTTTTTCCTGCTGCTTGGCGAAGCTGGCCGCCTGCAGCTCCAGCTGCTGGGCACGCAGTTCTTCAAAGCGCGAGTAATTGCCGCCGTAGCGGTTGATCTGCCCGCCCTGGATCTGCAGTGTGACGTTGGTGATGGCGTCCAGGAATTCGCGGTCGTGGCTGATGACGATCATCGTGCCGCTATAGCGCTTGAGCCAGGCCTCCAGCCAGACCAGGGCATCCAGGTCCAAGTGGTTGGTGGGTTCGTCCAGAAGCAGCAGATCGCTGGGAGCCATCAGTGCACGGGCCAACTGCAGACGCATGCGCCAGCCGCCCGAGAAACTGTTGACGGGATGATCCAGCTCGGACACCTTGAAGCCCAGACCCAGAATCAGGGCTTGCGCGCGTGATTCAGCATCATGCGCACCTGCATCGGCCAGATCCACATAGGCCTGGGCGATTTCCATACCATCGCCTGAGGCTTCGGCGGCAGCCAACTGGGCGTTCAGTTCGGCCAGGCGCGTGTCGCCATCCAGAACAAACCGGGTGGCTGATTCGTCGGTTTCCGGCATGTGCTGGGCTACCTGTGCCATGCGCCACTGAGGAGGGATGAAGAAATCACCGCCGTCTTCGCTGATGCTGCCATTGAGCAGGGCGAACAGGCTGGACTTGCCTGCACCGTTACGGCCGACAAGGCCGACAGACTCTCCGGGGTTGATGGTGGTGCTGACTTGGTCGAGCAGGACTTTGGTGCCGCGGCGCAGCGTGATGTTCTTGAGACTGATCATGACTGGGGTCGATTATCCGCGAATGCCCTCAGGCTCAGGAGCTTGAGGGAATGAGCAGGGCGGTAGCGGTGCCCGGTTGTGGCAGGTCTGTCCGAGCTTTCATATGGCTTGAAGACCTATACGCTCCATCATCGTTTCGGTGAATTTCAGCTCATGTTCACGCGCTTGGGGCCTGGGTGCAGACTCCCGCACGGTGATGAAATAGCGGAGTCCGCGAAGATCCATGATCGCAACTCAAAAAATCAGCTTGAAGGTCGGTATGAAAGCCTGTAGAAGGCTATTTGAAGAATTGTTAGTCTCCTGTAATGTCGGTGTAATCTGACATGGCGTAAGGGCCAAATGTCGACAAGATGGCATATCTCTAAGTCTGAAGTCCGACAGATTAAGTATGTCGGTCCTACAACTGATGCAGCAAAACGTGTCCCTCTCTTCACCTTCAACCACCCCGAGCAGAAAAGGCTCTGCCCACTGGCGCATTGAAGACATTGACTTCTCTGCCATCGATCGCACTGCCATAGAGTACAACCAGGACCTGTTCTTCTTGCTGATGAGTGCCTCGTTCATCGAAACCGGCTCGGATACCTACGCGGCCAACTTGGCCGAGCATTACGCTGCCTGGCCCGAGATCGCGGTCTGGCTCAAGGATCAATGGGAGTCCGAAGAACTGCAGCACGGACGCGCGCTACGGGCCTATGTGGAAGCCGTGTGGCCGGAGTTTCCCTGGCAGCAAGCCTACGACAGCTTTTTTGCCGAATATTCGCAGCTGTGCACCATGGAGGAGCTCTACCCCGACCCGCGCCTGGAAATGGTGGCGCGCTGTGTGGTGGAGACAGGCACCACGGCCTACTATCACACCTTGCGCGAACTCAGCGATGAGCCGGTTCTGAGCGAGTTGCTGGGCAATATCCGCAACGACGAGGTCAACCACTTCAAGCATTTCCTCAAGTACTTCAAGGAGCTGCAGCAGCAGGCGCCTGTGGGCCGCACGCGCATTGCCAAGGCACTGTATGGTCGTCTCAAGGAGTTGAGAGAGAGCGATTCGGATATCGCGCTGCGTCATGTCTGGGCGCACAAGGGTCCTTATTTCTCCGATAGCAGCACTCGCTTCGAAGACATGGCCCAGCGCATTTACGAGCTGGTCAGCCGTCGCCTGCCTGCCGATCTTGCCGTGCGCATGCTGCTCAAGCCCATGCTGCTGCCAGCTCGCGTGGAAGGCATGATACGCACACCCATCTCCAAGCTGGCGACACGCATGATGTCGTACTGAGTCTTGTAGCCGCAAACGAGCCCGGCTGGCTCCAGTCGTCCGGGCATTCGATTTCCATGACAGGCACCGATCTCACGACCGGAGGAGTGGCCCAGCGTGCAGGCGAGAGCGTGCGCACCTTGTATCACTACGACAGCATTGGTCTGCTGAACCGTGGCATGCATCCAGCACGCCGCAGGGCATGGCAGAGCTGCTGGGCGCGGCGGGCTTCGAGATGGAAGAGGATCTGGGGCCTGCGCAGCTCAATGCCCGCTTCTTTGCAGGCAGGCGCGATGGTCTGCAGATTGCGGGCGGCGGTTTTCGCTATCCGAGCGCGGTCAAGCGTGCTTGAGCGCTTGTTCAAAGACCTGCATAGAGAAAAAGGCACAAGGCTTTGAGCAGCCTGTGCCTTGGATACGGAACGAAGAACTTACAGCTGCAAGGCGGCGGTATTGCCCTCGGACCAGTGGCGCAGCGCCTCTTCGGTAATCAGCAGCACCTGCTCGTCACCCGAGCTGGTGTCGAGCCAGAACACTGGCAGATCGGGGAAGGCGGCCTCGAAGTACGGCTTTTCATTGCCGATCTCCAGCACCACCACGGCGTCCTTGTTCAGGCGCGCTGGCAAGTCCTCGAGCAGTCGGCGGATGAAGTCCATGCCGTCGGTACCGCCGGCCAGGGCCAGCTCGGGCTCGGCCTGGTACTCGGCAGGCAGCTTGCCCATGCTGTCGGAGTTCACGTAGGGCGGGTTGCAAAGTACCAGATCCCAGGGGCCAGGCACCTGGCTCATGCCGTTGCTTTCCAGCAGCGTCACGCGATCCTGCAGCCCGTGCTTGTCCACATTGATGCGGGCGACGGCCAGGGCATCGGTCGATATATCGGCACCGGTCACCCGGACTTCGGGATAGGCCATGGCGGCAAGGCAGGCCAGGGAGCCGTTGCCAGTGCACAGGTCGAGCACCTGCACGGTCTTGTCGGACAGCCAACCGTCGATGCTGCCGTCGGCCAGCAACTCAGCGATGAAGCTGCGCGGCACGATGGAGCGTTCGTCGATGTAGAAGGGCACACCCACCAGCCAGGCCTCGTTCGTCAGATAGGCTGCGGGCTTGCGGCTGCGGATACGTTCTTCAAAAAGAGTAGCTGTCTGCGCTTGTGCATCAAGAGATACAGGCTGATTTGCTATAGATTCCGGAGCGCCGGGCGTGAGTTCGCTGTCCAGGGGCAGGCCCAGCTTCCAGAGCACCAGCCAGGCCGCTTCGTCTTCGGCCGTGGCCGTGCCGTGGCCAAAAGCCACGCCGGCAGCGGTGAGCGCCTGGGTGCCGCTGGCAATCAGTTCGGCAACGGTGTTGCCGGAGATCAGGGTTGTGCTGGTAGTACTCATGCGGTCTAGGGTGCGGTCTGCTGGCGCTGGAGTTGTTCCAGAGTCTTGCGGTAGATGTTTTTCAGGGGCTCGATATCGGCTACGGCGATGTGTTCGTCGATCTTGTGGATGCTGGCATTGGGCGGGCCCATCTCGATAACCTGAGGGCAGATCTGGGCGATGAAGCGGCCATCGCTGGTGCCGCCCGTGGTGGACAGCTCGGTATCCAGTCCGGTTTCATCCTTGATGGCGGCCTGCACGGCCTGCACCAGGGTGCCCGGTGTGGTCAGAAAAGGTTGTCCGCCCACGGTCCAGACCAGCGAGTATTCGACGCCATGGCGGTCCAGGATTTCATGTACGCGCTTTTGCAGGGAGTCGGAACTGGACTCGGTGCAGAAGCGGAAATTGAAGTCGATCACCACGTGACCGGGAATGACGTTGCTGGCGCCCGTGCCGCCATGGATATTGCTGATCTGCCAGCTGGTGGGCGGGAAGAACGCATTGCCGCGGTCCCAGACCGTGGCCGCGAGTTCTGCGAGTGCGGGCAAGGCCTCGTGAATGGGGTTGCGTGCCAGTTGCGGGTAGGCGATATGACCTTGCACGCCGTTGACGGTGAGCTTGCCGCTCATGGTGCCGCGGCGGCCGTTCTTGATCATGTCGCCGGTCTGTTTGACCGAGGTGGGCTCGCCCACGATGCACCAGTCCAGGCGCTCGCCACGCTGGCGCAGCTCTTCGACCACGACCTTGGTGCCGTCGATCGAGGGGCCTTCCTCGTCGCTGGTCAGCAGCAGGGCGATGTCGAAGGCAGGCTCGGGTGTGGTCTGCAAAAACTCCTCCAGCGCCACGACAAAGGCGGCGATGGAGGTCTTCATGTCGCTGGCACCACGGCCGTAGAGCTTGCCGTCGCGGTGCATGGGCACGAAAGGCGGGCTGGTCCATTCCTTGAGCGGGCCGGGTGGCACCACATCGGTATGGCCGGCAAAGACCAGCACAGGCCTATCTGAATTGATAGCACCTTGCGTAGACTGAGAAATCGCAGGAGCGCGCTTTGCCCACAGGTTTTGTACGCGGAAGTCTGCGGGGCCGCTGTCCAGCCGCTCGCAGGTAAATCCCATGGGTGTCAGGGCATCGGCGAGCAGCTCAAGGCAGCCAGCATCTTCGGGGGTGACGGAGGGCAGGCTGATGAGCTGCTCGGTCAGTTGCAGTGTCCGGGACATGGAGGGGGCTTCAAACTAAAACAATGCCTATGCCGCCTTGGCTGGCGGCTTCAGGCGGTTCTGACATCCAGGGTGATTTCCGTGAAGGACGGCATATCGTCATCGCCGGGCAGAGTCACATCGGTGACGGCCGGGGCGTTGGCAGCAGTGGCCGCGTGGCTGACGTCATTATCCATGCGCCACATCAGATTGGTGGGCGAGTCGGCATAGGCCAGCGCTTCACTGCGCTCAATTGTGCCACTGCGCACCAGGGCTGCCAGTGCGTCCTCGAAGGTCTGCGAGCCTTCGGCCATGGATTTTTCCATGGCCTCCTTCACGCCACCGAAGTCGCCCTTGACGATCATGTCGCTGATGAGCTTGGTATTGAGCATGACTTCCACGGCCGGCACGCGGGTGCCGGTAACGGTACGGACCAGGCGCTGAGAGATCACGGCCTTGAGCGAGGCGGCCAGCTCGCCCAGCATGCTGGGGCGTACCTCCTCGGGGAAGAAGGACAGGATGCGATTGAGCGTGTGATAGCTGTTGTTGGCATGCAGGGTTGCCAGGCACAGATGGCCGGACTGGGCATAGGCCAGTGCGGCCGACATGGTCTCGCGGTCGCGGATTTCGCCGATCAGAATCACATCGGGTGCCTGACGCAGCGCATTCTTGAGTGCGGTTGCGAGGGTACTGGTATCGGTGCCGACCTCACGCTGGTTGACGATGGATTTCTTGTTGCGAAACTGGTATTCGATGGGATCTTCCACCGTGAGGATATGGCCAGTGAGCGTGTCGTTGCGCTCGTCGATCATGGTCGCCAGTGTCGTGCTCTTGCCCGAGCCCGTGGCGCCAACGACAAGCACCAGGCCGCGCTTTTCCATGACCAGTTCGCTGACAATGGACGGCAGGTTCAGGCTGTCGCGCGAGGGCACCTGCTGCGAGATGAAGCGCACGACAACTGCGTAGGAGCCACGCTGGCGCATGGCGCTGATACGAAAACGTCCTATGCCGCTCATGGGAATGGCCATGTTCAGCTCGCCCGTCTGTTTGAGCTCCTCTATGGCTTCCGGCTTGACGACTTCGGAGAGCAAGGCCAGCGGAGCTTCGACCGGCAACTCCTGATTGTTGATGGGGATGCAGATACCGTTGATCTTGATCAGCGCCGGCGCACGGGCGGAGAGATAGACGTCCGAAGCCTTTTTTTCGGACATCAGACGCAGAATTTTTTCCATGGTGCTCATTTTTTCTTCATCCTTTTTCGCTCAGCCTCTCTGTGCACGCATGTTAGCGTGTGTCAACTCGGTGCAGGTCGCGCTTGATGCGCAAAGCTGATTTCCAGCATGAAAAAAGCCTGCACGCTCGGGAGCGGGCAGGCTTGTGAGCGGGGGCGGCCATGGCGGTGTCTGCATCAAGGCAGAGCAAGCGTGGCCAAGCGCCCATCAGTCACGCAGCAGGTCGTTGATGCTGGTCTTGGAGCGGGTCTGTGCATCCACGCGCTTGACGATGATGGCGGCATACATGGAGTAGTCCTTGCCATCCTTGGTCTGCTTGGGGATGTTGCCGCTGACCACCACCGAGCCGCTGGGCACGCGGCCGTAGGTGATTTCGCCGGTTTCGCGGTTGAACAAGGGCGTGGACTGGCCGATGTACACGCCCATGCCCAGAACGGAATTCTCTTCCACGATCACGCCTTCTACGACTTCGGAGCGGGCGCCGATGAAGCAGTTGTCTTCAATGATGGTGGGGTTGGCTTGCAGGGGCTCAAGCACGCCGCCCAGGCCCACGCCGCCCGACAGGTGCACGTTCTTGCCTACTTGAGCGCAGGAGCCCACGGTGGCCCAGGTGTCGACCATGGTGCCTTCGTCCACATAGGCGCCGATGTTCACATAGGAAGGCATCAGGATCGCGCCCTTGGCGATGAAGGAGCCGCGACGGGCCACGGCAGGAGGTACCACGCGCACGCCGGTGGCGGCGATCTCGGCTTCGCTCATGCCTTCGAACTTGGTGGGAACCTTGTCGAAGAAGTTCAGGGCGCCACCGTTGATCAGGGCATTGTCCTTGAGACGGAAGGACAGCAGCACGGCCTTCTTGATCCACTGGTGCACGGTCCACTGGCCCACGCCTTCGCGGCTGGCCACGCGCAGCTTGCCGTCATTGAGTTCGGCAATCACGTGCTCCACGGCATCCACCACTTCCTTGGGGGCGGCGGAAGGCGAAATAGTGGCACGGTTGTCCCAGGCGTTGTCGATGATGGATTGCAGTTGTTGCGTCATGATGTTTTCGGTCAAGGATCGAAAGTTGAGGTGAATCGTTAAGTCATAAAGGCCTGCACCGGGCAGGCGCTGGGGTGGAAATCAGCGTATGCGCGACTCGATGAACCGGGCAATGCGCTGAGCTGCTTCCAGGCATTCTGCCGTCTCGGCCACCAGAGCCATGCGAATGCGGTTGGCTCCGGGGTTGAAGCCATGGGCCTCACGTGCCAGATAGCTTCCCGGCAAAACTGTCACACCTGTATGAATATACAGCTCCTTGGTGAATTGTGCATCATCCATGCCCAATTGCGGCGGAATGCCTGCCCAGAGGTAGAAGCTGGCATCGGGCAGCTTCACATCCATGACCCTGGACAGCACGGGTGTGACCTGGGCAAACTTCTCGCGGTAGAGACGGCGATTTTCCTGCACATGGACCTCGTCGCCCCAGGCGGCAATCGATGCCGTCTGCACCACGGGGCTCATGGCGCCGCCGTGATAGGTGCGGTAGAGCAGGAAGGACTTGAGCAGGGCCGCATCGCCTGCCACAAAGCCGCTGCGCAGTCCGGGCACATTGCTGCGTTTGGACAGGCTGGTGAACATCACCAGATTCTTGAAATCATGGCGACCGAGCTTTTGTGCCGCTTCCAGGCCGCCCAGCGGAGCTTCCTCCTGGAAGTAGATCTCGCTGTAGCACTCGTCGCTGGCAATCACAAAGCCATGCTTGTCGGACAGGGCGAACAGCTTCTCCCATTCGCCCAGCGGCATCACGGCGCCCGTGGGGTTGCCGGGAGAGCAGACAAAAATCATCTGCGTGTTCTGCCATACCTCCTCGGGCACGGCATCCCAGTTCACGGCGAAGTTGCGCGCGGCATCGCTGGCGGCGTAATAGGGGGTGGCCCCGGCCAGCAGCGTCGCACCTTCGTAGATTTGATAGAAGGGATTGGGGCAGATGACGCGCGCACCGGCTCGGGTGCTGTCCACCACCACCTGGGTAAAGGCAAACAGGGCTTCACGCGAGCCATTGACGGGCAGAACCTGGGTCGCTGCATCAAGCTCTATGCCGTAGCGCCGGTTGGCCCATTGCGCGCAGGCCTGGCGCAGCGCCGGCAGACCGGCTGTGGCGGGGTAAACGGACAGGCCCTGGAGTTCGCTGCTCAGTGCTTTTTCAATGAACGCCGGCGTGGCATGGCGCGGCTCTCCGATGCCCAGGCTGATGGGGCGCAGGCCCTCGGGCGGCTGGGCAGAGGCAAACAGTTGGCGAAGGCGTTCAAACGGATAAGGCTGTAAGCGCGAGAGCAGGGGATTCATAGTGACACATTATGGGCTGATGCCATTTTCGCATGAGAAAACAGTGCTCATGGTTTCGATTTTGCGGGTTTGCAGGCACCGTAAATTGCAATTTGTTACGTAAGCTGGATGACAGAGCAAAGGGCTACCGTGAGCAGGCTGCAAGCTCAGCAAACGAAGTCGACCACAAAAAACGAATGGAGACAGGCAATGCAAAAGCGCATCTTGCCCGACAAAAAAAACCGCGTACGAATGAGGAATTCCGGACTGCTGTGGTCGGGGCTGCCATGGCTGCTGGCTGGGCCTGTTTTGCCCTTGCTGGGCCTGAGCGGAACATGGCAGCTGGGCTGGTTGCTGCTGTGGATCATGGGAGTGCTGTTGTGGGTCGGTGCTCTTCACAAGAGCTGGCAGCAGCAGTGGCAGGACATGCAGCTGGCTCTGGAAAGAGTCGCTCATGGAGACCTGAGTCTTGGCGTTGCCGGAGAGCCGCAACAAGGACTTTCCGCATCAAGCCTTACCAAGTCCATGGTACATGCGCTGTCGGCAATGGTGGCCGATGTTCGCAGCAACGCGGCCCTGGTTGCCCAGGCTGGACAGGGCATGGTCAAGGACCATCAGGCCTTGTCTGAACGAACCGAGATGCAGGCGAGCAATCTCGCGCAGACGGTGGTCAGTGTCGAGCAGCTCACCTCTGCGGTTGAGCACAATGCGGAAGTGAGCAAGGCAGCACATTCCCGCGCTGACGGCGTGTGCGCCGCTGCCGATCAGGGCGCCCAAGCCATGCAGCATGCGGTGCAGTCGGTGGAGCTGATAGAGCGCAATGCCGGGCGCATGCGGGAAATCATTGGCGTGATTGACGGCATTGCCTTCCAGACCAATATTCTTGCCTTGAACGCTGCGGTGGAGGCTGCCAGAGCCGGTGAACAGGGGCGTGGCTTTGCCGTGGTGGCCAGTGAGGTGCGGACGCTGGCGCAGCGGAGCGCCGAAGCCGCCAAGGAGATTCGGCAGTTGATCGGCGAGACCGTGCAGCAGGTCACCCAGAGCACGCAGCAGTTACGCAGTGCAGGCGAGGAGATCCAGGGCGTGACGCGGGCCATTCACGATGTGGTTGCCCATATGGGGACGCTTGCGGACACGGCCAGCAGCCAGAGCTCGGGTCTTCAGGAAATCAGCAATGCCGTGCGTCAGATCGACGAAATCACCCAGCACAACGCCCAGATGGTAGGTCAGGCGCTGCAGCAGGCGCAGGAGTTACAGCTGCGCGCCCGGCATCTGTCGGATGCGGTGTCGCGCTTCAGGCTGCAGCAGGGTACAGCCGAGGAGGCGGTGGCCCTGGTGAATGCGACCATGCGGCAAGCCAAAAGCTCGTCCAGTGTTGCCAGCCTGCTGCAGACCGTGACCGATCCTGCGCAGCCATTCCACGACCGCGACATGTATGTGTTTGCCTTGTCTTCTGAGGGGGAGTACCGGGCCTTTGGCGGCAATCCGGCCAAAGTGGGGCTGCGCGTTCAGGATGTGCCCGGCATCGACGGAGGTAGCCTGATGGCCGACATCATGGCCCAGGCCGAGCTTCGTCCGGGCTGGGTTGAATACGACTACATCAATCCCAGCAACCAGCAGGTGCAGACCAAGATGTCCTATGTCTGCAAGCATGCAGGCCTGTACTGGGGCTGCGGCGTCTACAAGAGCCTGGTCAGTGCCTAATGGAAGCCTGATGGGCACTTGTCGCCACTGATTTGTTGCGGCATTGAGAGCACAGGCTTTTTTTCAAGCGCCAGAGGCTGATTGGGTATCAGGCTCCTGCGCGCTGGGCTTTGGCCTTGGCCAGAATGGCGGCAAGCGTGGCTTTTTTGTCTGTGGCGGGCGCTGACGGTGTGTCGGCTTGAGCGCCAGCTTGTTCAGTTGCGGTTTGTGCCGTGGTGCGCACCGGCGCATTGGCCTTGCGGCCCGTGCGCTGCCGATGCACACCATAGCGGCGGCGGGCATGTTCGGCCTGGGCTGCGCTCCAGGCTGACCAGCCCGTGGCCTCGCCGCTGGCATTGACCAGCTCTATGCAATCGACCGGACAGACGGGAATGCACAGCTCGCAGCCCGTGCAATGCTCGGCAATCACGGTATGCATTCGCTTGTTAGCGCCGAGAATCGCATCGGTAGGGCAGGCCTTGATGCACAGCGTGCAGCCTATGCACCAGGCCTCGTCTATCACAGCCAGGGTGCGCGGTGCTTCCAGGCCGTTTTCGGCGTTGAGCGGCAACTCCGGCCTGCCAGTGATGGTCGCCAGACGGCGCACACCTTCCTGGCCGCCGGGCGGGCATTGATTGATGGCGGCTTCTCCGCTGGCAATGGCCTCGGCATAGGACGCGCAGTCGGGATAGCCGCAGCGCGTGCACTGTGTCTGGGGCAGGGCTGCATCGATGTTCGCAGCCAGTGCTTGAAGCGAAGAGGCTACGGGCATGGATGAGTTCATTCTGGTCTGGCGAGCCTTTACGCCCTGGCGCGGTGGGAGTCGCGTCCTTTCAGGGCTGGGGCGCTATTTTGACCTGTTTTTACAGCCTTGGCAGACTTGTCTGCATGGGCCTCGTTGCTTTCCAGCTCTACTCCGTCGTCACTGACGCTGCTCAGATGGCCTGCGACGCTGGCGGCTGTCGCGCTCGCGGGCTGGTGGGACAGGATGAAGTCGCGCACCTGCGGGTAGACGGTCTTGCGCCAGCGGCTACCGCTGAAGATGCCGTAATGGCCTGCACCTTGGACTTCGATATGCTGGCGCGCCTCGGCTGCGATGCCGGCACACAGATCATGGGCGGCGCGGGTCTGTCCTGCGCCCGAGATATCGTCGAGCTCGCCTTCCACGGTCAGCAAGGCTGTGTGTCGGATGTCCTGAGGCCGCACCAGCTCGGGCTGGCCCTGCTCGTTTTTGACTTCCCAGGTGCCCTTGACCAGCTTGTACTCCTGAAACACGGTGGCGATGGTCTCAAGATAGTAGTCGGCATCCATGTCCAGCACAGCGTTGTATTCGTCATAGAACTTGCGGTGGTGCTCGGCGCTGGCCTCGTCACCCTTGATCAGGTCCTTAAAATAGTCGTAATGGCTGTTGGCGTGGCGGTCGGGATTCATGGCCACAAAGCCAGAGTACTGCAAAAAGCCGGGGTAGACGCGGCGGCCGGCACCAGGGTAATTGTTCGGCACTTCGTAGATGACGTTGTTCTCGAACCATTCATAGCTGCGGGTTTCGGCCAGGTTGTTGACGGCTGTCGGTGAGCGGCGTGCATCGATGGGGCCGCCCATCATGGTCATGGACAGCGGCGTCACCTCGCCACGGCTGGCCATCAGCGAGACGGCCGCCAGCACGGGCACCGTGGGCTGGCAGACGCTGACTACATGACACTGACCATAGCGCCCTTGCAGATAGCGAATGAATTCCTGCACGTAGTTCACATAGTCGTCCAGATGGAACTCGCCCTCGGACAGCGGCACGGTGCGGGCATTCTTCCAGTCGGTGATATAGACCTTGTGGCCTCCGAGCATGCTTTGCACGGTGTCGCGCAGCAAGGTGGCATAGTGGCCCGAGAGCGGTGCAACGATCAGCACCACAGGCTGGCTGAGCATGAGCTCCAGTGTTTCTGGATCGTCGGAAAAGCGCTTGAAGCGGCGCAGCTCACAAAACGGCTTGTCGACCTCCACCCGCTCGCGGATGGTGACATCCACGCCGTTGACTTCGACGTTATGCAGATCGAATTCAGGCTTTTCGTAGTCCTTGCCCAAGCGGTACATGAGGTTGAAACCCGCTGCCATGCGCTGGGCCAGGGGCACCTGGCTGAAGACCGAGTGGGGGTTGTTGTAGAACTTGGAGGCGGCCTGGGCAAAGTCTGCAAAGGGCTCAACCATTGCGCGCTGCATTTCGTAGATCTGATAGAGCATGGGACGCACTTCTGCTGGTTATGTTGCAGTGCAATATAACAGCAGAGTTTGACATGCGAAGTAGTGAATTCCCTTCAAACTGCGCAACTGCGGGGATTGCGCAACGCATGCCGGACTTGGCCGCGCTTGAAAGTAAAAAAGCTGACCGAAGCCAGCTTTTCATGCAAGGTCAAAGCATCTGCTCCGCGGGTTCCGGCTGGATCTCGTTCGGCTTGGTGCGGGCCAGCTTCATAACCTCGTGCGCAGGCAGGGTCTTGAGACGGTGGTCGCTCCAGACCTGGCGCCAGCGGCGCGCACCGGCGAGGCCGTTGCGCAGCCCCAGCATATGCCGGGCAATCGAATACCAGTGCGTGCCATGCTCGCGTGCTTCGCATTCCATATACAGCACCATCTGCTCTTCGATCTGTTCGCGCGTACGCTCTCTGCTCTCATCCTGATAGTAAAGAGCATCCCAGGACGCCATCCACCAGGGGTTGTGGTAGGCCTCGCGGCCCACCATGACGCCATCGACCTGCTGCAACTGCTGCTGCACTATGTCGTCGGTCTTGATGCCGCCGTTGACCGCGATGGTCAGGCCCGGAAAGTCACGCTTGAGTTGTGCCACGACTTCGTAGCGCAGCGGCGGGATTTCACGGTTTTCCTTGGGGGAGAGGCCTTTGAGCCAGGCGTTGCGAGCATGAACCACAAACACCTGGCAGCCTGCATCGGCAACGGTGCCGACGAAGTCGCGCACAAAATCGTAGCTTTCGATCTTGTCGATGCCGATTCGGTGCTTGACAGTGACGGGAACGGACACCACGTCGGCCATGGCCTTTACGCAATCGGCTACCAGTGCGGCCTCGTTCATCAGGCAGGCGCCGAAAGCCCCACGCTGAACGCGCTCGCTGGGGCAGCCGCAGTTGAGATTGATCTCGTCATAGCCCCATTGCTCGCCCAGGCGTGCACTGTGCGCCAGATCGGCCGGCTCCGAGCCACCCAATTGCAATGCCACGGGGTGCTCTTCGGCCTCAAACCGCAGATGACGAGCCACGTCGCCATGCACCAGAGCTCCGGTTGTCACCATTTCGGTGTAGAGCAGGGTGTGCTGGCTGAGCAGGCGGTGGAAATAGCGGCAATGCTTGTCTGTCCAGTCCATCATAGGGGCCACCGACATGCGCCACATGCTATGTTCTTGATTTGATTGGATGTTTTTAGATTCTTGAACTGTCATTTTTGCTCATGTGCACTCTGAGGTGCACACGGAATGCACACGGGGGGCTTTAAAAGTGCAAAATCGGGGCATATCTCACTGCACACGATTGCACACACATGGCGACATTTTCTCAGCTCCCGTCCGGCAAGTGGCGCGCTCAAGTCCGAAGGGCCGGAATCTCTAGGGGTGCTACCTTCGCAACTAAGCGCGAGGCACGCGAATGGGCCACGGCCATCGAGGCTCAAGCGAACCATATTGCAGCCGGAGGCTTTGCCCCCATCCCCAAGACGGTGACTGTAGGCGACTTGATAGACAAGTACAGGGAATCGACCACTGACAAGGTGGGCAAGACCAAGACCGCCACGCTGGAAATGCTCAAGCGCGAATTGGGCAAGGGCAAACTGGCGAACCTCAATGCGGTAGTGCTGCGTGACTTCATCGACCGCCGCCAGAAAGCCGGGGCTGGTGGCGTGACGATTGCCGCTGATCTGTCTTTCCTGTCAGCCGTTCTTAAATGGGGACGCCATGCCCGTCAGCTAGACATTCCTGAGCGGCTGGCGCTGGAAGCCCGTGCCAGTCTGGTGCATCGTGGGCTAAAGACGCGCGGCCAAGAGCGTGACCGGGAGCCGACAGACCAAGAGCTAGACGCCATCTATGCACTGTGGGCCGGCATGACCCGCCAGAAAATCCCCATGCAGACTATTTGCCGCTTTGCCTTGGCAACTGGTATGCGACAGGGCGAAATCACACGGTTAGAGGTTGAGGACGTGGACATCGCCGCCAAGACCGTGGTGATACGTGACCGCAAAGACCCAAAGAACAAGTACGGCAACAATCAGACTGTGCCGCTGCTGCCCGCCGCGTGGGCCATCGTTGAGCCGCTCATTCAGGAAAAGGGCACAGGGTTTCTCTTTCCGTATGACGAGCGCAGCGTTTCGGCGTCGTTTACACGCGCCTGTCAAGCCCTAGACATTGAGGACTTGCATTTTCATGACCTGCGCCACCGTGCCGCCGCAGAGTTTTTCCGCATGGGGCTGGGCATTCCACAGGTGGCACTGCTGACGGGTCATAAGACATGGCAGATGCTTCGCCGCTATACGGCCATCAAGCCCGAGGACGTGCACAACGCTATCAAGGCTGGAGGGGTGTGATGGCTACGAAAAAGGGAAAGCGCTATTCCAAACGAATTGAGGACGCCCACGGTTGCACGTCGATTGACCCAGACGTTTTCCATTATTTCAGAGGCTCCACTGTTAGGTATAGAGAGTGGGCAGCCCGGTATCTGGCTATACACGACATTGACGCAGAGACTTTTGCGTCTGCCGCACGCCTGAGCGGCCATTTGGATGAGGGAGCTGCTTTGCGTGAGCATGTGCAATCTATTAAAGGGGTGGATGTTGATAGCGGCGTATGGATGGCGGCAAGGATTTTTCAGCTTTGCAGCAGGATTGATGTGTTTATGAAGTCTCCTGAGTTGTTTAGACCGGGAGAGGGATTTCAGGACATCTTCGAGCTTGGGCGTATGAGCATGATGGCGCGCGTGTACCAGATTGACGAGGTAGCCACGGAAAAGAGGGTGAAGCCTGCTGCAAAGAGTCGCAGTGTCCCGGCTGACAAGGTCGCCCTCTGGAAAGAATGGCGCAATGAACCTCACTTAAAACACAAATCAGACAGAAGTGCGGCTGAAATAATAGAAAGACGCGAAGAGGGCCGCTTTTCAGCCGAGACGATCCGCAAAAGTTTTAAAAAATTGGGTACGTCAATTTGTGAAACCCAGACCCAAAATTACCTTTGACCTATCGATCACTTAGGCACCCCGCCTGAAAGGAAATAGGTCATGAATACACAGGTGCAACAGGCCACGGACGGCCAAACAGTGCAGGCTGATGGGCAAATGTCTCGCCTAATCGCTTTGGCAGAAAAGCTGGACTGCTTCACAGAAAGCGACTTGATGCTGCTGGGCAAACTGTCCCATAGCACGGTCGAGGCGTGGCGAAAAAGAGGCCAAGGCCCTGCATATATCTTGCTGGGCAATCGCTATCTGTACCCCCGGCAGGCAGTGGCCGAGCATTTGGCGAGCCTGACCCGCACCCGCACTAGCTTGGGTAAGGAGGCGCTTCTGTGAATGCCCGCCCGCCCATGCCCCAAACCCTCCCTCCCGCCCTGCAGGGCTTCACAGCTTTCAATCAGTGGCTCAATTACCGCCTAACCCCGCAGGTCAATGGCAAACTCAAGAAGGAGGCCATCGGCCGCGAAGGCTACCGTGTTGACCCTACCGACCCTGCGCGCTGGATGACCTACCAGGACGCCGCCGCGACTGGACTACCGCTGGCTTTCAGTTTCTCGGACAGTGACCCGTTCTTTTTTCTGGATATTGACAATGGACTTTCTGATTCTGGCGAGTGGTCTAGCCTTGCTCAGTCTATGTGCACACGCTTTGCGGGCTGTGCCATTGAAGTCAGTAGCTCGGGGCGCGGCCTTCATATATTTGGCGTTGGCAATCGCGAGCGGCATAGTAACCGCCGCGATGATCTTGGAGTTGAGTTCTACACACGCGGCCGGTTTGTAGCCCTCACAGGTAACATGCTGACGCCTGACGGGTCGGTATTCCACAGCCCCCCAGAGCTGGCAGCGCTGGTCGCTGAGTACTTCCCGCCCAGCCAGCACCAAGCCGCGACCGACTGGACTGATGGCCCGTGCGACGGCTGGGCAGGGCCGACTGATGACGATGAGTTGGTGCGCCGCGCTTGCCGTCACGTATCCGCCGCCGCAGCCTTTGCCGGTAAGGCGACGTTTGCCGACCTATGGGCGGGCAATGCTGAGGCACTGTCCGAGTCATACCCCAGCAGCACGTCGGCCTACGACGGCAGCAGTGCAGACGCCGCACTGTGCGCACATCTCGCGTGGTGGACCGGCAAGGACTGCGAGCGAATGACCCGTCTGCTGCGTGCCTCTGGGCTGGCGCGCGATAAGCACGACCGGGAGGACTATGTGCAGCGCACCGTGCTGCGGGCTTGTGGGCTGGTGACTGATGTGCTGAGGGATAAATCTGAGGGCGATTGGCCCGAGCTTGTACCTTTTAGCGTGCAAAGTTCAAAGGCTGAGAACTTCCCATTTGATGCATTGGGGTCAATCTTGGGAAATGCTGCGCGTGCTATTGCAGAAGATGTGCAAGCGCCTGACAGTCTGGCAGCGGGCAGTGTATTGGCTGCTGCCTCTCTATCGGTGCAGGCGCTGGCTGATGTAGTGCTGCCGCATGGAGACAAGACACCTCTGAGCCTGTTTGTTATCACTGGTGCTGCTTCTGGTGACAGAAAAACGGCAGTTGATAAGAACGCCTGCTATGCAGTCAATGAGTTTCGTCAGCATCAGGCCCGCGAGTACACACGGCAGATGCAAAGCTATGAGGCATTTGCTGCGAACTCAGACAAAGATACAAAGCCGCCGCCGCCTAAGACTCTGACCATTAACAACGCAACGGTGGAAGGTGTAGCTACGCTACTTAAAAATCAGTCGCACGTTGGAATTTTCACGGCTGAAGGTGGTGAGCTTTTGGGCGGCCACTCGCTTTCTAATGAGCGTAGATCGGCAGGGCTGGCGTTTTATCTCAAGGCATGGAGTGCAGAAGAATTAAGCGCTTTGCGGGTTGGCTCGGGGTTGAATAGTCTGTTAGGTCGCCGCATGGCTATGCATGTTTTAGTGCAACCAGTCTTGCTTCATCAGTTGATGGGGGATACGTTGGCTAATGACCAAGGCTTGCTTGCACGCTGCCTAATAGCTGAGCCTATGACATTGGCGGGAACGCGCTTATATCGCCCTGCGAATGTGCAGCGTCGTCCTGAAGTCGTGGCCTATAACGAAAGACTTAAAGCCTTGCTTGGAATCATGCCAACTGTTCACCCAGACGGTGACGGTTATGAGCTTGTACCGCAGGAATTAGCAATTAGCACATTAGCAGCCCAGCATTGGGTGAACTTCTACGACGAGGTGGAAGCAAAGCAAGCGCCAGGAAAAGAGTTTTCGGGAATTCGGCCCTTTGCATCTAAAGCCGCAGAGCAAGCTGCGCGAATTGCTGGTGTGATTGCAATGGTGGAATCGAACGGGGTTTCACAAATCGAAGAAGCGCAAATGCTTGGAGGCATAAAAATTGCACGCTTTTATCTTCAAGAGCATTTGCGCTTGATGGGGTCGGCCCTGCAAGTAAATTCTGAGCGATTGCCACGCAAGATGGTTGATTGGATTTTAAAGGCTGGAGGCCATGTGACTAACGCACACATTCTTCAAAGCTGCCCTTCTGAAATTAGAAAATTGAAAGCGCAAAAAATTAATGAGCTACTTTCGGAGCTTGCAAAGCGTGGCTATGTAAGAGAGAGTAGCTCAGGTTGGGAGGCGAACCCTCTTGCTAATTGCTAATCCTGCTAATTTTGCTAATGACCGACTAGATAGTTTTATCTTCAATTAGCAGCGTTAGCAAAATTAGCAATTAGCAGCCCGTCTTTATGGCGGGCTTTATTTATGGGTGATTAATCGGTACATATTGCGTCAATTGCGTTTTTGAATATCAGCCAGGACAATTTAGGCATTAATTTGCCGCGTTTGGCAGTTATTCAAACCGCCCCGGAAATCGTGGGCTAACGTGAAAGACCAATATGCAGATTGCAGCTATCCGCGAAGCCCGCACCGCCAAGGTGGCCCAAGCCCGTGCCCTGACTGATGGCGAGATGACCGCCGACAAGGCCGCAGCCTTTGACAAGCTCAAGGCTGAAATCACAGCGCTGGAGGCTGACGAAGCCCGCGCCCAATTCATTGACGACATGGAGCGCCGCGCCGCTGGTGCACCCGTGGACAAAGCAGCCCGCCAGATGGAAAGCCGCATTAATGTGCTGGACGCCATCGCCGCCCAGGTTGAGCAGCGCGCCGTGACTGGTGCCCTGGCTGAGTACCAGCAGGAAGCCAAGCGCCAAGGCTTAGAAGCCCGCAAAGGTGGCGTGCTGGTGCCATCGAGCATCTTTGAAAAGCGTTCGACCCAGACGACCACGACCAATGCCGCCGTGGTGCCTGACGACTACCGTGCTGACCAGTTCATTGGCCTGCTGCGCAACTCGCTGCTGGTGCGTTCGCTGGGTGCCCGAGTGCTGCCCGGTTTGCGTGGTGATACCGTGATTCCCAAGCAGACGGGGGCCGCAACTGCCTACTGGCTGGCAGAGGGTGACAGCCTGACCGAATCCAGCGCCGCTTATGGCTCTATCAAACTGGAACCCAAGCATGTGGGCGCGCTGTCTAGCCTGTCCCGCCAACTGATCCAGCAGGCTAATCCCGCCATTGAGCAACTGACCCGCGATGACTTCTCGCAGGTGGTGAGCTTGGCAGTGGACAAGGCCGCATTCCACGGTGATGCAGCAGCCAAGCAGCCCGTGGGCATCTTGAACACTGTGGGCATTCAGACCGCATCGCTGGCTACGCTTAATTGGGCCAGCATCGTGGCGCTGCTGGAAAAGCTGGGCCTGGAGAACGTGACACCCAATGCCATCGTGACTCACGCCAAGGCCGCAACCAAGCTGCAAACCACGCTCAAGGACACAGTGGCTGGCGCTGCCTACCTGATGCAAGCGGGTCGCGTGGCTGACCTGCCCGCCTACGTGACCAACCAACTGGACGCCCAGGGCACGACGACCAAGACGGGCCGCCTGATCGCTGGCGACTTCAGCCAGTTGGTGATTGGCGAATGGGGCAGCACCGAAGTGCTGGCCAACCCCTACGCACCCGGCCACTACGAAAAAGGCGCCGTGCTAATCCGCATCCTGCACACCATGGATATGGCTGTACGCCATCCCAAGGCGTTTGTGGTTGCTGACGACATGGCGCTGTAAAGCGAGCGCCGCCATGGAGATTCGCTCTATAGGCGGTGTGCAAGCCCAAGGCCGCAAGGTTACGGGCTATGCAGCCGTATTCAATCGAGAAACGGACTTAGGCGAATTCCGGGAGCAGATCGCACCTGGAGCATTCCGCCGCAGTCTGGAGAGCCGCCGCAATATCCGTGCGCTCTACGACCATCAAACGGGGGCAGTGCTAGGCACGACCCAAGCCCACACCCTAGAGCTGCGAGAGGATGCCCACGGCCTTCATTTCACATTGGAGCTGCCTGATACCAGTGTTGGGCGTGATGTGGCCGAGCTGGTTAAGCGCGGCGATGTTAGCGGGTGCTCTTTTGGTTTCCGCGTGAACCCTCACGGTGAGAAGTGGGAGCGCCGCGCCGATGTTGCTGTGCGCACTCTGGTTGATGTGACGTTGGCTGAAATCACGCTGACCGCAGATCCTGCTTATGCAGATACAGAGGTTGCACTGCGCTCCATGGGATTTTGCGAACGCTTCCAAGACCGCCGCAAGCTGTGGCTGGAGACATGCACATGAGCCTCATTACCCGCGCCCTGAATGCTGTGGGCCTTGAGCGCCGCAGCACCAACCCTAACGACCCTTGGGGGCCTTATCAGACCCTGCGCACCGCTGGAGCCGTCAACCCGACCACGGCCCAGAGCGTCAGCGCCGTCTATGCCTGTGTGCAGGCCATCTCTGAGACTGTGGCAAGCCTGCCGCTGATTCTCTACAAGCGCGACGACGACAACCGCGAGCGAGCCTCGCAGCACCCGCTTTACCGCGTGTTGCACGATCAGCCGAACCCAGAGCAAACCGCGCTGGAGTTCCGCGAGTTGATGACGGCCAATGTGCTGCTGTGTGGCAATGCCTATGCACGCATTGAGCTGGGCAGTGATGGGCAGGTGAGGGCGCTTTGGCCTTTGAATCCCAATCGCGTGAACCCGCTGCGCGCCAATGACCGCATTGTGTATGACGTGACCGAGACAAGCGGCAAGGTGACGCGCCTGCTGGCCCATGAAGTCCTGCACCTGCGCCACCGCATTGGTGAAGACGGAATTCTTGGTGTATCGCCCATCGCTGCTGCCCGTGGCGTGGTTGAGCTGGCAATTGCCGAGCGTGAGCATGGTGTGAGCACCTTTAACAACGGAGCCAAGCTGCTGGGCGTGCTCAAGTTCCCCGGCAAATTGAAGCCCGAGCAGCGCACCGCCATTGCCTCATCGTGGAGCAGCCAGCACGCCGGTGGTGCGAACGCTGGACGCACTGCGATTCTTGAAGAGGGCGTGGACTTCCAGACCGTGAGCATGAGCCTTGAGGACGCCGAATGGATAGAGGCCCGCAAGCTGTCCGTGATAGAGGTTTGCCGCCTGTTTCGTGTGCCGCCCGTGATCGTGCAGTCCATGGAGTCAGCTAACTATTCCAACTCTGTAGAGCTGGCCCGCCAGTTTGTCACCCAGTCACTGCGCCGCTGGCTGGTGATGTGGGAGCAGTGCATTGCCGCCAAGTGCCTGACCGATGCAGGCCGCCGCACCTACTTTGCCGAGCACAGCCTAGAGGGCCTGCTGCGTGGTGATGCTGCGAACCGTGCCGACTTCTACGGCAAAGGCATTGACGCCGGATGGCTGCTGAAGTCAGAAGCCCGCCGCCTTGAAAACCTGCCAGTTATTGAAGGGATTGATGATGCCAAGCAACAAGAAGCCACGCCTAACAATGTCTAAGCCGCGCCTGCAAGTGGCCGTCAACCCTCATGCGCTGAAGGTTGCACGCAAGCCTCGCCCGAGCAAGACAGGCCGCGATGCTGACCCGCGCCGCACGCTGCCGCTGACTAGCGCTGCATGGCGCAAGCTGCGTGCCGTAGTGCTCAACGATCAGCCCCTGTGTGTGGACTGCGCTGCCCGTGGGTTGACTGTGGAAGCCAAGGACGTTGACCACAAGGACGGTAATCCGGGCAACAACGAGCGCGAGAACCTGCAAGGGCTATGTCACCCCTGCCACAGCCGCAAAACCGCGTCAGACCACGGCAAAACGGTGCAGATGGGGTGCGATGTGCACGGGATGCCCACCGACCCCCGACACCCGTGGAATCAGGAAATCACGGGCGACTGATCGACTCTGACCGCGCCCCTCCACGCGAATAAACGCTAACCGAGAAGAAAAGCCATGAAACTGACCCCAAAGCGCAAACGCTCAGACAGTGCCGCCGCAGCCGTGGCCGCCGCTCAGGCGGTGGCGCTGGGGCCATTGAAGCCGCCCGCCCATGTGACCCTGCGCCCGTGTGATGGCCCGTTCTGGGTCGCCATCATGGAAGCCCGTGCCCGTGATACGTGGACAGCCACCGACCTGACGACCGCCGCCAATCTGGCCCGCACACAGGCCGACATTGAGCGGCTACAGGCTGAGGCAGATGCTGAGGGCTTCACCATCCCCGGCGCTAATGGCGTGCCGCAGGTGAACCCCAAGCACAAGCTGCTGGAGACTCTGAGCCGCCGCGCTGTGGCGCTGTCCCGTGTCTTGCATGTGCACGCTGAAGCCACGGTGGGTAAGTCAGAGGACGCCGCCAAGGCGCTGGCCAACGAGCGCCAAGCCCGTGGTGAGCACGACGACCTCATTCCAACGCTGGGCACACTGCAATGACCCGCGCTGAAAAAGTCATCAAGTTTATTGAGCAGTTCTGCCTGACGCCAGAGGGCGCCCAGGTGGGCCAGCCCATGCGCTTGGCAGGCTTTCAAAAGCAATTTATCCGCGATGTGTACGACAACCCGGCAGGCACGCGCCGCGCCATCCTGAGCATTGCCCGTAAGAACGGCAAAAGCGGCCTGATCGGGGCCTTGCTGCTGGCGCACTTGGTAGGCCCAGAGGCCAAGCAAAACAGCCAGATTGTCAGCGGTGCCATGAGTCGTGACCAAGCCTCATTGGTTTTTGCGCTGGCCTGCAAGATGGTGCAGCTATCGCCCAAGCTGTCCAAGATCGTGCGCATTGTGCCCAGCGGTAAGCGCCTGATCGGCCTGCCGTTAAATGTGGAATACAAAGCACTGGCCGCAGACGGCAAGACCGCCCACGGACTTAGCCCCGTGCTGGCTATCTTGGATGAGATCGGCCAGATTCGTGGCCCGCAATCTGACTTTGTGGATGCTGTGACCACATCGCAGGGCGCGCATGAGGCCCCGCTGCTGATCGCCATATCCACACAGGCGGCCAGCGATGCCGACCTATTGAGCCAATGGATTGACGACGCCCAGCGCAGTGAAGACCAGCGCATTGTGTGCCGCCTGTATGCAGCGCCTGAAGGTGCAGACCTGATCGATGAGGCAGCATGGCAGGCCGCAAACCCGGCGCTAGACCTATTCCGAAGCCGTGACGACCTGCGCGAGCAGATGGCCCAAGCCGTCCGTATGCCCAGCATGGCGAACATGGCCCGCAATCTGCTGCTGAATCAGCGAGTCAGCACAGACAGCCCGTTTGTGTCGCCCGACGTGTGGAAGGAATGCGCCGCCGAGCCGCTGCCGTTTGATGGCCCGGTGTATGCCGGTCTGGACTTGTCAGCCCGCACCGACCTCACAGCCTTGGTGCTGGTGGGGCAGGTGGAGGGCGTATGGCAGGTGCAGCCGTTCTTCTGGACGCCAGAGCAGGGCATTCATGACCGTGGCAACCGTGACCGAGCACCCTATGCGATGTGGGCACAGCAAGGCCTGCTGCGCACTACGCCAGGCGCAACCGTGGATTACTCACACGTTGCCAATGACATGCTGGAAATCTTGGACGGCCTAGACGTGCAGGCTATTGCCTATGACCGCTGGCGCATCACCATCTTGCGCCGTGAGCTGGACATGCTGGGCGTGGAGCTGCCTCTAGTCGAATGGGGCCAGGGCTTCAGAGACATGGCCCCGGCGCTGGATGCCCTAGAGGCCGAGCTGCTGAATGGGCGCATTGCACATGGCGGCCATCCCGTGCTGACCATGTGCGCCGCCAATGCCACGGTGGTGAAAGACCCGACTGGCGCACGCAAGCTGACGAAAGCAAAGGCCACGGGTCGCATAGACGGCCTGCAAGCTCTTGCCATGGCGATGGGGGCTGCCAGCCGTTCCGACTATGCACAGCCCTATGAGGGGGCTGGATTCACGTTTGTTTAACCCTGCCCGGAGGGGCCACGCAAGTGGAAAGCCGGGGGCGGATTAGTCGGTGAGTGCCGCTTCATGAAAAACCCCGACAGCGTGCGGCACCAGCTCCCAAGGTGGGCGCAAGCAAACAAGCCCCGGCCTGCGCGATGCAGGGCCGGGGCACCTACACCTTGAAACTGAAAGCCTCAAATGCTGACACTAGCCGAAACCAAATTGCACTTGCGTGTTGACCACGGGGCAGAAGATGCCGCCATTACAGCAATGATTGCTGCCGCTGAGGCGTCTGTGCGTGAGTACCTGAATGCTGAAGCGCTGCCAGATCAGCCGCCCGTGCGCGCCGCTTGCCTGCTGCTGGTGGGCACGCTCTATGTCTGCCGGGAGACGGTGGACAGCGCCGCCATGGTTGAGGGCAAGCTATTTGAGCGGCTGCTTGCCCCGTATCGTCTTATGAGCGTCTGAGGCTACGGGAAACTTCATCTAGCGCCTGACCTATTGGTTCGACGGCGGCAAACAAATCGGCCTGACCTATGGCGCTATCTTCTAAGGATGTGATCTTTGCCGAAATTGTTTCCAGCATCGAATAGCACCCCCCGGTGAGGTCAATCAGCTCTTGGGTTTTCTCAATGAGTTGTTCGAGAAGTTCGTCGGACATGTAGCCTCCTTTGGATTGGAGGTTTCATTTTGTCACATGACTTTGGGTTTAGGTAGTGCACACCGCGTGCACACGACTGCCCAGAAACCCGCATGGATGTTGGTTAATCGCAACCATCCATCATAGGGGCCACCGACATACGCCACATTCTGCTATCTATTTGTTTTTTAACGGTTTGTTCGGTGCTCATACTATGAAAAGTGCCTTGTGGTGCACTGAAAATTGACCTTGTTTTACCCGTCCTACCGGGTTTTTTGATGCTAATGCTGCATTGGTGCGCCACAAATTTCATGGTGCGCTGATTGGGACCATCGCCCAGAGAAGGAACGCCGATGGCGTCATATCGTTCCGGGCTCAGATCCGCCTGAAGGAAGGCGGAGAACTGACTCTTTCCGAGTCCAAGACATTCACCCGGCGCGCTCTTGCCCAGGAATGGCAGCGGAGACGTGCAGCAGAAATCGAGGAAGTCCAAGCGACAGGCCTGCCTGTTCACGGTCTCGTCACCCTTAAGCAGATACTGCAGGATTATGTCAGCGATGCAAAAGGCATCGTGGCATGGGGGCGGTCCAAGACGGCCGACATCACGTGCTTACAGAAGGCCTGGTTAGCGCACCGAAGAGGGGATAGGCTTGGCCAAGGTACTCAATGACATTGTCTGGTTGCACCGGGCTTGCCTGGGCGCGTGGCACGCTATGGCAGGCACAAGCTGGTGCAGGAGCTGCAGAGACTGTAGATCATTTGCCGTTTGAGAGGTGATCTTGCAAGGTGAGACGACGAATTAGAGCAGCTTAGCCTGCAGGTGCAGATCAAGCGGTCTATGAATATCGATTGATTTATCGAGAGCTGCTAAGTTCAAGAGCGGTAGAAGACTCCTGGCGGTCATGTAAGCTGGCTTTTGGAGGACAGTAGTGAGCCTCTATTGATGACTTCCAAGAGTATGTGTAGCGGGTTCAATTCTCTCAAGTTAGCGCTATTGAAGCGCAAGTCCGTCACGCCAGAGCTAACTCTTACCAAGGGAGTACCTGTGATGTCAGTGCTCAAATCACTCATATGGGTTTTCAGTTGCGTCTTGGCGATGCCGGTTACGGCGCAGATGCCTCAAGGTGAGTATCTTGACGGAAAGGACTCCAAGGTGGGAGTTGTCCTGGCTCACGGCAGAGGGAACTCTCCAGACGGTAACGTAGTCGGTCCATTGAGGCGTGCTATTCACAAAGACTTAGGCTTCCATACCTTCTCTTTGCGGATGCCGGATCCTGGCGCAGACTCGCCTGATTCGCCCGAGCTTGCCGCCTCGTTTCCGGAGGCCTATCAGCGAATTCAATCTGCAATTGAATATCTGAAAATGCAGAAAGGAGTGGAGCGCATCTACTTGATGGGGCACAGCATGGGTGGGCGTATGGCAACTGGCTTCCTGGCAAACAATCCCACTGCGCCGATTGTAGGTTTCATCGGGGTCGGATTGACTGCGGGAGGCAAGGAACCTGTTAACACCAATCTAAATCTGCGAAAAGTGAAGCTTCCAGTTGTCGATGTGTACGGTGACAACGAAATGGATGCGAGAGCAGCGTCTTTTCGCAAGTCCCTCGTTTCCGAGAACTTTACGCAAGTGGAGGTTTCCGGAGCAAAGCATGATTACCGTGGCTATGAGAAGCCGGTGTCAGACATCGTCATCGAATGGCTGAAGAAGAGAGAAGGTCGGTGAATATGAAGTTAGTAACAGAATCAGAAATTGATTGCAAGGCATCTTGGCCGTGCGTGAGATTGATAGAGATATTTAATGTAACTTACATGAATTTCTCAAGGGCTCCTTAAGCCCTATCTCGATCAATTACTAAGCCTTTGTCTTCCAGCTGTCAATGGGTTTGACGTACATCTGCTCGATAGCGTCTTTGTAGTGAGCCATCAGATTCTTTCGCTTGAGCTTGAGGGTAGGGGTCATCAAGCCGTTGTCAATGTTCCAACTATCCCTGACCAGGTGGATGGCTCTGGGCACTGCATAACGGGCAAAGCTGCGTGTCTGCTTTTCGATTCGGGTAAGCGCTTCTCTCTCTGCCGCTGCATGCTGCAGACTGGATCCATCATTCGGGTTTAGGCCAATACTCCTGGAAAGGATTTCCCACTCCACTTGACTAACAACCGCAATACAGGCGATGAACGGACGATCCTCGCCAACGACAAACACTTGCTCAAACAGGGGATCGACGAGGATGGCCTGTTCCACATCATTGGGAGGCACTTTCTCACCCGTCGATGTAACAATGATTTCCTTGATGCGACCTTTAATTCGGATACGGCCATTTTCGATTGAAGCTTGGTCGCCGGTTCTCAGCCATCCGTCGGCAGTAAAGGCTTTGGTAGTGTCTTCCGGACGGTTCCAATAACCGCGCATCACTACCGGGCCAGACACCTGCAACTCCTGATCCTCGCCAATTCGAACCTCAATTCCCGGCAGTACGCGGCCAACGGTATCGGGCCAGTTATCGTCGAGCCCGTTGGCGCTGACGACAGGAGAGGTTTCGGTCATGCCATAGCCTTGCACCATGGGCAGGCCCAGACCTAGAAAAGTGCGCGCAATTGTCGGAGACAGTGGAGCTCCGCCACTCACAGCCACGCGAAGCCGGCCTCCAAACTGCGCAAGTAGGGGCTGGTCGACAAGTTTGCGCAAAAGCCAGCCGGGCAAGGCAGAAGCCCAGCTTGCCTTGGCTTCCAGTTGCTCGCCCAAGGGCATGCCTTGATGAGCGCAGAAGCTCTTCCAGCCTTTGTTGACTGCAGCGTCGAACAGCTTGTGCTTGAAAGGGCTGGAAGCAAGCGACTCTTGAACCTTGGCATAAACACGTTCATAGATGCGAGGCACCGAGATCAGTACGGTCGGCTTGACCTGTTTCATATCCTGTGCGAGTTGTGCAACAGAGCGTGCGTAGGCGACGCAGGAACCGGTAGCAACGGCCAGGTAGTAGCCTGCAGTTCGCTCGAAAGTGTGAGAGAGCGGCAGGAACGAGAGAAAGACGTCCTCAGGGAAGGCCTTCACACGCTGCATCACCGCGTGTAAATCACTGACCACGTTGTCGTGAGTGAGCATGACGCCCTTGGGCTTTCCCGTCGTACCGGAGGTGTAGACAATGCCCGCCAGCTCCGTTTTCTTTGGTGGCAGGGGGAGGGCAGAGGTATGCTGCTGACCAGCCTGAAGCCAGGCAGACAAAACAATGACCGGCTTACGCTGCAAGGCCTTGACTGAGTCCTGCTCTGCTTGCTCGACAGGTACGACGTAGGCATTCGATGAATCGATTGGATGGCCTTGCTGTGCGTGAATAACGGCCTGGAGTCCCGGCAGGTCCTGACCTGTAGCACAGATTCTCTGCCAGGCCTTGGCGTCGGCCACGACCAGCAAGGAAGCACCCGAGTCGGCCAGGATGTAGGCAATGCTGCCAGCATTGTCGATGGCATGCAGAGGAACTGGCACGTAACCACAGCGCAGACAGGCCTGGTCGATGGTCATTGCATCAAAACCATTGGGCAGCAAGATTGCAACCCTTGCGCCTGGAGGAAGATTCGAGGCACATAAGGCGTGGCTCCACAGAGCGACACGTTCGGCTGTTTCGGCCCAGCTCAGGCTTTTCCAGGCATTTGTGCTTTCATCGAACTCTCGGTAAGCCTCGCCTGATGGCGTGCAGCGAACCCGCATGGCCAGAAGCTCTGGCAAGGTTTGCACTTGCTCGATAGTCAAATGCTGTTTCTCTGCTTGGAGACCCAGTACATCAGTTTCACTTGCTTGGTTCATGCGCTTGCCTTCAGGAAGCGGGCAATTTCCCGCTACGCGAATGATAGCGCCAGAGACATCCAGGCTGGTATAGGGCTCAGATCGTGGCTCCAAGCGGGATATCGATGCTTTGATAGCAGACGGCGATGTAATGGTGCAGGCGATGCTGCTCGTCGCGCACTGCCGTCAGGGAAATCTGATGTCGGTTCCTGTCATGGTGCATGATACGCAGGCCTTGCCAGTGCCCTTTTTTACCGATTTCGGTCCAGATCTGCGACCATTGGACAGCCGTGTTGTCATCGTCGTGGATGAAAAGACTGGAGAACTCCTTGTTCTTCGCTCCTTGGCGGTTCAAGCCGCTGATACGCGCAAAGGCCGGATTGATATCTACTATTTTCCGGTTTGCATCAAGGACCACCATGCCTTCGAAGGAATGATTGAATACCGTGGCAGCTATATGTAGTTGCCGTTCGGTTCGCTTGCGGTCTGAGAGATCGGTCAGAAGGCCTACATACATGCGCTGACCCCGGGCCTCGGCCTGGCTCAAGGCCAGGCGCATGGGAATCAGCGTACCGTCCTTGTGCTGGCCGAGCACCTCTGAAATCTTGTTCTTCAGAGGTGGCGCGTTGTTTCGCTGGCCGGCTTCATGCTGTTCCAGATAATGATCATGCTGGTTGAACAGCGCTGCGGGCATGAGCATTTTCACGTTCTGGCCCAATACTTCATCTGGACTCCAGCCGAATATGACCTCAGCTGCTGGGTTGTAATCCGTTACGCATCCCCGATTATCGATGCAGATAATTCCATCTGCTGCCATATTCACCAAAGCTTGCAGTCGGGCTTCATTCATATCCACTTTCTGCCAGCGACTGCGGTACTGAATCAAGGCATTGGCCTGTGCAATCAGTCCGCCAAATAGCAGAGTAATCACGGCAATGGTCAGCGCCAGAATCAAACGATCGTTCGATGATGCCGCGTCATGCGTTTCATGCTCGGCCGTGACTCGCAGCGCCAGCATGGCTGTGTAATGCATGCCCGAGATCGCGGCGCCCATGATGATGGCTGCCAGCGTTTTGCGCCAGTGGTCTTGTTTGAGGTTGAAGCGTGCCAGCCCGAAACGAATCCAGAGCGCCAAGGTGGCCAGCGCTACGCCAACAATGAGAGAAATGGCAAACCAGAGTGGTGAGTACTGGTGCGTGGCAGGCATGCGCATTGCTGCCATGCCGCTGTAATGCATTGCAGCAATGCCAATACCAACCGTCAAGCCGCCTAATGCCAATTGCCTGAGATTGAGTTCATTGTGAGCCAGCAAGGCAAGGGCCACTGCTGATGCCGCGATACCTGGAATGATCGAGAAGACGGTGACCGGCAAATCATACTGAACTGCAGCATGCATCGAATAAGCGAGCATGCCGATGAAATGCATGGCCCAGATGCCTATGCCCAGTGCCAGCGACCCGCTCACAATGGACCAGTTGCGCAACTGCCTTGATGTGGCCAGTCTGGCAAAAGCAGCATGGCGCAAAGCTTGACCAGAGGCAATCCAACAAACTGCCAGCGATAAGGTCACAAGGAAGGGGTCATATTCACCCTTTAGCACGTGAGCGTCGGCAGACGGGCTCCAGAAAAATTGCGCCAGCATGAATCATGGTCCTGTAACACTGAAAGCACATTCAGTTACCTGACAAGCATCGCATGAAGTGGGTAATCCAATATTTCAAATTTATAGGATAAATACTAGAGCGGATCGAACATGGATCTTTTAGATCGCAGCGTCGAGTCCATTTGAGAAATGCTGCTGCACTGCGCTCATGGCAATTTTCGGATCGCGCTTCAGCAGTGCTTGCATGATGGCTTCGTGCTCTGCCAAGGAATCTTCAATACGGCCTTGTTTGAACAGTGATTTGTGACGGTTCAGCTTCATGACCTTGCGCAAATCGGCCACCAGTTGGTTACGCCAGCGGTTATCGGCAATATCGAGAATCTGCATGTGAAAGCTTTCGTTGAGCGCGAAGAACCGCTCGGCGTCGGCTGTGTTCCGCTTCAACTCCTCGTGGGTCTGCTGCAGACGCTGCAATTGCTCGTCCGTGGCCTTGCCGGCAACCTCGGCCGCAGCATCTGCCTCCAGCAGACTCAGCAATCGATAGACGTCGGAGATGTCCTTGCGCGATACCTCGGTCACGTAAGCGCCTCGGCGCAGTTTCATGGTCACCAGGCCTTCAGCGGCCAGTACTTTCAGTGCCTCGCGCAGGGGGGTGCGGCTGATGCCGTATTCCTCGGCAATCTTGAGTTCGTCGATCCAGGCTCCGGGCTCAAGCTCTCGCCGGAAGATGCGTTGACGCAACTGCTCGGCGACCTGCTCATATAGCGCAAGAGGAGTAAGTGTTTTGCTTGTCATTACGCGAGATTATATGCTGCAAGTATTTTGAATTCATAATTATGAATCATGTACACTAGGCGCATCTAGGTAGTTCACCGCAATTCCAAACTTCACTGCGCGCACCGCATACGAGAGACAACATGAGCCAAGAGAATCCGGCACAGGACCCACAAGAATTTGCACCCGCTGATCTGCAAGCCTGGAACAAGGCCGCCAACAAGGCGGCCCCCGGTGGCGACATCAACAACCTGAACTGGGTCACGCCGGACGGTATCACCGTCAAGCCGCTGTATACGGCTGAAGACACTGCCGATCTGCCCTTTACCAACACGCTGCCGGGATTCGCCCCTTATATCCGCGGCCCCCAGGCCACCATGTATGCAGGCCGGCCCTGGACCATTCGCCAGTACGCGGGATTCTCCACCGCCGAAGAATCCAACGCCTTCTATCGCAAGGCCCTGGCTGCCGGCGGTCAAGGCGTTTCCGTCGCTTTTGACCTGGCTACGCACCGTGGCTACGACTCTGACCATCCACGCGTGACGGGGGATGTGGGCAAGGCCGGTGTGGCGATTGACTCCGTCGAGGACATGAAGATCCTCTTCAACGAGATCCCTCTGGACAAGGTGTCCGTTTCCATGACCATGAACGGCGCCGTGCTGCCCGTGCTGGCCGGCTATGTGGTAGCCGCCGAAGAGCAGGGTGTCTCGCAGGACCAGCTCGCCGGAACGATTCAGAACGATATTCTGAAAGAGTTCATGGTGCGCAACACCTATATCTATCCGCCCAAGCCGTCGATGAAGATCATTGGCGACATCATCGAGTACACGAGCCAGAACATGCCCAAGTTCAACTCGATCTCGATCTCGGGCTACCACATGCAGGAAGCCGGTGCCAACCAGGCGCTGGAGATGGCTTTCACGCTGGCCGACGGCAAGGAATATGTGAAGACAGCCATTGCCAAGGGCATGGACGTGGACGCTTTTGCGGGCCGTCTGTCCTTCTTCTGGGCCGTGGGCATGAATTTCTACCTGGAAGTGGCCAAGATGCGTGCTGCGCGCCTGCTGTGGTGCCGCATCATGAAAGGCTTTGACGCCAAGAACCCCAAGAGCCTGATGCTGCGCACCCATAGCCAGACTTCGGGTTGGTCGCTGACCGAACAGGACCCCTACAACAACGTGGTTCGTACCACCATCGAAGCCATGGCGGCCGTGTTTGGCGGCACCCAATCCCTGCACACCAATGCGCTGGACGAAGCCATTGCCCTGCCAACAGAGTTCTCTGCCCGTATTGCCCGCAACACGCAGCTGATCATTCAGGAAGAGACCCATATCACCAATGTGATCGACCCCTGGGCCGGCTCCTACATGATGGAAAAACTGACCCAGGAAATGGCCGACAAGGCCTGGGCCATCATCGAGGAGGTCGATGCCATGGGCGGCATGACTGCCGCGGTGGATAGCGGCTGGGCCAAGCTCAAGATCGAGGCTGCCGCCGCCGAGAAGCAGGCGCGTATCGACTCGGGCAAGGAAGTCATCGTCGGCGTCAACAAGTACAAGTTGGCCAAGGAAGACCCGGTCGACATTCTGGAAGTGGACAATGTCAAGGTGCGTGACAGCCAGATTGCGCGGCTCAAGAATATCAAGGCTAAGCGCGATGCAGCCCTGGTCGAAGCTGCGCTGGCTGCCATCACGGCAGCGGCAGAGTCCGGCGAGGGCAATCTGCTGGACCTGTCCATCAAGGCCGTGCGTCTGCGTGCCACGGTAGGTGAAGTTTCCGACGCGATGGAAAAGGCGTTTGGCCGCCACCGCGCCGATACCCAGAAGGTGACCGGTGTGTACGCTGCCGCTTATGACTCCGCCGAAGGCTGGGACAAGCTCAAGGAAGAAATCAACACCGCTTCGCAGGCCATGGGCCGACGCCCCCGAGTGATGATCGCCAAGCTGGGTCAGGATGGCCATGACCGTGGAGCCAAGGTGGTCGCCACTGCCTTTGCCGACCTGGGTTTCGACGTGGACATGGGGCCTCTGTTCCAGACCCCCGAAGAATGCGCTCGCCAGGCCATCGAGAACGATGTGCACGCTGTGGGTGTCTCCACTCTGGCCGCCGGGCACAAGACTTTGGTGCCAGCCATCATTGCCGAGCTCAAGAAGCAGGGTGCGGACGACATCATCGTCTTTGTGGGCGGTGTGATTCCCGCTCAGGACTATGATTTCCTCTACAACGCGGGCGTCAAGGGCGTATACGGACCCGGCACTCCCATTCCTGCCAGCGCCAAGGATGTGCTGGAGCAGATCAAGAAGGCCAACGGTCTCTGATCGGCCGGCAAGCATCGATAGCAAAGGCGATCGCGACGTGACCCCTGAGCAAATGCAAGACGGTATCCTGCGCGGCAACCCTGCCGTGCAGCGCCGGGCCATGGCCAAGGCCATTACCTTGCTTGAATCCTCCCGGGCCGACCATCGTGAACAGGCAGACGGCCTGCTCACCGCTCTGCTGCCGCATACGGGCAAGGCGTTTCGCCTTGGCATTAGCGGCGTGCCGGGCGTCGGCAAATCCACCTTCATCGAAGCCCTGGGCCTGTACCTGATAGAGAAGGGTCTGCGTGTGGCCGTGCTTGCGATCGATCCGTCCAGCACAGTCTCAGGCGGCTCCATCCTCGGCGACAAGACTCGCATGGAGCAACTGTCCATGCGGCTGGAGGCCTATATTCGCCCCAGCCCCAGCAGCGGCACGCTGGGCGGTGTGGCCGAAAAGACGCGCGAGGCCATGCTGGTCTGCGAAGCCGCCGGTTACGACGTGGTCATCGTCGAGACCGTGGGCGTGGGTCAGAGCGAGATCGCCGTGCACGGCATGACGGACATGTTCTGCGTGCTGCAGCTGCCCAATGCGGGTGACGACCTACAGGCCATCAAGAAGGGCGTGATGGAGCTGGCCGATCTGGTGGTCATCAACAAGGCCGACATCGACCCCCATGCGGCCACGCGTGCCCAGGCCCAGATCACATCGAGCCTGCGCCTGCTGGGCATGCACGGCAACCCCGACCACGCCAACACCGGTGCGCTGTGGCAGCCGCGTGTGCTGCAGATCAGTGCCTTGCTGGGGCAGGGGGTGGAGGGCTTCTGGGCTGCAGTCAGCAGCTTCAGAGAGCTGCAGACCGTCAACGGTCGCCTGGCCCTGCGCCGCGAGAAGCAAGCCCTGTCCTGGATGTGGGAGCGCATCGACTTCGGCCTCAAGCAGGCGTTTCGCCAGCATCCGCAGGTCAAGGCCATGCTCCCCGTCCTTCAGGACGATGTGGCAGCAGGTCGTATCGCTGCCAGTACCGCAGCAAGAAATCTGCTTCTAGCCCAAATGCAGTAGGCGCTAGCAGCTCTTATTACCATAGCATCGCAGCATCACCATTGCGAGACAAGCAACCCAAATCACGTTAGAGGACAAGCATGCAAGACGATATCCTGAAGCAGCTGGAAGCCAAGCGAGAACTCGCTCGGTTGGGTGGGGGACAAAAGCGCATCGATGCGCAGCACAAGAAAGGCAAGCTGACGGCGCGTGAGCGTATCGAGCTGCTGCTGGACGACGGCACTTTTGAAGAGTGGGACATGTTCGTGGAGCACCGCTGCACGGACTTCGGCATGGAAAACACCAAGATCCCGGGCGACGGCGTGGTCACCGGCTACGGCATGATCAACGGCCGTCTGGTCTTTGTGTTCAGCCAGGACTTCACGGTGTTCGGCGGCGCGCTGTCCGAAACCCATGCAGAGAAGATCTGCAAGGTGATGGACCAGGCCATGAAGGTCGGCGCTCCCGTCATCGGCCTCAACGATTCGGGCGGCGCGCGTATCCAGGAAGGCGTTGCCTCTCTGGGCGGCTATGCCGATGTATTCCAGAAGAATGTGCTGGCCTCGGGTGTGGTGCCCCAGATCTCCATGATCATGGGCCCTAGTGCCGGCGGCGCCGTGTACTCGCCGGCCATGACCGACTTCATCTTCATGGTCAAGGACAGCTCCTATATGTTCGTGACCGGGCCCGAAGTCGTGAAGACAGTGACTCACGAGGAAGTCACGGCCGAAGAGCTGGGCGGAGCCATCACCCACACCACCAAGAGCGGCGTGGCCGACATGGCTTTCGACAATGACGTGGAAGCACTGATGATGCTGCGTCGCCTCTATAACTATCTGCCCTTGAACAACAAGGAAAAGGCTCCCGTGCGCGAAACCACAGACCCCGTGGGCCGCGCCGACATGTCGCTGGATACGCTGGTGCCTGAAAACGCCAACAAGCCCTACGACATGAAGGAGCTGATTCTCAAGACCGTGGACGATGGCGATTTCTTCGAGCTGCAGCCCGAGTACGCCAAGAACATCATCATCGGTTTTGCCCGCATGGCCGGCCAGACCGTGGGCGTCGTAGCCAATCAGCCCCTGGTGCTGGCTGGCTGCCTGGACATCAAATCCTCCATCAAGGCGGCGCGCTTCGTGCGCTTTTGCGATGCCTTCAACATCCCCGTGGTCACCTTTGTCGACGTGCCCGGTTTCATGCCCGGTACCTCTCAGGAATACGGCGGCATCATCAAGCACGGCGCCAAGTTGCTGTTCGCGTATGCCGAAGCCACGGTGCCGAAGATCACCGTCATCACCCGCAAGGCCTATGGCGGCGCGTACGACGTGATGGCTTCCAAGCATTTGCGTGGCGACGTGAACCTGGCTTGGCCCCATGCGGAAATCGCCGTGATGGGTGCCAAGGGCGCGGTGGAGATCATCTTCCGCGAAGACAAGAACGATCCGGTGAAGCTGGCCGCGCGCGAAGCGGAATACAAGGAACGCTTTGCCAACCCCTTTGTGGCCGGTGCCCGTGGCTTTATCGACGATGTGATCCAGCCGCATGAAACGCGCAAGCGCATCTGCCGCTCGCTGGAGATGCTCAAGAACAAGCAGCTGGACAACCCCTGGCGCAAGCACGGGAACATTCCTCTGTAAGAACAAGAAGAACCAGGAGATATATCCATGTTTACCAAGATTCTGATCGCCAACCGTGGCGAGATCGCCTGCCGAGTCATCGCCACCGCGCGCAAGATGGGCATCCAGACCGTGGCGGTCTATTCCGATGCCGACAAGGACGCGCGCCATGTCAAGCTGGCCGACGAGGCCGTGCGCCTGGGCCCTGCACCCAGTCGCGAGTCCTATCTGCTGGGCGAGAAAATCATTGAAGCCTGCAAGCAGACCGGCGCACAGGCAGTGCACCCCGGCTACGGTTTTCTCTCGGAAAATGAGGGCTTTGCCAAGCGCTGCGAAGAAGAGGGCATTGCCTTCATCGGCCCCAAGTCGCATTCCATTGCTGCCATGGGCGACAAGATTGCCTCCAAGAAGCTGGCCGGCGAAGCCCAAGTCAACACCATCCCTGGCTACAACGACGCCATCGCAGGCCCCGAGCAGGCAGTGGAAATCGCCAAGGGCATAGGCTACCCCGTGATGATCAAGGCTTCGGCCGGTGGCGGCGGCAAGGGTCTGCGCGTGGCCTTCAACGACAAGGAAGCCTTTGAAGGTTTTGCCTCCTGCCAGAACGAGGCTCGCAACAGCTTTGGCGATGACCGTATCTTCATCGAGAAATTTGTTCAGGAGCCCCGCCATATCGAAATCCAGATTCTGGGCGATAGCCACGGCAATGTGGTTTACCTGAACGAGCGCGAATGCTCGATCCAGCGCCGTCACCAGAAGGTGATCGAGGAAGCGCCTTCGCCCTTCATCAGTGACGAAACCCGCAAGGCCATGGGCGAGCAGGCCGTGGCCCTGGCCAAGGCCGTCAAATACCAGAGCGCCGGCACCGTGGAGTTCGTGGTCGGCAAGGACCAGGACTTCTACTTCCTGGAGATGAACACCCGTCTGCAGGTGGAGCACCCGGTGACCGAATGCATCACCGGCCTCGATCTGGTCGAGCAGATGATCCGCGTGGCCGCCGGCGAAAAGCTGTCTTTCACCCAGGCCGATGTGAAGCGCGACGGCTGGGCCATCGAGTGCCGTATCAACGCCGAAGACCCGTTCCGCAATTTCCTGCCTTCGACTGGCCGCCTGGTGCGATTTGCGCCGCCCGAGCAGACTATGTGGCAGTCCGACACCGAGCACCTGAACGGCGTGCGTGTGGATACCGGCGTCTATGACGGTGGCGAGATCCCCATGTACTACGATTCGATGATTGCCAAGCTCATCGTGCATGGCAAGGATCGCAACGATGCCATCGCCAAGGCCCGCGAAGCACTCAACGGTTTTGCCATCCGCGGCATCAGCTCAAACATCCCGTTCCAGGCGGCCCTGCTGGCGCACCCGGACTTTGTCTCGGGCAAGTTCAACACCGGTTTCATCGCCCAGCACTATGCCGACGGCTTCCATGCCGAGGACGTGCCCCACGATGATCCCGACTTCCTGGTGGCTCTGGCCCTGTTCCGCAATCGCCGCTACCGTGCGCGTGCATCGACCATCACCGGCCAGATGCAAGGCCACCAGGTGCAGGTGGGCGAGAAGTACACCGCTGTGGTTCTGGGGGCAGAAGGCAAGAACCAGTATGTGACTGGCGAGGTGACCGACTTTGATGCCCAGGCCCGCGTCTGCAAGGTGGTGATCGACGACAAGGCCTACGAATTCCGCAGCAATGCCGATATTCGCGATCTGGTGGTGCGCGGCGTCTGCAACGGCAAGGCGTTCACCTGCCAGATCGAGCGCGGCAACGGCAAGAACCCGCTGGCTCTGCGCGTCATCCACAACGGCACGCAAGCCGATGTGCTGGTGCTCTCGCCCAAGGGTGCCGAGATGCACAAGCTCATGCCTTACAAGGCCCCGCCCGACTTGTCCAAATTCCTGCTCTCGCCCATGCCCGGCCTGCTGGTCGATGTGGCCGTGCAGCCCGGCCAGAGGGTGCAGGCAGGCGAGAAGCTGGCCGTCATCGAAGCCATGAAGATGGAGAACATTCTGTTCGCGGCCCAGGACGGCGTGGTCAGCAAGATCAGCGCCGCCAAGGGAGATTCGCTGGCAGTGGACGACATCATTCTGGAATTTGAGTGATGAGCGCTTTTCGGGGCCTGGGTCCGGCACCGGCATGCGGCCGGGCTGCAGATCAGGCCCCGAAGCAAAAGCCCGCAGGGCTTGGGCTCTGCGGGCTTTGCAGTTTTCAATAATATAGGCGCTGCCCCTTATCCAATATGAGCCAGCAGCTATGACATTGAAAGCAGATACCCCGATTTCCCGCTCAGCCAGATGCGCGCGCGCACTGCTGGCTTTGCTGGGAGCGCTGCTATTGGCCGATGCACTGGTACTGATGGGCATGGGGCATTTCAATGTGGGCGTGGTGCTGCCCGCCATGTTGGGTGCCGGGGCCTTTTGGCTGAGTTGGAAATGGCGTTCAGTGCAGCATTGGCGTGCGTCCAGGCCCTTGAGTCAAAGGCTGTGGTCGCTGGGCTGGGTCATTCTGGCGCTGTGGCTGATCAGCCTGTTCTGGTTCTGGAGCCGCCTGTCCGGCCTGGGCCTTTCGCCGCAGCAAGTGCCGCCCGTTCAATCCATCGTAGTGCTGGGCAGCGGTACGCTCGATGGTTATCCCAGGCCGGTGCTGGCCGCGCGGCTGGATACGGCCGCGGAACTGGCCAAGCTGCAGCCCCAGGCCTTGATCGTCGTTTGCGGCGGTGTGGACTGGGGTGAAAAAGAGTCGGAGGCCGAGGTCATGGCTCGCTATCTGCAGCAGCGTCACGGTATTGCTGCACAGCGGCTGGTGCTGGAAAAGCTCAGCACCAGTACCGAGCTGAATCTGAAGCTCAGCCGGCCCTTGCTGGCCGAGCGCGGCGTGGCTGCGGATGCGCCCATGGCCATGGTCAGCAGCGACTTTCATCTGATGCGCGCCATGGACATTGCAAAGCGCCAGGATCTGCCCGAGGTCTATCCTGTGGCGGCGCCCACGCCCTTGGCCACACGTTTCAATGCCTGGCTGCGCGAATACTTTGCCATGGCCAGCAGCTGGTTGCTGGGCGAGGTCTGATATTTTATTAAATAACGGCTCTAGCGCATACCAGTATTGCGATTTAAGCTATCAATCAAGGAGTCATTCATGAGCAATCGTCCTTTCAAGGTTCTGGGCATTCAGCAAGTCGCCATCGGTGGTACCGATAAACAGCGCATGAAAAAGCTGTGGGTGGACATGCTGGGTCTGGAGCAGACCGGCACCTTTCAGAGCGAGCGCGAAAACGTGGACGAGGACATACTGTCCATGGGACGGGGCGCGATGAAGGTGGAAGTGGACATCATGCAGCCCATGGACATCGAGAAAAAGCCCGCTGTGCACGCCACGCCGCTGAACCACATCGGCCTGTGGATCGACGACCTGCCCAAGGCCGTGGAATGGCTGACGGCCAATGGCGTGCGATTTGCTCCTGGCGGTATCCGCAAGGGAGCGGCAGGCTATGACATCACTTTCCTGCACCCAAAGAGCAATGACGAGTTTCCGATTGCCGGCGAGGGCGTGCTGATCGAGCTAGTGCAGGCTCCGGCCGACGTGATTGCGGCGCTGGGTTGAGCGCTTCGGGCATCGGCTGTCAGATTGCAGCAGCGTGAACGCTGCGACTGCTCTCAGAACTGATAGCCGAGCTTGATCCCGAACGCCGTGGCGGACTCGGCATCGAAGGTCGCCAGGGTCGTGCCGCCGCTGGAAATATCTATCGAGCCCAGACGTTGGTAGCTCAGCCAGGGCGTGAGCTTGAACTGGCCTTGCTGATAGCTCACCCCTACGGTGTAGCCAAGGCGGCCGTCGGTGGGGCGCAATGGCGACAGCGCGGCCTTGTCGCTGCGCTTGTCATAAGCTACGGCGACAAAGCCGGACCAGTTCGCAGCCAGCCTCTGCCCAAGACCCAGCGTGTAGGTGGTGGTGTCCTCCATGTCTGCCAGGCTGTGGCCTGGCAGTACCGCCGCCAAGGTCTGCGGATACAGCCTGAATTGTGACCAGTTGGTCCAGCGGATCTGTCCAAAGAGCATAGTGCCTGGCGTGATGCCTGTCTGGATATCCAGGTTCAAGCTTTGCGGGGCAGTCGATGCCGTCCTTGTTTCGCCCGGCCATAGGTTTTCACGGGTAGCGATCTTGTGCTTGATGGCAGAGTAATAGGTTGCAGCGACGCGCAAAGCCATATCCGGGCGCTCATAGCTCATGCCTAGCAAGTAGCCAGGCTCAGTACTGGGTCTGAAGTCCACCCGGTATCCATTGAGTGCTCCAAACACCATCCCCCCCAGAGCGACATGCCCTTCGGTGCGCTGCAGACGCAGCCCGCCATGTACAGCCCAGTGCTCACCCCAGCGGTAGCGCAGGGCTCCCATGAGCTCGTGGCTGCTCACACGGGCCTGCGTGCCGCCAAAAAGAGGCGATTGCAGAGGGCTGTAAGCGATGTCGAGGCCAAAAGGCTTGCTCAGCATGAGCAGCACCGAGGTGCGTGGATTCACATCCTGCTTGTATGCAAAGCCCCATTGGGTGTAATCGTCGGCGACCTGTCCGGTGGACTTGCCTAAGGCATCCATGCCCTGGATCCGGGGCCGAACCGTATAGGTCTCTACGGAAAGATAGCTGCCGTTCTCAAATAGAGGTCCGAGATCCTGGCCTGTTCTATCAAGGCCGCCGGCCTGGGCGCAGAGCCCCCACATCATGGCTGCACAGCCAGCCCCCGCTTTTGCTTTTCTCAACACCTGCTCCAACGCTCTGATTCCAGTTGCATGAATGTAATTTAATGTGTCTAAGTGACAGGCGCATAGGTCTAATTGGAGGATGCAGGCTCGTGCAGTTGACGCTTTCGGGGCTCCAGAGAGCTACCCGCGTGGCTTATGCTGTGCGTTGCGAGTGATCGCCGCCCGACGACCAAAGCCGCGCAGAAAAATGACTCCCATCTCGACCGTCCTCACGACTGCTTACTACGACCGCCAATACAACGCCCGCGCCAGCGTGCAGGATCCGCTTGCGTATCTGGCGCGCTACACGCAGGAAAGCCAGGCCGCGTTTGCATTGCCTGGCACAGTTCGCAACCAGCGCTACAGCCCCAGGGCTATGGATGTTCTGGATATCTATCTGCCCACAACTCAGGCTGCGAAAGCACAAGCTGCGCCTGTTCTCATCTTCATTCACGGCGGCTACTGGAAGGCCTTGAGCAAGGATGATTCGGCATTCATGGCACCCGCGCTGACGCGGGAGGGTGCTATCGTCGTGGTGCCTGACTACGATCTGGCTCCGGCTGTCACGCTGGACCATATCGTCGATCAGATGCGCCAGGCCTATGCCTGGGTGGTGCGAAATATCGCCATCTACGGCGGCGATGCCAGCAATATCTGTGTCTGCGGCAGCTCGGCCGGTGGACATCTGGCAGCCATGTTGCTGGCCAGGGGGTGGCAGCAAGACTATGACTTGCCGGTGCAGGCCGTGCCTCGATCGGTATTGACCTTGAGCGGTCTGTTCGACCTGCAGCCGCTGCTGACAACCCATATCAACGGTTGGATGCAGCTCGACGATGCTGCCGCGATACGCAACAGCCCGCGCTTTCTGCTGCCTGATGCTAGTACGCATGCTCAGTGTCAGCTGCGCGTGAGCTGTGGCGAGTTTGAAAGCCATGAATTCAAGCGCCAGTCGCGCGAATATCTGGCTGCATGGCAGGCGCGTTGTCTGCCGGGGCAATGGGTGGAGGCGCCGGCGACCAACCACTTTGATTTGCCGCTGCAACTGGCCAATCTGCAATCCGCCGTTCATCAAACTGCACTGCAGTTGATGGGGCTTGATCAGTCCTCATCCAGCATGCGCGCGGCCTGATTGTTGAGTGCCGAGTCTGCGCGGAAGTAACCGAGTACGGTGTTCACACTATGGTGCCCGGTCAATGCCATGGTGTCAGCCAGCGGCAGATTGCGTCTGCCGGCCTCGGTCACAAATCCCGAGCGCAGCGAGTGTGCCGAAAAGTCTCCTTCCACACCAGCCAGCGCACAGCGTTCTTTGACGATGTTTCGTACAGCAGCGGGAGTCAGTGGCTCTGCCACATGGCCTCCTTTGCGGATGCGCCTGAAGATAGGTCCTTCGGTAATCCGTGCGCCATCAAGCCATGCTTTCAAGGCAATGGCGGCACGGCCGGTAACGGGCTTGTGATTCTCGGGGGCATCGGTGCCGCTCTGGTTGGTCTTGCTATGACTCAGGGTGTAGATGAACTCCCCATTAGCCACAGTGCGCAGGAAACGCATATCGGCGCCAGCCACTTCGGAACGGCGACGCCCGCCACTGGCCCAGGCAAACAGCAGTAGCGCCCGATCGCGCAGGCCGCGCAAGCTGTCATCGCAGCTTGCCAGCAACTCCTCCAGCACATCGCGCGTCAGCGCCTCTTTCTTCTGCGGCAACTCGCCACGCCTTGCATAGGCCTTGCGCGTGCGCGACATCAGCTCCTTGACTGCCCCGTCCTGACAGGGATTGGGCATCGCATGCACCTGATGCGCCTTGGACATCACGGCCATGCGATGCACCAGCGTGCTGTGTGAAGGTGCCCCTTTTTTGCCCTTGTAGCCGGCTGCAACCAGGGCTTCATCGATTTCGGGCGGCATCTCATGAAGCAGGCCGGCACCGCTCTGCCTCTGGGCATGATCGATGATGAATTGCAGCACCGTGGAAGCCCGCAGCGGCAGTTGCATGGGCTGGCCAAGGCGCAGCAGGTGCCAGGCTGCCCAATAACGCATGGCACTTTGATAGCTGCTGCGCGTATTGCTGGATTCGCCTTCATGCATCAGTTCCTTGATGGCTTCATGCGCTTTGGGGGCAAGAGCGGACTCCAGCACATCCTGTATCTGCAGGCGGTTGGCATCAAAAGTCACAGGAACAGGGAAGGGCGAGGGCTTGCTTGAATCCATGGCGCTATTTTCGCCCGGACTTCCTCTGCCAAACGCTGTTGATTGGCGCCAGCCAGTCAAGAAGTCTGTAGAAGCCGGGCGGCTTTGAGCGGCAATTTCCAGAAGCGATTGGCAAGACCTGGCACGGCATGCCGAAGGTGAAACGCAGGAGCGTCGCAAGCAGCTGCGCCAGCGATACGGCGGCGAGTATGTAGACGAATCAAAGAAATCTCTCTCGCTCAATGGAAAACTCCCCCTATCTACAAATTCAGATGCTGAAAACGAGGTAATGTATGTTGTCATTTGTATGAAAATTTCATACGTAATATTTAATACGTAAAATGTATTGTGTATTACGTATGCAAAATATAGATCGCGATAACAATCACTTATCGTTAGTTATTTGAAGAATAGATATGAATACAAGCAAAACTACGTCAAGAGGTGTTCAGGAGTCCGATGTCTGGGCTGCAGCGGATGCTTTGATAGCCCAGGGGCTGCGTCCGACCATAGAGCGGGTGCGTCAGCAGATTGGGCGAGGCTCTCCCAATACGGTCAGCCCCATGCTGGAGACCTGGTTTGCAACGCTGGGCCGTCGTCTGGGCGTGGCGGGAGAGCAGGATCCTTCCGTGTTGCAATCGGTGCCGGACCCTGTGCAGCGTCTAGCGGAGGAGCTCTGGAATACGGCACAGGAAGAGGCGAAAGCCGCAGCCAGCAAGGCTTTGGATCTTCGCGAACAGGCTTTGAAAGCTGCAGAGCAGGCATTTGTGGCGCAACAGGAGCAACTCGCGCAGCGCCAGGCCACCATGGAAGCGCAAAAAGATGCGCTGAATCAAGCCCTGCAGGCAGCTCAAAATCACGCCCAAGACTTGGCCCGGCGTCTTGACGAGATGCAGCAGACGCTACAGGAGCGCGATCAGCGCCTGGAAGAACTACGTGATGAGCTGAGCAATGCCGTACGCCAGCGTGAATTGCAGCAGCAAAAACACAGCGAGGAAATTCAGTCGGCCGCCGCCGAGCGCCAGCGCATGGCCGAACAGTACGCGGGCAACGAGCGCCATATGCTCAACGAGGTTGATCGTGCGCGGCAGGAACTCACGGCAGCGAGAAAAAGCCTGCAGGACCAGGAGCGCAAGGCGGACTCTCGCTATCAAGAGCTGCAAACTCGCTTTGAACAATCCGAGCAGGAGATCCTGAATCTGCATGCCCAGTTGCAGACCGCACAGAACACGGCAGCATTGGCACAGGAGCGTGCTGCCGATCTCAAGAACCTGCTGGAGGCGCAGCAAAGACTGGCGGCAGCAGCCAATGTAGCGGATCCAAATGTGGTCCAACCCCTGGCGCGTCGAAGCAATCTGGCGGCAACCCGGCGCTCCATTAACCGAAGAACCTTGCGCTAACCGGATCCGGCAACTTAGGCTGCAGCTGAACTCAGCTCAGTCTCGGCGCCACAGACTTGACCGCCGGCTTCTGCCGGTGGCTTGTCAATATTGGCGATCAATGCCAAGCCTAACTGTAGAGTCCTGAGTATTTTGGTGCGTTCATTGAAATTCATAGATCGCCTGGTTGCCGACATCCGCGCTGTTGTCTTGAACCACACGGCCGGGCTGTCCACGCCACAGCAGGTGCAAATGGCCTTGTTCTCGCTGTTTGCGCTGATGGATGAGGCAGACGAGTACAAGCACACGCTCAAGCAACTGATACGACGTCGTGAAGCAACGCTGTATCGTGAGTTGGGAACACCTCCGCAAAGAGATGAAAATGCGGTCGATTACTACACCTTGATTGGGGTGAGGGCGATCTGATCTATTGGCTGATAATGCATGTCTGCGGCGCGCAAACGAGAGTGGCTTGCTATTAGGCCAGCGTGTACAAACACAAAGCTGCTGAGTGACTGTTCACGGCGGTCTCCAAGTCAAGCGTTTGAAGGAGCCATGTCCTGCATCAATCGATAAAGTGCTTCAGCCGCCAATGAAAGGCTGCGCTCTCGCTTCCGGACCATATAGATCTGCCGGTCCATACCCGGCAGCAGCAGGTGCCGCGCCACCAGCCCAGGCTTATCAAAGTGAAATAGGCTCAGCGCGGGAGCTACGGTGATGCCTAGTCCGGCTTGCACCAGTCCCATCACGGTGGCCAATTGCTCAACTTCAACGAAAGTCTGCATTTTTCGAGGAAAAAAGGCGGCATCCAGATACTGACGAACGCTGCTGTGGCGTGCCAGGTGGATGAACGGCCAGGAAGTCAGATCCTCCAGTGACAGCGAGACCTTGTCCGCCAATGGATGCTCGCTAGGGCACACCATATAGAAGCCGTCACTGCAAAACGGCTCTGCCTTCAGGTCGGGTGTATCAACGCGTATGGCAGCCAGCGCAAAATCCGCCTCTCCATTGGCCACGGCAGCAATGCAGGGCTCGGACAGCACGTCCAACACACCCAGCTGAACTCCCGGATGCCGGGCCGTGTACACCTTCAGTACTTCAGGAAGCCAGCCTGCGGCAAGGGATGGCAGCAATGCAACTGATACATGTCCCTGGGCCAGTTGTGCTGTATCACGCATCGCTCTTTCGCAGGCAGCGAACTCTGCGGCGAGGCGCTCCGCAGACTGCAGAAATCGCTCCCCTTCACGGGTAAGCACCACGTGTCTTGTGCTGCGGTCGAAAAGCTTGAGACCTACCGTTTGCTCCAAGGAGCGGATGAGCGCACTGAAAGCCGGTTGTGACAGGTGACACATGCTGGCAGCTTGGGTGAAGTTCTTTTGTTTGGTCAGTACCAGGAATGCCTGCACATCGCGCGACGATAGATTCATTTGAAATACGGATTAATTGATATCAATAATCGATTTCACAGCTTATAGCGGTTTTCCTATAGTGGGCAACAGGAGGTTTCATGACAAGAGTGCAGAACGAAACAACGTCATTGCTCATCGGATGTGCAGCAGGCTTTTCCGGCGATCGAATTGATGCAGCGCAACCCGTCGTGCAGGAGCTGGCTCGGCAAAACAAGCCTGCCTTTCTGATCTTTGAAACGCTTGCCGAGCGCACTCTGGCACTGGCACAGCTTGCTCGTCGTCAGAATCCCGATGCAGGCTATGAGCCTCTCATGGTGGAGTTTCTCCGACCCGTGCTCGCCGACTGCCTCGTGCATGGCATTCGAATTGTTAGCAACTTTGGTGCGGCCAACCCACAAGGTGCAGCCCGAGCCATCGCTGCATTGGCCAAGGAGCTCGGAACGCGCCCACCCCAAATAGCGGTGGTTCATGGGGATGACCTCAGCGGACCCGCGCATTACCAGTTGCTCGAAAAAGCTATGGGCTCGGACATGCCAGACCAGCAACTGGTGAGCGCCAATGCCTATATAGGTGCACGGCCTATTGCCGAGGCATTGCTGGCAGGTGCAGACATTGTGGTGTGCGGCCGCGTCTCCGACCCCTCCCTTGTGGTGGGGCCTGCCATGGCCCACTTCGGCTGGGCCTGGGATGACTGGAATCGCCTAGCCCGAGCCACGATGACCGGGCATCTGCTGGAATGTGGAACCCAGGTCTCTGGCGGCTATTTCGCAGACCCCGGGTACAAAGATGTACCGGACATGGACCGTTTGGGGTATCCCATTGCCGAAATCGACAGCGCGGGCAACAGCACGATCTTCAAGCCATCTCTGACCGGGGGCTGCATCACTGCAGCCACGGTCAAGGAGCAACTGCTCTACGAAATCCATGACCCTGCTTGCTATCTCACGCCAGACGTTGTTGCCGACATCACCCAGGCAGAAGTGATTTCGGTCGGGCCTGACCGCGTGCGCCTGGAAGGCGTCATTGGTCACCCGAGGCCGGAGATGCTCAAAGTCAATGTCTGCTTTGAGTCAGGGTGGTTTGCCGAGGGAGAGATTTCCTACGCGGGCCCAAGAGCGCAAGAGCGCGCGCGTCTAGCCGCCCAGACCATATCCAGGCGCCTGGCGAACATTGCGCCCCTTAGAACAGACCTGATCGGCGTAACCAGCGTCTGGGGAAACGACACCAGCGACTGGCTGACTGAAGCAAGCATTGCCAGCGAATCCCGGGATGTTCGGCTTCGCATGGCCTGGCAGCATGCCGACCATGCAGTCGCAGCGCGTCTGCCACGCGAAATAAACGCCTTGTATTGCTGCGGCCCGGCGGGGGGAGGGGGCGTTCGCACCCATATGCGCCAGCGCCTGGGAATGGTGTCGTGCCTGGTACCTCAGCAACAGATTACGACTGGCTTCCACTGGACCAAGTCACATCAGGAGTAAGCCATGAACTCAAGCCTTACCGTTCCCCTTTACCGAGTTGCGCATGGGCGCACAGGTGACAAAGGTAACCGCTCCAATATCAGCGTCATTGCATGGCATCCGGAGTTGTGGGAAGTGGTCTGCGAACAAGTCACAGAACAAGCCGTGATGCGTCTGTTTGCAGACCGCAAGCCAAGTACTGTTCGGCGATACCTGCTACCCAAGCTTAAGGCCATGAATCTGGTGCTCGACAACGTGCTTGATGGGGGGGTCAATGACTCGCTGAACCTGGACAGCCATGGAAAAACGCTGTGCTTCAGGGTGCTTGAAATGCCTGTCGTGGTTCCATGCCGCCTCGAGTCACTGCTGGCCGGTCCGACAGCCTGAATTTTCTACAACAACCACTAGGAGACAAACCATGAAATTTCTGACACGACGAACCGTTCTTGCATGCGGTGCAAGCCTGGCACTCAGCCCCTTGGCCTTTGCACAGGGCGAATATCCAAACAAGCCTATTACCTTTGTCGTTCCGTTTGCCGCCGGCAGTGCCACAGACCAGCTTGCGCGCGCCATAGGGCAAGCAGTTTCCGAGCAAACCAAGCAGCCGGTCGTGGTGGAAAACAAAGGCGGTGCCAGTGGCATGATTGCGGCTCAAGCAGTGGCCAAGGCCGTGCCTGATGGCTACACCGTGCTCATCACGACCAATACGACGCATGCGGCCAACGAACATTTATACAAAAAACTCTCCTATGACCCTGTCAAGGATTTCACCCCCATCACAGGTCTGGGCAAAGGAGGGCAGGTTCTGGTCGTCCCTGCGACTTCGCCATATCAGTCCGTGGGCGAGCTGCTGAGCTACGCCAAAGCCAATCCCGGCAAGCTGAGTTTCGGCAGTGGCAGCTCTTCAAGCAGAGTCGCAGGAGAAATGCTGAAGCAGCTCGCTGGCGTCGATATCCTTCACGTTCCCTACAAGAGCAATCCGCTTGCCCTCACGGACCTTCTTGGAGGGCAAATAAACCTGATGATTACAGACGTCTCGACGGGCGTTCCTCAGATCAAGGCCGGCAAGTTGCGCCCATTGGGATACTCCACCCAGAAGCGCAGCGCGCAACTGCCGGAGGTTCCGACCATCTCGGAAGCTGGTGTCAAAGGCTATGACATGGGCTACTGGTTTGCCGCTTACACACCCGCCAATATACCAGCACCTGTGGCGGGCAGACTCAACCAATTGCTGGCCAAAGCCGTGAACAGTGCTGCGGCGAAGTCCTTCTTCAATATGTCCGGCTCCGAAGCCTGGACCACCTCAGCCTCGGAGTTGGCAAAATTCCAAGCCGCCGAAACCACCAAGTGGGGACAGGTCATCAAGGCTGCAGGCATTACCCCTGAATAAAGCAGAGGCAGCCCAACATCCTGGCCGCTATAACGTGCGAATAGCTTCATACGACTGAGCAGGCGCCTCAGCCTGTACGTTGCATACGGGAGTCATGCTTGCCGGACTCCCAGTTATGTACAGTCCTGGCCGACACATGAAGAAACTGCGCGCAGCCATGCAGATCCATGCCCAGGCGTCTATACATGGCGCGGAAGTTTTGAGCAAGCTGGAGGCGGGTATCACGGTCGTGACGCCGCAGTCCGTACTTCTTCTTTAGTAGATACGATGTATAAGGCATTATCTGGACTCCCCGAGATAATAATCTTCATCAGCAAGTAAATAAACCCTATTTATCCCCCGTTGAGGATTTATTTTCAGGGTTTCTTGTTTATCAGGACGCGAACGGCCGCTCCGTTGATTCAACGGAGGTTAATCGCGGATATCGCCAGTGGTTAATCGACGGCAGTCGGGTTTCGCTTCGCTACATCAGGGGCTACGCCCCCGATACCCCCTGGAGTGCTGCGATCGCATGACTCACTCAAGCCAATCTGTCACACCCCCGCAGCCTCAAACGCGGCAAGACCCAGAGAGGCTGCGATCCCCATGCTTTCCAACCAAGCTTCAACCTCCCGAGCTTGAGGACGCTGATCTGCCTTGGCAGGGGCCAGCAGGAGCGCTGCGCCTTGCTGCAGTTGGAGCAACGAATCCCTGCTCAACTGATTTTTCTGAGCGTCAGCAACGACATTCGCCCACGCGGCTTGAGCCGCCTTAAAATTTTCAGTAGCCATTTCAGTTCCTTTCAACTGCTTTGGTTAGGGGCGCCAGGTGGCTGTAACACCGAGCGGCCCCGCTTGAACAACACATTCCTGAGGCAAGCAAGCCCCAGAAGAAGAGGGCATCACACCTGTGAGGTGCAGGGCCAAGGCCACCGCAAAGGCCAGAGCATCAAGATCATTGCGGCCCATCAGACACACTCTGACCGAACATCGGTAGACGCAAAGCCGTCTTCTTGACCTCATTCAGATACCAGCCGTCCTGAGCCTTGGACAACCGGTCAACAAGCAGGTCTTTGAGGTCATCCATGACGCCACAAACCATGTGCGCCATGGTTGCAAACGCTGCATCCTGGTCGCCATCACGCACAGCCTTCAGTTGCTTGGTGGAAGGCTTACCAGCCACCCCCATCTCCTTGAAGAACCACTGAACATCCCGTGCGGCTGCATGCCAGCGAACACATTCCCCCAGAACCTCGGCATCATCAGGATCACCCCAGTTGAAGGTCGTGAACGTAGTAGGGGGCGGCAGGATCAAACGTTCACCTTGCCGCACTAGCTCTGAGGCCATGTTCGACGACATGTCACGAAGCATGGATGCCGTCAATCGAAGACGATGCCACTCATTCGAATTCAGCTCGACGGCATCAGCCATGGACTGAAGCATTGGCAGCAGCACGTCCGTCGCTTTCACATAGATTCGAACGCCCTGAAGGAACAAAGGGTTCGCCAACGGAGACCACTCCTCAAAGCGGCCAGTCTTCTTGCTGCGCTTGAGCTTATCGCCGGGCATAGGCCATCCCATGACGAATTTCATATGACGGAACACCGTGGGATCTCCCCGTGATTACCAAGGGGGAGGTAATGAGATGCGCGCCCAGCGCAGCGGCTGCGGCGCTCCGCTGGCCTGCCGCCGCTTGCGCTTGGGCGCTGGCTTCACGCTCACGCACTTGCATCACAGCTGCTCGCAACTTCTCTTGAAACTCGCTGCACATCCTTGCTTGCAGGGTCAGCCGCCCCCACCAAGCACTGTCCGTACCCTCAAACGTACGGCCCTCCGGAGATATCAGCTTGCCACCATGGAAGCACCAACCTTGCCAAGTCCGCCCTGGCAGCTCCATGCGGTTGAGCAAGCGCAGCAGCCTGTACGTTGCATACGGTATGTCGTGTTTGCCGGACTCCCAATTATGTACAGTCCTAGTCGACACATGAAGAAACTTCGCGCACGCAGGCAGGTCCATGCCCAGGCTTCGGTACATGGAGCGGAAATTCTGAGCAAGCTGGGCGCGGGTATCACGGTCGTGACGCCTCTGTCCGAACTTCTTCTTTAGTAGATACGATGTATATTTTCTGACACTTTTTTAAGCTGGAAGTCAAGGCTTTTTGCCTGATATTCAACAAAAGGTTACGAAATAACCATCGATCAAGGGTGGCTTCTGAGGGCCACTGCGGCCTAAGTTTGGGTCGCAACGGCCTACCAATGCGCGAGCGAACTTCAGCTCCCGTTGAATGGATCAACAACCATTCAACGAGGACTTTCAATGTTCATCATCACTGTTCTGGCTTCTAAGGGCGGAGTCGGCAAGACAACTACAGCTGCGAATCTGGGCGGCCTGCTGCACGACATCGGCTTTAGGACGCTGCTGATCGACGGCGATATTCAGCCGTCGCTCTCACGCTATTACCAGCTGCGCTATGCGGCACCTTTTGGGCTCACGCAGTTGGTGCAGTCTGGTGCACTGACCCCGGACTGCATCTCGCATTGCCAACTGCCACCGACTTCCTATCAAGGCAAGCTTGAGAAGGCACCTAAGAGCGAGGGCGGTTGCCTGCATATCGTTCGCTCTGACGCCAAGGACTCGTCTTTGCAGGTCTGGATGGCCAATCGCAATCCAGTGAGCATGCAGTTCAGCTTCAAGAATCCCTTGAAGCACCCTGCAATCGCTAGCGCATATGACGTGGTGATTATTGATACCCAAGGTGCTGTGGGTCATCTGCAAGATGCTGCAGTGGTTGCTGCTGATCTGCTTCTTGTGCCTGCAACGCCAGACATGATCTCTGCTCGCGAGTTCATCGCAAATGTGAAGGCACTCATTGAACGCCACGATAGCGTGTCTAGCATGGGCTTGAAGATGCCTCAGATGAAGGCATTTCTCAATAAAAGCCAGAAGACTAGCGATAGCAAGGAAATGTCCGCAATGATTCGCGAAAGCTTTATTGAGCTGAGCGGAAAAATCACGATGCTGGATACCGATGTTCCCGATGCAACGGCTTGGAAAAAAGCGGCCAGTGCCGGAGTTCCAGTGCATTGGGTTGATCCAGTGAAAGCTTCCAACACGCTTCATTCCCTTCTTTGGGAAATTGTGCCCAGCGTGTCGGAGATGTACGCATCTAACCACCCCCAATATCTCGATCTGAACGCACCCTCCAATTAATTTTAGGAGGAAAGCATGCGTACACCTGAAACCATGACTGCTCGCGAACGGGCAGCCTCGCTAAACCTAACTACGTCCCCTGGAAATAAGCAAGGGACGTCAGCTATGACTGCACCAGATAAACCAAAGCTCACTCCAAATCAAGCACGTCTTGAGGCGGCTAAAGCAGCTCTTCATCGAGACTCTGAAAGATCAACTACCAGTTTTGATCCGATGGATGAGATTGATGGCTCCATCATCGTCTTGGATGTTTTTGATATTGATGAATATTCGCTGAATCCTCGCAAGAAAGCTAATTCCCAGCGGGCGGAAATCAAAGCGAGTATGAAGGTCGATGGCATCACCAACATGTTCTCGGTTACGCGTCGAAACCCCACGGAGAAGTATTTTCCATATGGTGGCGGAAATACTCGTGTGGAGATCGCAAAAGAGCTGGTGAATGAAGGCGTCGAGAAACTGCGGCGCATCCATGTCGTTACTCGAAAGTGGCCTGGCGAGGCTGCTGTCATTGCCGCGCACTTGAGCGAAAACGACAATCGAAGTGATATTTCGTTCTGGGAGCGAGCTCAGGGCGTGATGAATTACAAGCGTGAAATTGAGAAGGAGACTGCTAAATCATTCTCCGCCACCGAACTTAATAAAGCACTTAAAGAGGTTGGATTGAGCTATGGCGTGAGGATGGTTCAAAACTTCATCTTCGCTGTCGAAAATCTCGCGTTGATTGGTAATTGGCTTCAAACGTCTGACGTGAATATAAATATTCGTCCTACCGTTTCAGCACTTCACGAAATGGCATCTAAGTTTGATAAGCGTGATGAGGTCAAAAACTCCATCGAGGAAATCTTCTTGATGCACGCGACCGATCTTGAGGCCATGGAGCAAGCGAACTCCGAGGCCGATCCTGCAAGCCGGACAGAGGTCAAGTTGGATGTTCAATCGCTGCTCACCCAGATCCAGTCTGTATCCTCGAAGCACTTTGGTATTGCCGCCGACCATATCGAGTCAGTCGTCCAGTCCTATCTCCAGGACCCGAAGCTTTCTGTTGAGGACATGCGCTCGATAGAGAGCGAGAACAAGAAGGTGCAACAGCAAGCCAAGCAGGCGCCACTGTCGGGAATGCTTGGCGGCGTGTCGGCGGCTGCATCGCCTAGCAGTAAAAGAGCCACCACAAAGGCCGATCGGCAAGGGGCGGGTGCTGGCCCAGCAGACAAGCTGGCAGCGTTTTCCGCACGGCTATCGCAGAATCTTGTGGATCTGAATGCTGTCGTACCGTTGTCGGACTTCGTGAAGCCAATGCCGGCATTGCCATACGGGTTCTTGGTGGATATTCCAGAACGTATGTCGTATTTGGGCGATCAAAAGCTCTCCGAAGAACTCGAAACTCTGCGTGTGTATCTCTGGCCATTTCTTGCAACGCAAACCGGGCAGTGCAACGCAAACCTACTCTCGAAATGCGACCCAGAAAGCCGCTGGGTAAAGGCTATTCAGGCTGGCGTTGATACGTTCCGTCAGGAGTGCACAGATAGAGCAATTCTGTGCGGGAAGAATGGGCAGCTTTATGTCACTTCTGACCATTATGGGTATCTCTTCGGCAATGCGGCGGTTGCTAGATGCTTGTCTGCACTGATGCAAACACTCGCTGAATTTAATATCGCCGTGCAAGAGGATAGCCGCGAAGCCTATAAACCGTTATTTACGGAATAAACACGTTAGTTAAGCAATGACAGATCATATTGTTCCCGTCGATATTCACACGAATCCGCAGTTAAATTTTCTGCTGCTGACGGAGGTAATTCGTGCTATCGAAACCGAGGTTGGAATAGATCAGTTATTGCAGATGGGTTGCGATGCCGAACTGATTGACCAACTTCGGCATCGCAAGACTCGCGATATTCTGGATATTTCTACTAAGTTAACGAGGGTTAAACTCGTATTTTCTCCTGGCGAACTCCGGCAGCAACTGGAAGGCCTGGACCGACAACGGCAAGACGATGCACTTTGCGAATATTTTGTGCGTAATGGCGCATCGCGTGCACTGATTACCCGGCTTTTTAAGCGCTCCGCAGACGATATTCGTAGGATGCGTGAATTGGTTGGTGGAAGCGTCACCGGTGGTAGGGCCAAATTACCCAAGAAGTTTGATGTTCGGGATCAGATTCATCAAGCTTGGGCCGAAATTACCAGCCAATCGGCGCCTGGGAAATCTCTACGTGATTGGATTTTCGAGCTGCATTCTCGTTTTGCGGAGTACACCATCGACTCGCTTTATTCAACACTCAAAGAGTTTGAAGACGAGGATAGCCTGGCTCTTCCAAGGAGAAATGCTTTCCCGGTCGGAAAATAAATCAGCCGTAGGACGTTCTATTTACAACCATTATCGATATAGCTTGAACATGAAGAACACCAAGAATTTATCCGCCCAGCTGTCGAATAGTGATAGTGAATTTCTGAAGTCCGCACTGTTTCTGGAACTCATCGGCCAAGAGCCCATCACCATCAATCGCGCATTCGTGGATCTCACTGGTAACGTCTTGAGCGCACTCTGGCTTACCTATGCGATGGAGCGGGAACGTCGCAGCGAGTCGGAGGATTTTTTCGAAATCCTTATGTCATCGTCATGCTGCACCAAGGACACCGGCATAACGAGGGCACAGCAGCAAACCTGCCGCAAGACCCTCGTGGACTTGGGCATCCTGCATGAGCAAGCTGGTCAGGGCCGCATCATTACCTATCGGATCTCGAAGCGGCGCTTGCTTGAGCTTTTGCAGCAGCAAGCCATGCCCTTGGCCAGCGCAATGCGCAGTGCAGCGACAACCTCCGTAGCCGCAGCTGCGCACTGATGGAGCTTGTCAGTGCGCGGCTCTCTTTCACTCGCAGCAATTCCAACAGTTCGTTATGAACTGCCGGAGGATGCGCCGATCCACCAGGGTGCCGAGCAAATTTTTCTGCATCTGGACGATCGAGGTTTCGTTCCATTTCATCCGGTGCTGGCTGAAAAATTCGGCCACAAAGCCGCCATCTTCGTGGGCATGGCGCTCTACTGGACGCGCCACAGTCTCCGCAACCATCCCGAGCGCGGTGGCTGGTTCTTTATGTCCTTGCAGCAGTGGAAGTCGGCCATTGGGCTGACCCGCACCGAGCAAGCCAGTGTGCGCGAGCTGCTGATGGGCGAGGGCGTTCTCGAAGAGATGCTCGTTGGGCGTCCTGCGGTGCTGAACTACCGCCTGAACGTACCTGCACTCGCCAAGGCACTGGCCATGCGCGGCAAGGGGCAGAAACTTACGTGGGACTTGGCAAGTAGCTGGTTCAAGGGCTGCAAGGTCTACTACAAGCCCCTGGCTGATGTGGCTGGAAGCATCGCAGGCGGGCTGTACTTGGCCTATCTGCTGCAGCGGCACCGGGAGTGTCTGAAGCTAGGCCAGCTCACCGATGGCGCTATCCCGGTCAGCCAGGATGAAATCTCAACAGCGCTTGTGCTCGGTCCGAAGGTCCAGCGCAATGCTCGGGAGCGGCTGAAGAAGGCTGGATTCATTAACGAGGTCGGCATCGGCGGAGCGTTGGTCCGCATTAACTTCGACGCCATTCTGCTGTGCCTGCGTGGGCAAAGCATCAAGCCTTTGCCTCGCAAGGCTGACGCGGACAAGGCTACTCCTGCGGCGTCAACGAAGGCTGCACCGTCAAATAGCGCTCCAGCCACGAACCAGACGCTGGACCTGTCCGGCCTTTCATTCGCGTTCTCGCAAGCGACGCTTGGACTGTCCGCGACCCCTCCTGCTCCCCGCCCGCGCGATCTCTTGCTGTCTTTTTTGAACGACGATCTGGTGCCTCACAAACCTGTCGAAATCCGACAAGCTGGAGCTACTTCTTCGATCAGTGAGCAGCCCGCCAAGTCGGAGCAAATCTCCAATGCCAGCAAGGAGTTAGCGAAGAGCTTTAGCGATAAGGGTAGCGAGGGTGGAGCGAAGGAATCGTTTGCCGTTTCCTGCAAACAAGAGCCTGACTCTTTGGACGAAACCTGCAGGCTTGATCTGCCGTTTCCCGCAATCAATATTCAAAGGACTTCTATTCAATCCACTACTACTTCGCCGGTGAACACCAGCAGCACGGCTGACGTTCAGGCAGGTGAGGGTGGTAAGTCTTCGAGTTCGGACAAGCTGAACGCCGGACTTGCCTCTGGCCTCATCTTCCCCACCTGGATTGAGAAGTCACTGCACGCGTCCCTCTCCAAGGTGCTGGCCAAGTTTCCCCTTGAGCAACAACAGCAAGCGTTGGACGAGATGGAAGGTGCGAACCGGCGATTTCATAAAGTGAAGTCGCCAGTGGCCTGGCTAAACAGTGTGGTGAAGAAATATAGAGACGGCGAATGCATCTGGGCGTATGCCCCCGTCATCGCTGCAGAGCGCATTGAGTTAGCCAAACAGGCCGATGCTCAACAGGCCCAGAAAGAAGCATCGCTGAAAGCTTTTCACGAAGGATCGGCCAACGCCGTCGCCAATCCAGTGCGAGTGGCGGTCGAAGGCAATGGGCCTTTGGGCAAAGAAGCGGCGCGTGCCAAGTTGCTTGCTCTTCGCAATGAGCGGGCAGCGAAGGTCGGAATGGCGAAGAAATGAGCTGACTTCCGAATAACCCGAGATGGGCCATATGGCACTCAGTGCCAAGTAGCTCGAAATGAACCACACGGCACTTAGTGCCATGTGGCTCGAAATGAACCACGCGGCACTTAGTGCCATGTAGCTCGAAATGAGCCACAGCAATTTTCAAGAGAAGCAATATGAGCTATCAGAAATCAGGGAACGATCTATTTATTCAGCTCGTTCAGCAATTCAGAAGCTACACGGATGCTGCGGTTCTTTGGGTCTTACTCAAAGAGCGGGGGGATATTGGAGAGATCGCCATTACGTCTGGGTCGATCACTGAAGTCGAACTGTGCCGAACCATTCCATTACCCACCGTAAAACGAACTCTCCAGCGGTTGCAAGAGACCGGATTTATTAATGTCCGCGTGCAGAAGAACACGAAAACGCTGGTGACCGTGAATCGCGATGCGGTACTCGATTTGCTAAGACAGCCCATTGCCGAGCGGCTGCCATCAGTTAGTAAGAAGCACTTTCCATTTATCGACGGTTGGAATGAAGACATCGCTAAAGAAGCTGCGCAAGTGGCAATAGAGAACGCCAGTGCCGACGAGGGCGGGAAGTCGGGAGAAGTCCCGGACGCTGGATAGACGAAGTATTTAATTTAAGGAGAAGACCTTGGCTACTGATCGAATCAAAACAGACCCCGGCTTTCAGCCAGTAATGCTGGCCGGTGTATTGGGTGCAGGTGCACCAGGCATTAAATTCGCCACCGACCCGAATTCGCCATTTCGTGACGGCTACTCAATTGCTGGTGAAGAAGCTGCTTTGGCGGCATTCATCCAGGCTGGCGCGTCTGAAGACGATCCTTTGTTTGATCGCTATGTAGAGCTGGAAGATCGCAAAGAGCAATTCCAGAAGATGCAAGCGGAGCGACGCGATCGTCGTGGTGCGGACGCGGTGGTGACGAACTCCGAAGCACAAGGCATTGATGATCTCGGGCCGCTGACGAACGAAGGCGTGGACCAGATGACGATTCACACCATCGAGGCCCACCGACTTTTTCAGGGGCGATCTGGGGAGCCTGAAAAGCGCTTGAACGCGATCATTGGCGGCAAGCGTGTTGCTTCCTCTCTGCGGAACCTTTGGGTACTGACGAGCCGTGACAACCCATATGCAGATTGGGCACTGGTACGCCATGAGTACGGCATCTCGCAAGTTCAAGAGTCGTTGCGCACCCAAATCGCTAAAGCCGAGGAGCTGCTGGAGAGCCAGCGCAAGCGCGGCCTGAGCCTGAGCATCGTTCAGTCCGCTCGCCCTATGACCCTGAACCTCGGATTCCGCAGCCCTTACGGCTATGCGATCTCCATGTTGATCGTGGACTACGACTACTTTGTTCGTATCCAGAAAACGCTGCAGCGCAAGAACTTGCTGAGTGATGAGCAGGCGCGTGCTGTGCTGAGCGCAATGAGCCGCGCCATCCTTGGCGTGTTCTATGGCACTGCCCGATTCGACAAATGGCTTGGCCGTCCAGAGATTCGTGAGCTGAGCCGTTCTGACTGGTTCAGTGCAGACCCGGAAGCTGCGAAGCGCATTCAGTTTGTGGTGAGCACGTTTGGTGCAGTGCCAGCCCAGATTTACAAGGCCGAAGTGAAGCCTTCGCATTCGCGCCGGCTCATCAACATCAGCGAAGCCGAACGTGCGTTGCTGCAGCAAGTTGGCGACCAATTGCAGCAGGCGCAAGAGCATGGCTCCGATGCATCCGCTTCTACTGGCCCAGAAGCTACAGCCACCGCTGATTAAGACCGCGCGCAGTCGTTTGGAACTGATATTGAAAGGGATTGGTGTGAAAAGGGATCTGGAAATAAAAGGGGCTTCGCAGCACACCGGTCGTGGCCGAGTCGTCAACAACGTGCTGTGGGGTCGTCAAGCCCTGGCGGATCAGGACTGTCAAGATCGAGCTGACGTAAAGGCCCTTACGGGTAGGGGCACCCTGTCCAGATTGCGCCAGAAACTTGACGGCATCGACGCAATCCTGAAACAGATGCGCGATTTGTCCGAGAAGTCGAAATCTGTTCCAGGACTGAGCTTCTATCTGGTCGTGCACCAGAAAAGCACAACGGGCTATGTCTTTCTGCGCTGGCGCCAACGCATGGGCTCTAACCGCCATTTGAGCTTTGAAGAGGTGGAGGAGCTTGCGTCAGGCCTGCCCAGTGAACTCCGTCAATGGTGCATGGCAGCGTCCCAACGCGCTGTGGCCTTGAATGAGGAGCACCAGCAGACGCGTGGCGATATCAAGCGTATTCGCGTGAGCGTGGACAAGGCTCCTGTCTTTCTTTATCCACGCTCCCCGATTTCGACCCTCTAAGTCCGTGCCTGGGCTGACCTGGTGCAGCAGCTCGGGCATTCAATCAGCACTGCAAGGAAATTGGATATGTCGCAATTGTTTATCGGCAAGGGAAACCTGGGTAGTTCTCCTAGTCTCAGGACGCTCAAGGGTGGGCCTAACGGCGAGTTTGATGTCGCCAGTATGCGTGTTCGGTTCAGCCGATACGGCCGCACCGAGGAGGGCGGAATCGAAGAGGTTGGCGGTTTTTGGCGCGAGGTGGAAATCTACGGAGCGAAGGCTCGCGATGCCGCGCGGCTCCTGCGCAAGGGAGCCAGAGTGCTAGTGATGGGGGAAGAGCTTGAGTACATGGCGCGCGATGAGGCTACTGGCGGTCAAGTGATGGTGTTCAAGATCGAGGCCCAGGATGTCGCACTTCTGCTGTCGCGTGTGAAGACCATTGAGTTCGAGGCTTCACGCCGCTCGTCCACGGAGCAGTCGGATGGCTCCTCAGGCGAAGTGCAGGAACCCTACCACGCAGGCCAGCCTGCTTAAAGACCGTTTTTAACCAAGGAGCACATCTTGACTTTACATCCCGATCAACAGGCCTCGGACGACATCACATTGCTTGTCGATGGTCGATTCACCATGGTGGTTGCGCCATCGCAAAAGGTGAATGAAGAAAACGCACCCGCATTCTTAGTCGTGCGAGATTCCAATGGCAAGGATGTATGCGTGGGATATTGCAAGCTCCAGTTTGATGGTACCTGGCACACGCGTCTCACGGTCACATACGATGAATCGTCGCAGTCGGACTCTATGTTGATTGGCGACTTTGATAGTCGCGTTGATGCGGTGGTGCGGTTATGGCTTGTCCGTCATAACTTCAGCTACCAGATGACAGAATAAATATCGGTTTTCCTGTGGCGCATGCTCAGTCGCCAATTGAGTCCACAGGAGAATATGGTGCAAGAAAAATATCAATTTTTGGGGCTCGTTGTTCCCGATCCAGTCGATACGAATTTCGATCCTGTGGCATGGGCCAATACTTGCCAGGATGTGTTCAATAAAAATATCGCTCTGATCGGGAAGTCCTACGACACTTTTATCTTGAAGTGTTCCAGCGATTTTGATCCGCTTATATCGGGGCTGCAGGTTTCTGATTCAACGCTCACATGGGCGCTATGGATGGCCGAAGGTTGGGGTTATGAGTCACCAGCAACAAGAGTTGTTCGCGAGGGGCTTTGATGTTGCCTAGGCCCGTCACGATCCGCCCGCCGGATCTCCTTATCAAAGCCGTCTCGGATGGACGCAGGCTCGGCCTGCAGCTCCTGGCAGTTCCAGGTGTGAGCCGTCCACTTGCAAACTACGATGCTTGGTGGAGTGGAGCTCGGCGCATGTGGCTGCTTCAAACTACCGACTCCAGTTATGCCGACGATGTGATTAAGCATGCGTTTGCTGGGCACTTCGTGGATATGGAGCAGCTCGATGTGCAACTGCGCGCCGCTGTCGCAGCTCCTGATCCCGACTACTTCTCGCAGTTGCTCGATGTTCAGATCTTCCCGCTGGTGAAGGGAGACCTAGCACGCGGTTCATGGGCGGTTAGCTTTACCTACGACCCGCTATGCGTGAAGGCGATGCGCTCGTTGGGCGGCTACTTCCACAAGCATGCGTCAGCGTGGCAAGTCAGAGCCGATCCTGAGCTCATCATGGAGCGGCTGGCCAGCATTGCCGGCGTGTCGTCGGAGTTCGTATTCGTCCATGAGCAGCCGGTGGTCATCGAAGAGTTGACCACAAGTGGCAACGAAGGCTCGCCTATCAGCGTGCCCGCTGCATCGCCACCGCTGGGCGAGGGCGGCGGGCCTGGTGAAGAAGAGGGCACCGGTTTCCTATCGACTGAGCATGGCCACGTCGATGACATGCCGTATGACCGGGTGGCCCTGGCCAGCCTGGTCGCCTGTGGCGTGCTGCGCGACTACCAGGCCGAAGGCGTCGCACATATGCTGCGCCAATCGGGCGCCTGCATGGGCGATGACATGGGCCTGGGCAAAAGCCGCCAGACGGTCGTGGCATCCCGGATGGCTGCTGGCAGCGGCCGGGTCCTGATCGTATGCCCTGCATCCCTACGTTTGAACTGGGAGCGAGAGATCAAGATGGTCTACCCAGACGCTCGCGTCGGGATGATCGGTGAGGACCGGATTTCGACGCTGGCTGGCTGTGACTGGGTGATCGGCAACTACGAACGCATGGGCGGCCTAGTGCGCGAGAGTGAGCTGGAGTTCGCGGTGATGGCCGTGGATGAAGCCCACTACCTGAAGGAATACAAGAGCGGCCGCACGCGCAATGTGTTCCTGCTGGCAGCACGGATAGAGCGATGCTTTGTCGTCACCGGCACGCCGTTGCTCAATCGCGAGATTGAGATGCATACACTGCTGCGCATCACGGGCCATCGCCTCGGTAGTCTCACGCTGGCTGAGTTCCGCAAGAGCTACGCGGGTAGCCCTGAGAAGCGAGCAGCACTGGCTGCAGCGATCCAGGGCTGGATGATCCGTCGCAGCAAGGACGTGCTCAAGGATCTGGGTGACAAGGCGAGGCAGTTTGTGCCTCTGTCGCCAGAGGGGCTCGATGTCTACAAGGAGATCTATGGCGACATGACCCTGCAGGCCATGCCCAAGATCGTTCGCCTGCGTAAATGCCTTGAAGGTCTGAAGGTTCCGTACCTGGTCGAAACCGTGCAGGCAATGGGAGAGGACGACAAGCTCATCATCTTCTGCGAGTACATGAGCACCGTGGAGGCCCTTAAACAGGCCCTGGCCAGCCTTGGCGTAGGCTGTGTCTCGCTGGTCGGCTCAGATAGCTTGAAGCGTCGGCAGGCTGCGGTAGATGCGTTCCAGAGGGACGCAAGCATCAAGGTATTCATTGGCACCACCATGGCTGCGGGCGTGGGCATCACGCTGACGGCTGCCAACATCGTGGCATTTGCCTCCATGCCGTGGACGCCAGCCTTGATGCGCCAGGCAGAGGACCGGGCCTACCGCTTGGGTCAGATCCGCGATGTGCTGGTCCTGGTGCCCATCATCCAGGGCACTATCGATGAGGGCGTGCTGCAGCAGCAGGAGAACAAGCACACCACAGAAATAGAAGTGGTGGAGGCAGCCAAGAAAGCATTGCCTGTCCAACAACGAGCGGCTGTAGAAACTGTGCCAGATGAAGCTCGCGAGGAAGTGCGGGCACTTGAATATGCCTGATCTATTTTAAGTGCTCATAAAAAATGGCCACTTAGTGGCCATCTAATATCAAACCTGCTGCAATCATTTGATTTCGAATTGCGAGCGATCCTTATCTTTGATCCAGACAGGAGGCTTGCCACGGCCTGTCCAAGTTTGACCAGTCTCAGGGTCACGATACTTGGGGTCAACAGAGCCGCGAATTGCTTTTGCTTTCGCTTGGGGGAATATATCGTCTTGGGTCAATCCATATGTCGCGATCAAACCCTTAATCTGTTGCACGGCTGTGCCGATTTCGCTTTTACGTGCTGCTTCAATCTGGGCTTCGAGTGTTGCGCGTTGGGCCAGCAGATCCTTGTACGACACCGCAGAGTTAGACATCAATATGCTCCATTAAAATGACAGAACATATTATGAGGCATTTTAAGAGATGATGGTTGCTTTGCTGGAAGCAAGGATTGCGTTGCACTCAGTTTCGGCGCTAAAATCGACGCACATTGGCTCTTCGGAGCTTTGTAGCATCTGAGTCCTTGAGAGATGCGCATCAGCTCACGCTGGCGAGGACATTCTTCAACCCCACGGGATAACACAATCCCGTCGGGGACCGTGTTGCCCAACATCTAGGAGCAACACATGCATCAATCTCAACGTTCTGCCAAGAAGCCGGCATCCTCGCCTTTTGACGTGGATCGCCAGCTGCTGGTGAAGATGATCTCTCGCGTCAACGACCCTGTCGTAGCACGCATATTTCTCAACACGTTGGATATGTACCCGGATCTGAAACTTCAGTTCCTAGGTGCCTATCTGATGGCGGAAGAGACGGTCAAGCGCTCGCAGATTCGATATGCAAAGGCTCATGACGTGGGTCAGGCTACTGCGCGAATCAAGCGAAAGTGTTTGGAGTTGCTTCGTGCCCTATGGTCGCTTAGCGTTTGCTTTGCTCGTTGGGCCTGTGTGGCTCTCAATGAGTACAAGCTGCAAAAGTCCCATAAATCGCCTAAGCCACCGGCTCCTTCTGCCAACGTCATCATGCTCCCGTTGTCTCGCAAGGCAACTGGCACAGATAACTAAGCAGAAGCTCTAACCAACCCATTGCCCGAAATTCGTCGGGTAGTGGGTTTTTCTTTGTTTGAAATATATGGAGGCTGTATGAAGAAGAAATCAATCTTTGAACGCTACCTTGATTTGCATCCGTTGGGGGTTTCAAGGCGTGGCGCGTCATTGGATATGGAGCTCATCGAACGTTGGGCCTTTGAAATTCAGATCCGAGGCGTCGCGAAGATCAAAGATCAGATTGCACATGCGAAGCGTACCGCCACCTCATTGGTGAAAGCTCAACGCAATTTTGAGAACCTCAATCCGGCGCAATTAAAGCAATTGAAAGATGCCTCGATGATGATGCGCGATCTGGCAGAATCGTTGGTTCCTCTGGCAAATTGGGCTAAGAGCTACAAGGAGTTCTACGATAAGACGGTGATTGCTGATCGTAATGAAGAGTGCGATGCGTTTGCGCTAGCACGCTGGCATGGTGATGAAGTGGCGTTTCAGCTGGAGCTTGAGTTACTGCTTGAAGTTGACAACTTTAAGACGCGCAGTTGCCTTGGCGATTGGTTTCATCTGAACAAGCGCTATATCAACGTGGCAGCTGACGAGTTCATCGTGGCATTGAATATTTCCATTCATGAAAAGCAAAACGTGAAGGAGCGCATGCGGGAAGTGGCCTATGCTTTCATTTATTCATCCGCGCTTCGCAGAGAGAATTCTGAATTTTATGCCGATCAAAGGTCCGTATACGTGGGTACCAAAGACATTGATGCGTACCTGGCATACAGAAAAGCAAATGTGCAGGCTTCGGCGTCTGCGGCAATGAGCAAGTTGGGTGTCAACCTATAAATCCCTGATGGGCACTAGATGCCCTGGGGCAAGTGTCCATCTTCCTTATCTATTGGAGATGAATATGAGCCTCGAAAACGCCTTTGAACCACCAAGGAATTACAAACCCATGGTACATGCAGAGAAAAACCCGAGCATTGAATTGTTGATGGACCAGGTAATGGTGATCGCATCAATTTGGACATTAGCTTCAAACGATGCCTTGGAACCCTCTGCTAAAGAGAAATATAAGGCTCGTGTTGTACTGGAACAGGATCATCTTCGCACGATGCTCCAGGAAGCGCTCACAGCGAAAGACAGGGTTCTGTAATTTGTCCCGTATTCACTGGGTGATCTTCTTCTAACTCTCTTTTTACCCTTGGGGCACCGTCATGCCCCTGGGGGGGACGGTGCCCTTTCTGCTTTCAACGAAAGGAATCTCATGTCCAAGCACTTAATTAATCAAACGAACGTGAACGGTATTGAAATGGTTCTGGAATGCGGCTACGACCGCCCAACAGGCTCTTTCTTTGCCAATATTCATTCCGAAGGCGACATTTACTACACCTCACTTGCGGAGCTCGGGTCGAAAGACTCGGGCTGGTTGCTCACCGTGACTGCAGAGCATGGCTTGGTAGTCCCTCGGAAAATGATGGATCGCCTTGCTATCGAAGCAATGTTCGATGGGAGTAACGATGTCATCGAGCACGAGCCTTACACGCAAACGGAATCCGACAGACGACTGCTACAGCTGGGCTTTCGCCAACAGATGCCGTCCGTGCTGCCAACCGATAACCCTGTGTGGGCTTGGTTCACTGACAGCGAGGAAGATCTTGGCACATATGCTTTGCTGCAATCCAAGGACTATCAAGCCTACGTGCCATCTCTGCTCTGTGATGTCGTGCCTCAAGAAGGTGAATGGCCGGTAGTCGATGAACAGGATGTACTCAAGCGTCTTGAAACCATGCATGCGCGGCTCTTGAAGGGCGCTTTCCAAAAGCATCCTGGCGAAGGCATAGGAGCGGTTCTGAACCGCATTCTCGGCTTTGTGCCGGCAATTCTGCAGCTCGAATCCAAGTTGTTCGTTGTCTTCTCGGATCACAAATTCGTACAAGATAAGACGGGCTTTTGGGCTGGAGATAGTTGGGCTGGCTTTTCCGCGGCAAAGGTGTTCGGGCCGTGTGAAGTGACAGCAGAGGAGGGCGAGAACTGCATCCCTATTCACGAGGCATATGCCTTGGCGAGCGGTGCATTGCTCAAGGTCCAGTCATTTGGCGTCAAAAGCATCGCTGACGATGACTTATGCGCATCTTGCGGCCACTGCAACTATCGTCCAGGTGATATGAGCAGTTGCAGTAAAGACTGGCCTGGATACCAGGATTCCGATGGGTATCTGAAGGTGTGCTTTGCGTCCGTTATCGCCATCTAAAGCGCAAGCTATTTGAACCTCGCGCTGGCCAAGGGCCAGCGATTTTTTAACCCGGACGGGCGTTGTCGCCCAGTCGGGCCGCGCCTTTCCAATTTAGAGAGTTGGAAATGACCGCAACTAACAATCAGCCGCTTTGCACAACTGCGGATCGTCAGAGCTACGCACTGACTGCTGAACAGGTCGCCATTGCCATCGCTGGCCACGATCTCCGCACCTTTAAGGGGTGGATAGCAGCCGCGTCATCATTACTCGCTGATGCGCCTTTGATGACCGGCATTCAGGAGATACATAGCCCCTATGTGATCCTGAAAGCGGAGTTCAACGGAAAACCAGAGGTCGTTTTCTTCTACAACGAAACCAATGGCATCTACTCCCCAGATCTTGCGTCGGACTTCGACATCAGTGCCTGGTGTAACGATAGTTGGGATGGCGTCGAGGCTGAAGCCAACATCGCTACATTGACATGCCCAGACTTTGTGACCCTGCGTCACGAGCAATTGCTTAAGCAAGTCACTAACGACTCTCTGAGTCCTGGCATGTAATTGCCACACCCAAAAAGCCCAGCTCACAAGTTCTTGTGACTGGGCTTTTTTCATTGGTGGTGCCGGGCCTGCTGTCCTAGTTTCCTTGGCCGTCCGTCGATCACGGAAAGATGCGCAGAAGGTACGTTACCTCGATATGCTGCGTATTCCGGTCGAACTGACCGCCTGTGCCGGTTGCTGCTGGCCAGTCTGCTGGTCGTGACCGACTGAGTTCGGCCATGAGCGGCCCTTCACGCCGATGTAACCAAGTCAGGAAGCAGTCAGACGATGAAGCAGGACCTATTTGGAGACCTACCCCAATCCGGTCTTCAATTAGCGCGGACTCATTTAATGGGTATCCAGCGACAGCACCTATGCCAGTTAGAAGGCGTTATAGAGTCCAAGGCTGTGCAGGTTCACGATCTCTCTCCTGCTTGTGCGCGAGAGCCGCAAGTGGATGAGGTGTGCGGGTGAAGAATAGCGATAGATCTGAGTAATGGCCGTGGAACGGCAGCAGATTGCATAAAACTTGATGTGCATCAAGAGCGTTTATCCATCGGTCAGAGTCTTGAAAGTTACATCTATTGACATTGTTTTTCTTTAAAGAAAATAAGTAAAACCCTTGACAGAAATCTCCCAAAACTTCCAACGTCGCAAGGATTTCCTCTGCCTCACCGTTGAGGACGAGCAGGCTATGCGCAACCTGGACGACGCTCTTGGCGACCAGGCGTATGGCTTCGTGGAAGGCTTCTACCGTCACCTGCTTTCCTTTCCTGAGATGCGTGCACTGCTGCCGGACGACGAGGCACTGGACCGGCTCAAGGCGCTACAAATGCGTTACTTTCTCAGGCTCACGGCAGGTACCTATGACGAGGCCTATGGGGATGAGCGTCAGCATGTAGGTTTGGCACATGCTCGTATTGGACTGTCGCCCGGCTGGTATCTGGGTGCCTACAGTCACTACCTCACTGAGCTCCTTCCGCGAATTACTAGACTGCCCGAACTGACGCCAGAGCAGCGTAACGACGCAATCCAGGCATTGATCAAGGTGGTCCTGCTGGATATCGGGCTGGCCATCGATAGCTACATCACACATCGCGATACGCTGATAGCCGAACTTCGAGACTATGGCGCAGCTTTCGCGCACCTACCGCACGGCACGCTTGTGGTCACGGATGAGCTGAATGTGGTGTTTGCCAACCAGGCCTTCGCACAACTCGCAGGCCAAACACCAATGGCGCTAGCGAAAGGCGACCCGCTACCTGTCTTTATGGATGTAGGCAGCTTACCTGCATTGGTGAAGCAAGCGCTACAGCATCAACATGCCAGGGGAAGGTCGCAACTGCATTTCCACGCTCAAGCATTGGCGATCCCGGTTTCCATCACTGTCCACTCTCTGCAACAGCCCGACGGCCACGCTGAGCCACGGTTGCTGATCACCGTTGAAGATCTGCGCAAACAGGAGCAACTCAATCGTGACTTGCTCAATGCCCAGGAGGTGGCCAACATCGGTACCTGGCTCTCATACTTTGACGGCAAGCCTTCCCTCACGCCTCAAGCGGCACGTATCCTTGGTTGGCCAGTAGGCCAGCCTTTCAAATATGCTGATTTACTTGGCTGCGTGCATGCAGAAGACCGCGCATACGCAGATGCACAATGGAAAAAAGGGCTTGCCACTGGCCATTACGCGTTCGAAATGCGCATCCAGGACGGCACCAGCGTCCGCTGGGTGGATGCGCTTGGCACGATCGAGCATGACGTGACTGGTAAGCCGGTCCGGGGCTACGGCACGCTACTCGACATCACGGAGCGCAAACGGACCGAACGGCGCATGGAGAAGCTGGCGTTCTTTGATGCGCTCACAGGGTTACCTAATCGCTTTCACGGCATAGATTTGGCTCAACGCCTGCTCGACATCGCAGGCCAACGAGGTCAGCAGGCCACGGTGCTGTTCGTTGATCTCGACCGCTTCAAGGAGATCAATGACTCTCAGGGCCATTTAGTGGGAGACGACTTGCTTGCTGAAGTGGCAAGGCGGTGCGAACGCACGCTCGGAGGAGACGGTGTGGTGGCTCGCCTGGGTGGCGATGAATTTATGTTCGTGCGCACACTCGCCGAAGGCAACGATACTATGGCCTTGGCCCATGAGGTCTGCTCAACATTGGCAAGTCCCATGAGGGTGGACGATCTTTGCTTCGAAGTGGGGGCAAGCGTCGGAGTAGCTCTTTACCCCACGCACGGTCACAGCGTAGACGAGTTGCTCCAGCGCGCCGATATCGCAATGTACCAAGCCAAAACGCAAGGCGGCGGCAATTGCCAGCTCTACGATGCACAAATGGGCCACCGGCTCCAGCGGCGCATTGCACTTGGTGTAAAACTGGAGGAGGCTCTCGCGCAATCACGCTTGGAATTGCACTTCCAGCCCAAGATAGCTTTAGATTCGTATGCGTTATACGGCGTAGAAGCGCTCGCACGTTGGCACGACGAAGAGTGGGGCTGGGTGAGCCCTGCCGAGTTTATCTCCGTTGCTGAGGAGCGCGGCCTCATCATCGCGCTCGGCGACTGGAGCTTGGACGCAGCAGCTCGTCAGTGGCGGGCCTGGAGTTCTGCCGGCATAGCGCAGCCGCCTGTGATTGCCGTCAACGTATCGGCTGCGCAGATGATGAGTGACTCCTTCTCCGAGCGTGCCTTGGCGATCATGCGCGCGCACGGCGTGAGCCCACGATGCATCGAATTGGAGATCACCGAGTCAGCGCTGATGCATGACCCTGCCAAGGCTAAGCGTGTTGCTTCCCAGTTAGTGGAACAGGGCTTCACGCTATCTATCGACGATTTCGGCACTGGCTACTCCTCGCTGGCGCGGCTACAGAGCTTTCCCGTTTCTCGGCTCAAGATCGATATGTCTTTCGTACGCGGCATGCTCAGTGAGCCTGGCAGTCTCGCCATTGTGACAGCGGTAATCGGTCTAGCTCATGCGCTGAAGTTGCGGACAGTGGCCGAAGGAGTGGAAACACAAAGCCAACTCGACAAACTGCGCGACCTGCACTGCGATGAAGTGCAGGGTTATCTTTTCTCGAAGGCTGTTCCAGCAGCCGAGTTAGCACGCGACTGGCTGACCCTCTAGCCCTTCCAAAAAACCATAAAAAAGAATGCCTTATGCGGATCAATTTGCCCGCCACTACCAATGAGTTCACGTTTCCAGAGAGAAGCACTCTGGTCTCAGTCACGGATACCAAAGGTCGTATCACTTACTGCAACCCCGCATTCGTTCATGTGAGCGGCTTCGCACACGAGGAGCTACTGGGCCAGCCCCACAACCTGATCCGCCACCCTGACATGCCTGCCGAGGCCTTCCGCGATTTGTGGCAGACCATATCGACAGGTCTTCCTTGGACCGGCCTCGTGAAAAACCGTCGCAAGAACGGAGATTTTTACTGGGTACAAGCCAACATCACGCCATTGCGTGACGGCGAGCAGGTCACGGGCTTCCTGTCGGTGCGCACGCTACCCACGCGCGAACAGATATTGATCGCAGAAAGGCTGTATGCCACCATGCGTGCTGAGGCAGAGGTCGGACGTGTGGTCCACACGCTACGCCATGGCGCCGTACTGCGCCAGAATCTGGGCGGGCGCCTGATGCGGCTACTGGCTCCTTCTACTTTTGTGCGCTTGCTGCTGGTACTGACGCTAGCTGTAATGCTTCCGCTACTGCTCACGCGGCTGAATGTCCCCTGGCTACTCACGGGCAGTGTGGCCTTGCTGGCAGTGGCTGTGTCGTCTTTTCTGACTCACTCGCTGGCTATCGCTCCGCTGCAAGACCTCGTGCACGATGCCAATCAGTTGGCCTCTGGAGATCTGTCGCACGTAGTGCGTACAGGCGCCAGCGGCAGCATCGGTAATCTTCAGCGCGCATTGTTTCAGCTTAGTGTGAACCTACGCACAGTGGTGAGCGACGTACGCCAGGAGGTAGGGCATCTGGAGATTGCCGTGCGGGAAATCGCCAGCGGCAACCAGAGCCTGTCGTCTCGTACCGAAACTCAAGCCAGCAGCCTGGAGCAGACTGCCGCATCCATGGAACAGATTAATGGCACTGTGCATAACAGCGCCCTATCCGCCAGCCGTGGCGCTCGTTTTGCAGAAGAAGCTTCGGGCATCACACAACGCAGCAACGATGCCGTACAGGCTGTGGGCCGGACCATGCTGGGCATCGCTGAATCGTCACGACATATCGAGGACATCGTGCACCTCATTGAGGGCGTGGCCTTCCAGACCAACATTCTCGCGCTGAACGCAGCCGTAGAGGCTGCGCGCGCGGGCGAGGCTGGGCGCGGCTTTACAGTGGTAGCTTCGGAGGTTCGCACGCTATCTGCACGCACCACTCAAGCGGCACGCGACATTAAGCAGCTCATCGCCGAATCGGCTGAGCGCGTGGCATCGGGTGCCTCCGCTACAGGCGAAGCGCGCGAGCGCATGACCGAAGCATTGACAGCTGTGCAACGCGTAAGTGTTGTGCTGGGCGAAATTAGTACCGCAGCCGTAGAGCAGCAAACCGGTATCTCACAGGTCAACGCTGCTGTGGCGCACATGGACTCGATCACCCAGCAAAATGCTGCGATGGTGGAGGAGCTGGCCGCAGCTGCGCAATCGCTGCGAGGTCAAGTACACGGTGTGAGCAACTCAATGCGACTATTCCGTCTCGCGCGCGGCGAAGCCCCCTTGTCGCAAGCCAGCGCCGTGGAACTGCGGCGAACAAGTCGGCTTCAGTAAATTAGGTTTGTCTATCTGTCTAGAGACCTCTAGAGCGACCTGGGCTCCCAGAAGGACCAGGGCGGTTAGCGCCTGGGGTTTTGCGTGACGAGCAAATTGCTCTCTCCTACGATGTAGAAGGCTGAATGTGCCAATGGCCTTGGTTTGTGCCGATGGCTGAGGGCGCTTCACTACTTCGAACTGGTCGTTGGAAGGCCTTTTCTCGAACTTCTGCTTTGGGTTGCGAGCAGTCCTTGGGTACTGGCTACTACCGGCGGCATGAGTTTTCATTCCATAAGTCTCATCACAAGCCGACATTGATAAGTCACTTCGACTAGCCTGAAATGAAGCTTCATGCATTAATTCAATGTTTGTTGTATTATTGATTTATGAAAGAAGCAAATGTCATCCGCTCACTCTCCGCTCTAGCGCACGAAGCTCGGCTACGCGTATTTCGTGCGCTTGTTGTTGCAGGACCTGAAGGCCTGACACCTAGTGCAATAGCTGAGCAGCTCGGCATCGCACCGAATGCACTGTCCTTTCATCTGAAAGAGCTTTTTCATGCCGATCTGGTAAGCCAGGAGCGGCAGGGGCGCAATGTGCTCTATCGAGCAGCGTTTCCTGTCATGAATGAGCTGCTGGCGTATCTCACCGAGAACTGCTGCCAAGGCGTGGTTTGCACCTCTGACACGGCAACTTCATGCCATTGCTAAAGGGAGCTTCATCATGAAACGCTTTCACGTACACCTACATGTCGACGATCTGAACAAGAACATTGACTTCTATTCCAAGTTATTCGGGGCTGAGCCCTCTCGAGTGGAATGTGACTATGCAAAGTGGATGCTGGACGACCCACGCGTGAATTTCGCCATCTCTACGCGCGGTAACCAAGCATCAGGGCTTGACCACTTGGGCTTCCAGGCCGATGAGGCAACCGAGTTGGCTGAACTCAAGCAGCGCGCGCAGGCCGCTGATATGGCACTTCTTGACGAAGGCGAAACCTCTTGCTGCTATGCCCGCAGCGAAAAGCACTGGGTTACCGATCCACAGGGAGTGGCCTGGGAACACTTTCACACGCTGGACAACATCCCAGTCTTCAATGAACCAGAGCGAGTCGTTGCACAAAGCGCGACCTGCTGCACGCCTCATATCGCGCCAGTACAAGCCTCGTCTTGCTGCACCCCCAGTTCCTCCTCTAAGTCCTGCTGCTGATCCATCATGTCTGACAACAAAGCTCCCCTGAATGTCCTGTTCCTGTGCACCCACAACTCGGCGCGCAGCATCCTGGCTGAAGCCTTGCTCAACGATATGGGACAAGGCCGCTTCAAGGCCTATTCGGCGGGCAGCAGTCCGCGCACCAACCAGCAACCTAACCCGCTAGGCCTGCAAGTGCTGCAAAAGGCTGGCGTTTCTGTGGAAGGTCTGCGTAGCAAGAGCTGGGATGAATTTGCCGTGCCTGGTGCACCCCACATGGATCTGATCATCACGGTCTGCGACAACGCCGCTGGTGAAGTCTGTCCGTTCTGGCCTGGTCATCCCGCCACGGCGCATTGGGGCTATCCGGACCCCTCGGAAGGCGATGCCTCTGATGAAGCCAAGCTGGAAGCCTTCCGCCAGACCATGCATATGATTCGTCGCCGTCTGGAGTTGTTGGTCAATCTTCCCGCGCAAAAGCTGGAGCAGGCCATGCTCCAGTCCACAGCGCGTGAGCTGTCGTCTCACTGAATCGACGCAGCCTTTGCACCACCCGGACGTAGGCCTTCATGCCAACGTCCGAGGCCTCAAGCCAGGGGGAACGCCCACGTCTCGCCCCGATGCCACATCCAAGCTTTTCTAGGACCCATGCGTCATGTTGACGGCCATCCTGATTTTCATCTTCACACTGACGCTAGTCATCTGGCAACCGCGCGGCCTTGGCATTGGCTGGAGCGCCTCGATTGGCGCCGCTGTCGCGCTGCTGCTGGGGGTCGTGCACTTAGCTGATATTCCAGTTGTCTGGCATATCGTCTGGAATGCCACGGCGACTTTTGTCGCGGTCATCATCATCAGCCTTTTGCTGGATGAGGCCGGATTCTTCGAGTGGGCCGCATTGCACTTTGCCCGCTGGGGTGGTGGCAGCGGAGTCAAGCTGTTTGCTTTCATCGTGCTGCTGGGGGCCGCCGTTTCGGCCCTGTTCGCCAATGACGGAGCCGCCCTGATTCTCACGCCCATCGTGATGGCCATGCTGGTGGCGCTGGGCTTTTCTCCGGCAGCAACGCTGGCATTTGTCATGGCCGCCGGGTTTATTGCCGATACCGCGAGTCTGCCGCTGATCGTCTCCAATCTGGTGAATATCGTCTCCGCCGACTTTTTCAAGATAGGCTTCAACGACTACGCATCGGTGATGGTGCCGGTCAACATCGCCTCGGTCCTGGCCAGCCTCGGTGTGCTGCTGCTGTTTTTCCGACGCGATATTCCTGCCACCTACGACGTGGCCCAGCTCAAACAGCCCTCGGCTGCGATCAAGGATGTGGCCACCTTCCAGGCTGGCTGGGTCGTGCTGGTCTTGCTGCTGGTCGGCTTCTTCGCGCTGGAGCCCCTGGGCGTCCCTGTCAGTGCCGTGGCCGCCGTGGGAGCTGCGATCTTGTTGGCGGTGGCTGCGCGTGGCCATGTCATCAGCACCAGGAAGGTGCTTCATGGTGCTCCATGGCAGATCGTGGTGTTCTCGCTGGGTATGTATCTGGTGGTCTATGGGCTGCGCAACGCGGGGCTTACGGATTACATCGCCATGTTGCTGAACCAGTTTGCAGCCGGTGGCGTGTGGACCGCTTCACTGGGCACAGGCGTGCTGTCTGCGGTGCTGTCTTCCATCATGAACAACATGCCCACGGTCTTGATCGGAGCCTTGTCCATCGATGCATCCACGGCCAGCGGGACGGTCAAGGAAGCCATGGTCTATGCCAATGTGATTGGCTGCGATCTCGGCCCCAAGATCACGCCGATTGGCAGCCTGGCCACGCTCCTCTGGCTGCATGTGCTCGCCAAGAAAGGCGCAACCATTGGCTGGGGCTACTACTTCAAAGTCGGCTCGGTGCTGACCCTGCCCGTGCTGCTCATCACACTTGCAGCGCTGGCCTTGCGGCTCAGCGTGGCGTCTTGAATCTTTGCAATGGGAATCTAGCGCTATGAGCGACATCACGATCTACCACAACCCTGCTTGCGGTACCTCTCGCAATGTTCTGGCCCTGATCCGCAACAGCGGGGAAGAGCCCACGGTCATTGAATACCTCAAGACGCCTCCTGATCGCGCCACGCTGGCGGGCCTGATCCAGGCCATGGGCATGCCAGCGCGCGATCTGTTGCGCCAAAAAGGGACGCCGTATGACGAGCTTGGCTTGGGCGAGCCCAAATGGACGGACGAGCAATTGATTGATTTCATGCTCCAGCACCCCATTCTTATCAATCGCCCGATAGTGGTCACCCCTCTGGGAGCCCGCTTGTGCCGTCCCTCGGAGGCCGTGCTGGACATCCTGCCGCAGCCTCAGCAGGCCGCCTTCTCCAAAGAGGATGGGGAAGCCGTCATTGACTCGAAAGGAAACCGAATTGGCAAGCACTGATCTACCGAACCTCGACGAACAAGTCTTTGAAAAGCCCAGCCTGGAAGGCCTGCTGCCCGCACAGCGTGCGACGCACGCGCCGCGCATACTGCTGCTGTATGGCTCGGTTCGTGACCGCTCCTATAGCCGACTGCTGACCGAAGAGGCGGCGCGCCTGCTGCGCAAGATGGGTGCCGAGACCAGGATCTTCGATCCGCGTGGCCTTCCGCAGCCCGATGGTGCCCCCGACGATCACCCGAAGGTCAAGGAACTGCGTGAGCTGGCTGTATGGGCCGAGGGCATGGTCTGGACGTCTCCTGAGCGTCATGGTGCGATGAGCAGCATCCTCAAGGCGCAGATTGACTGGATTCCATTGTCCGCTGGTGCCGTGCGACCGACGCAAGGCAAGACATTGGCAGTAATGCAAGTCTCGGGTGGCTCGCAGTCCTTCAATGCGGTCAACCAGATGCGGGTGCTGGGTCGCTGGATGCGCATGATCACCATCCCGAATCAGTCGTCTGTTGCCAAGGCATTTGCCGAGTTCGACGAGGCTGGCAGGATGAAGCCCTCTTCGTATTACGAACGGGTCGTGGACGTGATGGAAGAGTTGGTCAAGTTCACTCTGCTGACGCGAGACTGTTCGGACTACCTGGTGGATCGCTACAGCGAGCGTCGCGAAAGCGCCGAAGAGCTGTCTAAACGGGTCAATCAGCGCAGCATCTAAGCGGTTACACATGGCGCGTAGAGGGAGCGCCTGGGGGCAACGACAACAATAGGAAGCAAACGATGTCTTTCCACGATGTGATCATCATTGGTGCGGGCCAGGCAGGCTTATCGGTAGCGTATTTCCTGCGTCGTACCAACTTATCGGTGCTGCTACTTGATGCGGAGGAGGCTGGTGGAGGAGCTTGGCAACATGGATGGGACTCGCTGAGGCTTTTTTCTCCTGCTTCCTGGAGTTCCATCGCAGGATGGCCTATGCCGCCTTCTGGCGAGCAGTATCCAAGTCGTGACCATGTAGTCGACTATCTCCGAAAGTACGAAACGCGCTACGAGTTCCTGATTGAGCGGCCGGTGCTGGTCACGAGTATTGAGCCAACGGAGCAAGGTTTCCAGGTCAACGCGGGTGCGAGAAGCTGGCATTCACGTGCCGTTGTATGCGCCACGGGTACATGGCGAAACCCATTTGTGCCCGAAGTTGAAGGTATGGCGTCCTTCAAAGGACAACAGCTGCACTCAGCTCAGTACGTATCTCCCGAGCCGTTCAAAGGCAAGAGGGTGATGGTGGTCGGGGGAGGAAACTCCGGCGCTCAGATCTTGGCGGAAGTCTCACTCGTAGCGGAGTCCACAACCTGGGTCACGTTGGAGCCTCCAGCTTTTCTACCGGATGAGGTCGATGGGCGAGTGCTCTTTGAGAGGGCCACCGCACGTTGGCAGGCCTTGCAGGAAGGCAAAGATCCAGAGAATCTGCCGGGTGGCTTTGGTGACATCGTGATGGTTCCTCCGGTCCTCGACGCACGGAATCGTGGCGTGCTGCATTCTGTGGGGCCGTTCGCGCGCCTCTCCACAGAAGGAGCTCAATGGGCCGATGGGAGCTCAAAGGCCTTTGATGCGATCATTTGGTGTACTGGGTTCCGACCCGCTCTACAGCCTTTGGAATCGCTGGGCCTCGTGAATGATTCCAAAGTTGCCGTGGAGGGCATGCGGGCAAGCGACCGGCCCGGCCTGTGGCTGGTGGGCTATGGCGAATGGACAGGACCTGCATCTGCCACGCTTATTGGCGTCATGCGTACCGCTCGCGACACTGCAAGTGAAATCGCGCAGCATCTATCACGGAGCGAATGACTGCTTCTCCTTATTTCGGAAGACCGCAATGGGTTGTGGATTCAACTGGTCAATGCAACACAATGACCGCCACTAGCGCAAGGAGTGTTGGCATGAAGCAAAGACCGCGGATTTACTACACCGAAGCTCAGAAAGCCCTGATGTGGGATCGCTGGAAAGCTGGCGATACCTTGCACGAGATCGGCAAGCTGTTTGACCGACCGCACACCTCCATTCAGACTATCTTGAGTGCGACGGGTGGCATCCGGCCACCAGCGAGGCGTCGGTCTCGCTGGGCATTGACCATGTCTGAGCGAGAAGAAATCTCCAGGGCGTTGGCTGCAGGTGAATCTATCCGCTGCGTTGCCAGCCGCTTGAAACGAGCTGCGTCGACCATCAGCCGCGAGCTCCTGCGCAATGGAGGTAAGACTGGCTATCGAGCAGCCAAAGCGGATGAGGCAGCCTGGACGCGAGCACGCCGCCCCAAGACATGCAAGTTGGCCAGCAATCCTGCATTGGCTCACATCGTGGCGGTTAAATTACAGACTCAGTGGTCGCCCGAGCAAATAGCGGGGTGGCTCCAACGCACTTACCCCGGCGAAAAGGATTTGCAGGTGTCTCACGAAGCCATCTACCGCACGCTCTTCGTCCAAAC
>NZ_BBXH01000019.1:0-149073 GCF_001010305.1 Comamonas sp. E6
GGCTTGGCCATCGCCACCGAGCGCAGCCAATCGTCCATGCATGCCAACGGCTTGCGCCCCAGCGGCACCTACACCGTGACGGGCAGCCTGACCGAAGAGCAGCACACTCGGCTCAGCAAGTGGGTGAAGGACCAGGGCGGCCCCGAGAACGCTGGCACCCCCCTGGTGCTGGACCGCGATGCCAAATGGTTGAGCACCTCGGTGAGCGGCGTTGACGCTCAGCACGTTGAAACGCGGCGCCTGCAGGTTGAGGAGATCTGCCGTGGCTACGGGGTGTTCCCCATCATGGTGGGGCACTCCGATAAGACCAGTACGTTCGCCAGCTCCGAGGCCTTTTTTGCTGCCCACCGGATCCACACGCTGGCACCCTGGCACAAGGCCTGGCGCGACCGACTGGACGAAACGCTGCTCGATGGCTCCGGATCGCTGTTTGTCGACTTCGACACCCGTTACATGGTGGCCGGCTCCTTGAAGGACCGCGCAATGTGGGCTCGGACCATGGCAGAGACCGGCATCTGGACCCGCAACGAAATCCGCGACGAGGACGGCAAGGATCCCCTGCCGGGCCTCGATGAACCGCTGACGCCACTCAACATGAGCACCGGCAAGCAAGGGAGCGACGATGAAGATCAAGACAATGCAGCGCCTTGAGCGCAAAGACGGGCCTGGCGGCCGCGAGGTTCGCTCCTATGCGCTGCAGATCAAGGCTACGGGTGACGATGGCTCTATTGAGGGATATGGATCCGTCTTCGGGGAGCGAGACTCTTACGACGATGTGATCGCGGTGGGTGCCTTTGTGGATAGCCTGAAGGCGCACAAGGCGGCGGGCACCATGCCGGCCATGCTCTGGCAGCACGACGGCGCTAAGCCAATCGGCATCTGGACGGAGATGGTTGAAGACAGCAAGGGTCTGCGCATCAAGGGCCAGCTGGCGCTGGAAACCAGCCTGGGCAAGGAGGCCCATGCACTGCTCAAGATGGGCGCGCTCAATGGCCTGTCCATCGGGTTCATATCCAAGCAATGGGCCTATGACCGAGATACCGACGTTCGCACCTTGACCGAGGTGGATCTCTGGGAGGTGTCGCTGGTGACGTTCCCTGCCAACGGCAAGGCCCGAGTGACGAACGTGAAGGCGGCCGACGATCTGGCCGCCCCGAAAGATGCTGAGCGACTCCTGCGTGATGCAGGTTTCAGCAAATCTGATGCGACGGCCTTTGTGTCGCGCGTCATGCGGATGGGAGAAGCGCGGAGAGAGTCCGCAGATTCGACCGCTGCGGCAATGCGTTCGGCCGACCGGCTGCTCGCTTCCCTCCAATCCTGAAGAAAGCACATCATGAAGAAAACTGTTCTGGCCCTGATGGCCATCCACATGGCCGCCTTCCAGACCAAGGCCGACGCCCTGGGCGTGTACGAGCGCCGCGACGATCCCACCATCAAGACCGTCTCCGACGCCCTGGACAAGATCGCCACGGCCTTCGAGGAATACAAGAAGACCAACGATGCGCGCATCGAGGCCATCAAGACCGGCAAAGGCACGGCCGAACTCGATGCCAAGCTCTCGCAGATCGATGGCCACATCGAGGCCCTGGGCGAGGTCAAGTCCAAGCTGGAGAAGATGGAGACCAAGCTCTCCCGCCCCGGCGCGATGGACCCAGCCCGCCAGGAAGGCGAGAGCAAGGAAGCGGCTGAATACCGCAACGCCTTCATGGGCTGGATGCGCAACCCCGGCGACCCGGAGCGCCGCACCGCCCTGCAACAGCGCGCCCGCGAGCTGAAGAAGTCACTGCGCGTCGAGGGTAATGATGACGACGGCTGGGAAACCCGTGCCACGCAAACGACCACGACCACCGGCTCGGCTGGCGGTTTCGCGGTACCCGAGATCATCGAGCGCCAGATCGCGCGCCTGGGCCTGGAAATCAGCCCCATCCGACAACTCGCCACGGTGCGCACTGTGGGCAGCACCGACTACAAGGAGCTGTTCGACGTGGGTGGCGCCGGCTTCGAGTGGGTAGGTGAGACCGATACCCGCAACCAGACCGACACCCCCAACCTGGCCGAGGTGACTCCCACCTTCGGCATGGCATCGGCCAAGCCCCAGGCCTCGGAGGAATCGCTGGACGATATGTTCTTCAACGTCGAGGACTGGCTGATCTCCAGCGCCTCCGAAGCCATTGCCCAGGGCGAGGGTGCAGCCTTCGTGCTTGGCAACGGCACGAAGAAGCCCACCGGCTTCCTGGCCGGTCCTACCCCTGTGGCTACGGATGACAAAACCCGCGCTTTCGGTACGCTGCAGTTCATTGCCTCTGGCGAAGCCGGTGCGATGCCCACGAACCCGGATGTGTTCCTGGATCTGGTCTATGCGCTGCGCGCCCGTTACCGCACGAATGCCAAGTGGGTGACGAACCGCCTGGTGCAGGCCGTGCTGCGCAAGTACAAGGACGCCCAGGGGCAATACCTCTGGCAGCCTTCCCTGCAGGCGGGACAGCCCGCAACGTTCCTGGGCTACGGCATCACTGAAGCAGAGGACATGCCGGGCGTCGCCGCCAACGCTTTTCCCCTGGCCTTCGGCGACTTCAAGGAGGGCTATCTGATCGCCGACCGTGTGGGCATGCGCATCACCCGCGACGAGATCACTACGCCTGGCTTCGTCAAGTTCTACGTGCGCAAGCGCGTGGGCGGCAAGCTGCGCAACACCCAGGCGATCAAGCTGCTGAAGATCTCGGCCTGATCCTGCGAACGGGAACAAGGGCCCCGACTGGGGTCCTTTCATTGGAGAGCATCATGAAACTGAAAGTGATCAAGGCGTTCGACTGGGCGCATCGCGGCGTGCAGGTCGAGTGTTTCGAGGCCGGCAGCATCATCGATACCGAAGACGAGGATCTGATCCGCGTGGCCACAGGCGAGGGATGGGCGGCTGAAGACGATGGAAGCGCGCCGCAGGCCAAGCCTTCTGCAGGCCTGAAGGTGGACGAACTCAAGGCGGCGCTGGCTGCCAAGGGCATTGAAATCCCTGAAGGCGCCAAAAAGGACGAGCTCGCCGCACTGCTGGACGCTCAAGGTAGCGAGCAGCAATGAGCCTGATTGCCATCGAGCGTGCCAAGCTGCACCTGCGCGTGGATGGGCTTGATGAGGATGCCCTGATCACAGGGCAGCTCATGGCGGCTGAGCGCCTGGCCATGGCCTGGATCCGTCGCAACGTGTATGCCGACGCTCAGGCGTTGGCGGCTGCGATGGCGGCGGTGCCGGCAGTGCTCTCGGAGGCGACAAGCGCCTACGAGGATGCGTTGGAGCAGGCTATGGCGCTGCCGAATGCGCTCGAGCGGCACGCGGCCATTGCCGCCGCTCAGGAAAACTACGACGACGCCCAGGGCGAGGCCAAGCGCACGCGCCGCGGGAGGGTTCTGGATGACCTGTTTACCTCGGGGGTGCTGCTCACGCTGGGGGCGCTCTACGAAAACCGCGAGATGCTGGAGCCGCCGCCCGTGGCCCAGTTGCTTCTCGATCCACTGAGGGCATATGGATGAAAGCCGGCACTCTTCGAGACCGTATCCGCATCCAGCGCCGTTTGCCAGGCGGGAGCTATGGGCAGCCTTCCAACACCTGGGAGGATGCACTGCCCGGACCCATCTGGGCCAACATCCGCTTTGGTTCCGGAAGCGAGACTATCCGGGCCGGGCAGATTGCCAGCAAGGCCCAGGCCAGCATCCGTATCCGCAAGCGCGCGGGCATCACGGCCGAGATGCGGGCGGTGTGCGATGGGGTGGAATACGCCATCAAGGCGGTGCTCCCTGATCGCCAGCACCGCGAATATGTGGATCTGGTCTGTGAGGTGACCAATGGCCAGGGGTGAGAATTCGATAGTCGCCCCCGTTGATCTTTCGGGGCTGGAATCCTTGTTTGATGACTTGGGGGATGCTGCGGAAGAAGCCGCGCGACCTGCAGCGCAAGCGGCTGCGCAGGTGTTCTATGACACGGCAAAGGACAATGTCTCGCGCATCAAGCGGGTATCTGGAAAGCTGGCTGAAGCCATCTATCAGGTCTATTCGAAAGACAACAGCGGGATAGGCCACGCAACCTATCACGTCAGTTGGAACCACACCAAGGCCCCGCATGGTGGGCTGGTGGAATATGGCCACTGGCAGCGATATGTGGTTGTGAATACGAAGAAGGGGCCGCGCAATGCAGTGAGGCCTGAGAAGCAAGGGCAGCCAAAGCCGCGGCGACGTGCCAGCCAGGCCGAGAAGGATGCTTATTACGTGCTGCGTCCAGATGGGCCAATCTATGTGCCTGGAAAGGCGTTTATGCGAGGGGCTCAGCGCGCTGCTGGCGCTGCGGTGCTTGCCTCGGCTGATGTGCTTTGGCAGGCATTGGAAAGGGTGAAGTGATGGATGAAGCTCTGCATGAAGCCATTGCGGCCGTGATACCGAGCTGCTACAGAACCGTGGCCCCAGCCAATGCGCCCACACCTTACGTGATCTGGCAGCGAATCGGTGGCGATAACAGCGAATACCTGGACAACGAGGATTCTCAGGTGGATGCCGCCGATGTACAGATTCGTATCTTCAGCCCAGACATTCGGGATCCGGAGCGGCTGATTAAGCAACTGGTGAGCGCGCTGCGGCAGCACCCAGAGCTGACCATTCGCCCGGTCGGCAACTTCCGCGATGACTTCGACCACGATATGAATCTGTTTTCGGCAGATCAGGATCTGTTAATTTCTTACTAAGCAACTTTGATAGCATCCCCTCAAACTCAGGAGGGAATATGGCGCTAAAGGCTTGTAAGGATTGCGGCACTCAGGTTTCAACATCAGCAAAGGCCTGTCCGAAGTGTGGGGCGAAAGTCCCAAAGGTGAAGTGGTGGTTGTGGATACCACTAGCTTTGGTGATTTTGTTCTTTGCATTCCCGAGAATTGTCTACTCGCCTGCAGAGCGTGCCGCAATATCTGCTCGCGCCGACTGTGAGCGTGTTTTTCCTCTGGAGCGTGGCGGAAAGTGTGATCAGGTCTACAACGACGCTTTGGTCAGGGGCTCGGCGAACTAACCCCTCTGCCTCCAGTACAACCGCCTTAGGGCGGTTTTCTTTTGCCCGCAAGGGCCACTACCCGCCACGGGCAGCCTGGCGGGTTTTTCTTTGCCTGAAAGGGGCACAACCATGCGCAAAGTTCCTCTGCCCGATGGGGCAAAACTCCATCTGTACACCGCCGCACTGACGGCCTTGGCTGCCGGTGCTATGTCCAATGCCGCGCACGCGGTGGTGACGGTGACCAACACTTTGACGGCCAACGCTGTGGTGGTAATCACCAGCGAGGATTACCCCGAGCTGGAAGGGCGCGTCGCCCGCGCCAAAGCTGTGACGGCCGATAGCGTCACTCTGGACGGCGTCGATACGCTCGATCTCGAAAAATTTCCTCCTGGAGGCTCCGTATCGCTGGTTCCACTGGTCGCCAACGAATGGCAGCGCTTGCCTTATGTGCCGACTTTTGGGCTGACCGGCGGTGACATCAAGACGGGCAGCAGCTCATACCTGGACGTTCCTACTGATCAGGAGTTCAGTACGGGCCGGAATGCACGCCGCCTGGAATACACCAATAGCTGGAAACAGGATGGCGCGGCCCGCGCTGCGCTGAAGGCTTCTGACGGCATGGAATCCGTGCATCGTCTGGACTTCAAGGACGGATCCGCCAGCTACTACGTGGGCGAGTTGACCTATGACGATGTGCCCAGCACCGAGAAGGGCTCCGAGATGGTGACCAAGTCGACGGTGCTGTTGCGTGGTGATCCGACCAACCTGGCAAAGGCGGCTTGATCATGAGCGAGCAGATTGCACGCCAAATCGTGTTTGGCCAGCGGCCCAAGGGAGTAGTTCACTCTCTCAAGATCACCATGCTGGACGGAACGGAGGGGCTGTTGCCCGTGACGTTCCGCTACCGCGATCGTGTGGAGTTTGGCGCGTTCCTGGATGGTATCTTTGCGACAGAAGCTCCAGCCTTTGATGCCACGGCCGGACAGCCCTCCACTCAGCAGCAGCGCGGCGTGGTACAGCTCAATGGGCAGTACATCCATGGCTGTTTGCAGGAATGGGGGCTGGATGTGCCCTTCACCCTGGATAACTGCATCCAGTTGGCGACCGAGCTGCCGGCCGCAGTCCAGGCTGTGATGGATACCTATCGCCGGCTGTGTCTCGAGGGCCGCCTGGGAAACTGATTGCGGCAGTGCGCGCCCGGTACACGCAGCTCCCGGATGCCCAGTACCTCAAGGGCTGGGGGCTGCCCGTGAGCCAGTACGCCGACATGTTCCGCGTCGAGGTGTGGCCCGAGAACTGGACTGCCTGGAGCCTGTTCGAGGCCCTGCAGACGCAGTGGCGCGTTGGTGCAGGCGGGGTGGTGGGGCTGGACTACAGCGTCCTGGCCGACGAACTCCGCGCGCGCGAAATTCCCCATGAAGACCACGAACGGCTGCGCGCCGAGGTGCGTGTCATGGAGGCTGCCGCACTTCAAGAAATCTATGTCGAGGCTGAAAAATGAGCGATACCGACCGCCGTAAAGTCCAGATTGAGGCCGCGCTGGACGCCACCGGCGTGCGCGAGGGGGGCGCCGATGCAGTGGCCGCAGCCAAGGAAATGGCTGCAGGCGTGGAGGCCGCAGGCAAAAAAGCGGCACAGGGTCTCAAGCCACTGGAGACCCAGCCGCAGCAGGCTGCCGCCGCCATGTCTCGGGCCGAGAAAAACATGGTCGGAAGCATCCAGCGGGCCACGGTTGCTCTGCAGTCCGGCGGCAAGGCGGGAGCTGATTACTACGAGATATTGGCGAAACAGCGCGGAATCTCTGGTGATGTGCTCAAGCCCTATATTGACCAGTTGCGCCAGGCAGAGGCAGCGCAAAAGCGCCTGAGCCAGTCCGGTGACTATGTCATGAGCGACCGCGCCCGGGCTGCCGCACTCCGCGGCGTGCCGGCACAGTTCACTGACATTCTGGTCTCGCTCCAGGGCGGCCAGAATGCGCTGACAGTGATTCTCCAGCAGGGCGGGCAGCTCAAGGATATGTTCGGCGGCGTGGGGGATGCGGCCAAGGCGCTCGGCGGCTATGTGCTCGGGCTGGTCAATCCTTTGACATTGGCTGCCGCGGCTGCTGGTGTGCTTGCCTATGGCTTCTATAGCGGATCGCAGGAGGCTCAAGCTTTCCTTGTTGCGCTTGAGACCACAGGCAATAAGGTAGGCGTCAATGTGCAGCAGCTGCAAGATATGGCTTCTGCAATGGACAAGGTGGAAGGCATCACCCAAGGGGGAGCCGCTGAAGCTTTGTCTACATTCGCGGCAAATGCCGGTGTTGGTGCTGATCGACTTCAGCAATACACCACGACCGCAATGCAATGGGAAAAAGCAACAGGTCAAGCCGTCAGCGATGTGGCCAAGAACTTTCAGAAGATTGCTGATGACCCGGTTAAAGGGCTTCTCGCGCTTCACAAGGAAATGAATTTCCTGACCTCGGCCACCCTGGAGCAAGTCAAGGCACTTCAGGAGACTGGTCGTGAAACGGACGCCGTGCGCATCGCTCAGGCCGCCTACGACAAGGCGTTGGCTGACGCCACAGGCAACATAACCGCCAACCTAGGGAGCATTGAGAAGGGATGGCGGGCAATCAAAGGAGTAATCGCTGACACGATTGATGCAATTAAGAGCTTTGGCCGAGATTCAACAACCGCGAGTCGACTAGGCGTTATCACTGGCGAGATGGCAAAGCTGCAGAAGGAAGGCGTTCAGTTCGACCCTACTGCGAACTTTGACTCGCTGACCATTCCTGAAAAGCGCCTTGCTACGCTCAAAGCTGAAGAGGTTCAGCTTCAGAAGAACCTGGTTGCGGATACCAATGCAACGAAGGCGAAAAAGGCTGCGCAGGACCAGGAAAAAGCCTTGATCGATCTCAGTATCGAGGCCACCAAGTACTACGACAAGGAAACCCAAAAGAAGCTTGAGTTGGAGGCGGCACATAACAAATATGGCGCTGCAGCAAAGACCAGCGCGGCGGCTCAGAAGCAATATGACACCCTCATCGCTGGCATCAACAAGAAGTATGAGGAGAAGGAAAGGAAGGTGCCCAGCACGGCGCCGGCCTCTCGCCGTCTTGACGTCTCAGAGATCCAGAATGCCGCCCGCGAGGAAGTGCGCATCATCGACGGAAAGCAGAAGGATCTTGACCGCCTGCGCCAGTCAGGCCTGGTTGATGATCAGGACTACTACAGCCAGAAGCGCACCCTGATCGAGGAGTCCAGCAAGGTGGAGGAAACCGCCCTGCAGGAGCAGATTGCCCGTCTGCAGCAAGAGAAGGTCAAGGGCAGTGATGCCCTGGCCGTCAAGAAGCAGATTGCGGATACCGAGTCAAAGCTGGTCGCGAAGCGGCTGGAGAATGAAGAGAAGCTGAAGGCCCTTTCTCATGAAGAGAAGCTGGCGCTGGATCGCCAGAGGATGGCCTTGGAGGCTTTGGCCGCGTCTCACCAGCGTGCCATGGAGCAGATGCGGATTCAGCAGCAGCGCACTGTCGACTCGGCCTGGATGGGCAGCAAGGGTCGACAGCGAGCGGAAAACCTGTGGGGGATCGAGGACAGCTACTTGGCAGAGGAGCGCAATCTGCGTGATCGACGCATGTTCACTGCCAATCTCTCGAAGGAGCAGCAAGATCAGATTGATCAGCGCCTGGCTTATCTGGAGGTTGAGAAGAATGAGCGCATTCGCATTGCGCAGGCCACTTACACGGAGCTGGATGCGATGCAGAGCCGATGGGAGTTGGGCGCGAGTTTTGCAATGCAGAACTATGCGGACCAAGCCGGCAATGTGGCGCAACAGACGGCGGATGCTTTCACCAATGCCTTCAAGGGCATGGAGGATGCTCTGGTCAGCTTTGCAATGACCGGGAAGCTGGACTTCAAGAATCTGGCCAACTCGATCATTGCCGACCTTCTGCGGATTCAGATTCGCGCCCAGATGTCTGGGCTGTTTGGCAACCTGCTGGGTTCTGTGGGTGGCCTGCTGGGTGGCGGCTGGTCTGCTGCGGGGGTCCAAGCCTCTGGAGCTGTGACCTCTGGGGTTTCCGGGTGGGGTAGCGTGGTTGGTTCTGCATTGCCCGGTCTCAGTCTTTCACCTGGAGGCTACACCGGAGACGGTGGCAAGTATGAGCCTGCCGGCGTGGTGCACCGTGGGGAGTACGTCATCAACGCAGAGAGCACCAGGCGCATCGGCCTGGGCTTGCTCAATCGCATGAATGGCTATGCCGAGGGTGGCCTGGTGGGCGGCGCGCCTGCGGCGGCGCTCAGTGGGCCTGCAGGCCTGGGTGGCGTTCAGATGATCCTGCAGCCCAGGATTCACATCGACAGCCGCACGGATCGGGCTGAGGTGGAGGCATTGGTGGTCAAGGGAATGAAGACGGCCAGCGATCAGGCGCAGCAGGAGCTGCTCTACAAAATGTCTCGGAACATGGTATGACCCAACGCATCATTGACTGGCCAAAGCAACTGCGCATGCGCCCTGGCGCCCAGGAATGGGAGCTTTTACAGCCCATGACGGGGTCGGTGAGTGCATTCAGCGGTGCCTCTTACGACAAATTGATTGGCCCACCTCGGTGGGCTTTTTCAATGGATCTGACGGATGCCCCGGCGTCGATGCTGCCCCAGATTGAAGCTGCATTGCGCCAGTTGCGGGGCGGTCTCAATCTGCTTCGCATCGGTGATATGCGCCGCACCGGCCGCGTCAGCGTGGTGCCGGGCGGTGGCGCCAAAGAGGTGCAGATGCTCCCATGGTCCAGCCAGTGGGCGCGCTGGGGGCGCATCGGGCCTGCGCCGGTGGCCATTGCTGGTGAAGAGGTGGAGGTGCGGCAGACCACGGACTATTTTCAGAACGCCACGGCTGCGTTGAGGGCCGGGGTTCCGTATGTGGCGGTGGTGGAGGCTTCGGCCACGGTGTCGGCACATGTGGCTTTGTCGGTCGCGGGTGCGGGCGTGGCGGCTCCCTTGGGGGTTGTCTTCGATGCCCTGACCGGTGCGGTGGTCAGTCAGTACGGCCCGGTCAATGCCTGTGGGGCCACTGCAGCAGGCGGGCGCTGGCGGTGCTGGCTTACCTTTGGCGGCCAGGCCGGCGATGTGTTGGCCCAGGCCTATGCACTGCTGCCGGCCCATGGCCTGATCCGCCTCAAGATGCGCCGGCCCATCCTGGCCATGCAGGCGGGCGCGCTTCCGCCGGCCTATGTGCCTGCGGATTCCGTCAGTGTCTGGGACGAGTACGGCGTGCAGGTCGATGGCGCCGGTCAGACCGGAGCCACTCTGGCCACGCGGAACTGGCCTCCGGGCCTGACCCTGCGGGCCGGGCACTGGATCAGCTACGGCGACGGCATGCACATGCTGCTGGAGGCAGCCACGCCGGACGCGGACGGCAAGGCGCAACTCTGGATTGAGCCGCCCATCCGCCGCAGCCCCGCCGATGGCGCGCCGGTGGTGGTGCGCAATGTCACAGGCCTGTTCAAGCTCAAGGTCAGCCCCAAGATCCGGCAGGAGGGGATGGTCGTCAAGGGGCAGACGCTCACCTTTGAGGAAGATCTGAATGCTTACTCCTAACCAGCTGCTGCAGGCGCAGCGGCCGGCAACGGCTGTTGCACTGCTGGCAGAGATGCAGTTCACCACGGGCACCATGCGCCTGAGCACCTGGGAGGGAAGCCTGCAGGCCCTGGACCATGACTGGGCATACCTTCCGGGGGTGATGGGCATCAGCGGGGTGCAGCAGGCCGAGAACATCGAGTATCCCGCTATCGATGTGTCTCTGGCATTGCCTGACCCTTCCATTCTGTCCCTGGCCGTGGGCAGCGAGAAGACCTATCGGGGCCGCTTGTTCAGGCTGTACATGGCCATCATGGATGACGAGTTTCGGCTGGTGGATGATCCGCAGCCGCTCTATGTAGGGGTGATGGACCAGGTGCAGATGAGTACTGGGGACGGCGCCGAAGACAAGGGCGCGCTGACCATGCGTTGTGAGCAGCCCGGCAAGGACAGCCGCAATGCCATGAGTCAGCGATTGACGAATCAGCAGCAAAGCAAGAGATACCCCGGTGACACCGGGCTCAGCCGCATGGCGGAGTTGGCAGGAGGGCCGCAAACATGGCTGACCAAGAAGTTTCAGCAGGTGTGAAGCGCTTGCCCGACTGGGAGCTGCGCTTGTCCGATCTCGTGGGCCAGCGCCTGGCAGAGCCATTCACATGGGGTGCCAACGACTGCGTGCTGTTTGCTGCAGACGGCATTGCCGCCATGACAGGGATAGACCCGGTAGCCGATTTGCGCGGCCAGTGGGCCTGCCGTGGTGAGGCAGTGCGGGTCATCGCGCGGCTGGGTGGCCTGCCTGATGCTGTCGCGGCATTGGGCTTGGAGTCTGTGGCGCCGCTGTTTGCGCAGCGCGGCGACCTGGTGCTGCACCGAAGAGATGGAACGGATGCCCTGGCGCTGTGCCTTGGCAATCAACTGGCGGGCCCGAGCGATTCGGGCCTTTTGTTTTTTGGGCTGGAAAACGGGGTGCAGGCATGGCGTGTGGGCTGAAGAAGATTGCTGCAGCGCTGACTCTGGCCGGCCTGTGCACCCAGGCCAATGCCATGCCCGCGGCCGTGGCCGCTGTCGGGGTCTGGATGGGGGGCGTAGGCGGGGCGTTCCTGATCATGAACGCCACTGCCGTAGCCATAGGCCTGCAGGTGGCCGGCTTCATGGCCTTGGGTATGTACCAGCGCCAGAAGGCCAAGCGCGAGGCGCGCCGGCAGCGTGACGCCTACAACGCCAGCCTGACCGATCGCAACACGACCGTGGCCGAGGCATCGCCTGAAGTGCGGCACATTTACGGCCGCGCCACGGTGGGTGGGTCGGTCGCTGCCATGTTCACCCGTGGGGACAAGGACCAGATCAAGGACTTGGTGATTGCCTGGGCCGGGCATGAATGCGATGCCGTCGAGGATGTGTTGATCGCTGGAGAGTCGCTGCAGCTGGATGGGGGTGGCAATGCCACCGCATCGAAGTGGGCGAGCACCAGCACCAGCACGGTGGGTGCCACTGGCGCATTCAGCCTCTCAGGTGCGCTGAACCTGCCTGCGGACACCCAGCGCCTGGTGTCGATCACCAAGGGTGGTGGCGATGAGGCGATGCAGCTTTGGGAGTCGCAATACACGTTGACTGGCCTTGTGGTGCAGCTCAAACCTGAGGCCATGGATTTGTGGGCTGGCCAGTCCGTGAGCATCCAGTACAGCCGCGAAACCACAACCAGCTATGTTCGCGTGCGTCATCACCTGGGCGCCGCAGACCAGATTGCGGATGGACAACTCATTGCTGACTCGGCTGGGCTGCCTGGCGCCTGGACAGCAACGGACCGGTTGCGCGGCATCTGCTACAGCGTGATCACGCTGGACTTGAATAACCAGGAGCTGCAGAGCGGCTTGCCGCAGCTCACGGCGCGCATCCGTGGAAAGAAGGTCTTGGACCCGCGCAGCAGCGCCACCGCTTGGAGCGATAACCCAGCCTTGTGCATCTATGACTTTCTGCGCGCCAGCGACTATGGCAAGGGCGTGTTCCCTGAGCAGGTAGAGGGTGTAGTGGCTGCGGCCAATGCGTGCGATGAGCTGGTCGCGGTGCCAGGTGGCACGGGCACGGCCAAGCGCTACACCTGCAATGGCGCCTGGCAGTCCGGCACGGATCCGGACAATGTGCTTGAGGATCTGTGCGGCGCCATGGCGGGCTACGCCATCCCGGGCGGCACCTGGGGTGTCCATGCCGGCGTCTACGTGTCGCCCGTGCTGGTGCTGGGCGATGACCAGGCTGCGGGCTCCATCAACATGGTCCCCGCGCCCAGCCGGTCGGAGGCCTGGAACGGAGTCAAAGGCCAGTTCATCGACCCGGCGCAGTTCAATCAGGCGGTGGACTTCGAGCCGCTACAGAATGCCCAGTATGTGGAGGATGACGGCGGGGAGGTCTGGGGGCAGATCCGGTTGCCGTTCACGGACCAGGGCTGGCGCGCCCGCACGCTGGGCAGCATCAGCATGGAAAAGAGCCGCGCCAAGAAGATTGTTTGGCGCGGCACGTTGGCCTGCTTGCGTGCACGGGTTGGCGACCGGGTGATTGTCAACAACGCGCTGCTGGCTTTGAGCAATGCGACTTTTAGGGTGATCAAACGCTCCTATGACCATGGCTCTGCCGCCGTGGAGCTCTCGCTCGAGCAGGACGAGCCGCGCTTTTACCCGGGTGTCAGCAACACGCAGCCGCCGGCGCCTGGCGTGCAGCCAGACCCCACCTACAAGGTCAACCCGCCTACGGGCCTGGTGCTCACCAACCCGGCGCCCGGCCGAATCGGGGTGCACGTCGATCCCAGTGTGGACCTGCGTGTGACCAACGGCGGGGCCTTGCTCATCCAGGTGCGCACGGCGGATAGCGGCGCCTGGGTGAGTATGCCCAGCGCCCCAGGCAATGCCACAGACCAAGTCATCACGGTGCTGCAGAAGGGCGTCTACGTCGTGCAGGTGGACTGGCGGGCCAGCACCGGGCAGCAGTCAGGGCAGTGGCTGGCCGGTGCCGTCACGGTGACGGAGACGTCATTTGCCACCGGCGACGATGTGAGCAACGCGGTCTCTGGCTACGCCAACAAGGAGAACCCAGTGTTTACCGGTGTGGTCGGCTTGCCCGCATACGCCATCGACAACCTGCCGCCGGCGGGCGGCGACAACCGGCGCAAGGCCATCTTGGTTCCGCTGGACCTGGAAGACCGGCCGGCTGTCTGCGTGAGCGATGGCACGGACTGGATCAGCCAGATCACCGGATTGCCGGTGGATTACGTGACTCCACCCCCACCACCTCTGCCAGCCCCGGCGCCGGCGCCGGCACCGTAGATCGCATCAAACCAACCCAACCGCCCTAGAGGCGGTTTTTTTATGTCCCAAAGGAGGTCGCATGGACAACGCGACGTTTTTTGCCGTGCTGAGGACCCAGGCGCAACTGGCTAAACAAATCAATGAAGGGGCCCGTCAATGAGCGACGCAACAAATCAAGAAACGGTCGATATCGCCAATCAGATCTTGGCTGAGCTCGCGCAGGCCGCCAAGGATGGTCAGTTGATCCAGAACGACTACTACGCCACGGAAGCGGCGGGGCGTGCGGCAGTTGCAGACGGATATACGTTCAAAGTGCAGGGTGCTGGCAACATTTCTGCACTTCTCTATCGCCGTAACAATGCTGCATCAAGCACGCTGCTGACTACGTTCCCAGCAGGCAGCATTGATGCGATTTCCGTAAATTCTGGAAAGCCGTACCCGCTTCAGGTGCGGGTGCGCGATGGGATTACATCAGTTGCACACGTCAATTGGAATGCCGTGTTGCTCGATGCGCTGGTTATAAATGCACGACCAGGCAAGCTCTATCAAACCAGTTATTACCAGAATGGTGCGGTTATTGGATCGGCAGGATACGGTTGGGTCATTCGTGAATTCGATGAATCCACATTCGCAACTGCAAGCGGAACTGGACGCGCTATCGTTGACTTCAACGATCTTTCTAAGGCTCAAATAGATCGTTCTGGGGGAATTCAAGTTATTCGGCTTGAAAGTGCGGACGGCATTGTCATTGAGCTCACTGTCGATCCAGCAGGACTTCCTCCCGATGGTGGGCCGATCAACAGCAACTCAGGCTCAGGACTAGCAGCATGGTCATGGGTCATCCATCCAGATCGCTATCAACTTGCTGAGCGCAGTGTTCAAAATGCAAGACGCAACAATGTTCGCAGCGCTAGCAATGATTTCCTTGATAAGGCCCTAATTAACGTTGTTGCTTTCGGTGCTAGGCCGGGTAAGGTTTATGGAATACGGTATTTCAAGAACGGAACAACCGCCCTGGCAGGCCCCCAAGATGGTTGGATCATTGAGGAGCAGGATGCTGAAACTTATGGAACCTCTGCCACTGCGCTGACTGTTGTCAATTTCACAGATCCGGCACCAGATATTGTTCGCTCGGGGGTGCAGAACATTGTTGTTAACAGCCCTGTGGTTGCCGGACTGCAATTCTTGATCACCATTGATACAACAAAGCTGCCAGCATTCGGATCATTCGTGGCAATGAATGGGTCAGCCAATCCGGGCTATAGCTGGATCATCAGCCCATCTAAATACGTCGTGTGGCCAGATGCGGTTGGTTCTCGAATGTCCTGGCGCACCACTGCCTCAAAGCTGGTGCTTGCGACTTGGCAAAGTGCAGATCGCTGGTATCGCATCGAGATTGGCCCTAATGGAAAGAACAACCTGCCGAACTTCCGCCAGATCTGGACTGCCTCGCGTACAGGGCGCGTGGCAGGCGCCTGGACACTGCTGTGGTCGGGATCTACAGACTTGATACCGCCTCTGCGCTGCTGGGCTGTGAATGGTGGTGTGGATCTTCCTGCAGGTCGCATTTTTACCGGCGGCAACCACGGCTCTGACGGCGGCAGTGGTGGCGATATGACTGCTGCCAATGTGATGTGGGATTGCGTCATCGACGGATCCCCTGTGAAGTGGGAAGACGCATCCGGCAATGCGGAGCGCATCACGCTGCGTATCGTCAACGATGTGCGAGCGGCAAACACGATTGCAACAACTCCGCCGCGCTATGTGTTGCGGGAGCACTTCGTTATGACCATTGCTGCGAGCGGAATCGGCTTGACTGCTGAACGTGTGGCTCTCGAAGACATTCTTGTGCTCACTGATTACGGAGTACAAGCCGTCACCAATGGTTTCCAATCCGACATGCTGTTTGTTGGAGGCGCAGATTCGTCGTGGGTCACATATTCGACAGATAGAACAGCGGGGACCAAAGCAGTGTCGCCGAATGCGTGGGCCTGCATTCTGCGCTCCCCGGATGGTGAGTTGGCGCTCTGGCAAGACCGCGAATTCAAAGATGGGGATGGCAAGTATGTGAATGCTGATTGGCCCATCTTCAAAGGTGGTGGCGGCTCAAATCACAAGGTTTACGGTGGCGTGATCGGTCGTGCAGACATCAATGCAGGAGCGCCCGCAACTTTTGCAGCAGGTGAGCGCTGGTCGTGGCGCGGTGGCTGGTCGTTTCAAGCGCCAGGCCTTGCCCCCGCAGGGATGGATGCAGTTATGCAACTGCAAAGGCCGGGCGGCGGCACTGCACTGATGTCAGATGCCAAGAACTGGGCAATCCTGTAATCCGCGTTGGGATAGTTTTATCCCCAATAGAAGAGTCTATGGAAAACAACGACACGCAGGTTGCCGCCTTTTCGTGAGCAGCGCGACTAAATAGTCCATGGATTCCTTCACACCTAACCCGCTTCGGCGGGTTTTCTTTTTTCCGTCTATGGCGGATTCATGCCTGGGAGGGTTATGAGCAACGAAAGCAAGGTTCAAGCATTAATCGAAACTGCGAAGGCGGCGCCGGCGGTGGCGGGCGCGGCCGCGTCAACTCTGACGCTCAATGAATGGGTAGCCATCGCAACTGGGGTGTACATCGCCATTCAGGCGGCATACCTGCTGCGCAAATGGTGGCGAGAGGAGCGAGGGCAGGGTGGCTGGCTTGGGGAGGAGGAAGGGACATGAATCTCAGTAAAACACGGGTCGCAGCAGCGGCCCTTTCTCTTTCTGCGGCTGCAGGGACGGCATGGATTGCATCCGAAGGGGATGGCCCCAAGAGCGTCAGCCAGTCCGGCGAGGTTCTGCTGCACCCATATATCCCCACTCAGGGCGATGTGCCCACCATAGGCCACGGCTCCACGCGCTATGAAGATGGCCGGCGCGTTACCCTGGCGGATCCGCCGATCACGCGCCAGCGGGCGGTTGAGCTGGCCCTGGGCGAGCTCGATCGCACCTATGCGCAGTGCGTGCGCGACAGCCTCGGCCAGACGCGGGTGAATCAAACCGAGTTCGATAAGGCCGCGGACTTCGCGGGGCAGTACGGTTGCGGTGCCTGGCGCGGCTCCAGCATGCTGGCCAAGACCGAGGTGGGCGACTATGCGGGAGCTTGCCGGGCGTACCTGGGCTACAAGTTCATGACCAGCGGACGCCGCGAGGGCCCGGGCTGGGCGGCCTATCAGTGGGACAAGGTGGGCAAACCAACGCGCTGGCGCTTTGACTGCAGCACACCGGGTAACAAGGTCTGCGGCGGCGTCTGGACTCGCCAGCTGGCACGCCACAAGGCATGCATGGAGTCGCAGCCATGACCGGCGCGTCCCGCTTCTGGCCCTGGTTGGCCTTGGCCCTTGCTCTGCTGCTGGCTGCGCAGACCCAGCGTCTGGCCAAGGTCGAGACTTCACATGCAAAAGCGGATGCGGCTCAGGCCCAGCAATCGCAAGCAGCTACCGAAAAGAAAGCGCATGCCGTGGGGAATCACGGTGCTGCCCAGCAGGAAAACACCCATGACTACACGCAAGAAATGGCTCGCCTGGAGGCTGGGCGCACTGCTGATGCTGCCCGCATTGCAGGCCTGCAGCACGACATCAGGAGCGCGGCCACCCGCAACGCCCAGCTTGCCAGTGACGCCGCTGCCTGCAGAGATCTCGCAGATCAACACCAACGACTCGCAACCCTTGCTGCAGAGGGCGCAGGCCTGGTTGGAGACCTTGGTGGCCTGGTCAAAAAGCGAGACGCCCAGGTAAACCTGTTGCGCGGCCAGATTGCGGCTGACCGAACGCTGCTCGAGCAGTTGAACTAAAAGCGCCCCGATACCTTGATTGGTGTCGGGGCGCCTTTTTGCGTTTGGAGCTTGATCAGTAGCCTTCGACCAAAGGCATTTCCGTCCCATCGACCGCAATCATCACGCCGGAAACAAAAAAGCCCGCACGCTTGCGGGCTCTCTTGCGGGTTGTAAACCGATCAGTTCGTCTTCACGGCTTCAACAAGGTTTTGTGTCAGCGCTTGTGCGCCGTGTTGCGCGACGGCCTTGTCGAAGGCACCAGACAAGACACGTAGTTCCGCTGCATGTTGGTTGGCGATTCTCACGAATGCTTCGGATTGATGTGTAGTGTTTTGCATAGTGTGCCTCTTTCAGGTTGCGGATCTCAGGACCAGCCAGCGACCTTCTTTGCTGGCTACTAGAGAGGAGTTATCGGGATCTTCCTTGATGAACGACATCAGCGTCATCAAGAATTTCAATTGATCATTGTCGCGACCAAACAATTTCAAAGTGTCCGCAGCATGACTCAGTCGAGCATTGTACGCGCCAACGGTTGCCGCCTTGTAAGCGGATACCGCAGTAGCAATGGCCTCATAGTTGTCTTCTTGAATCAGCGACTCTATCTCTGGAGATAGGGTCACCTTAAGCAATTTCAACCACTTGCCGTTCATTTGCCCGCGATGAGACAGAACCAGCTCGCACGTTGCGGCCGCGATGTTGCTATCACCAACGAACACGCCGTAGGGGATAACCTCATGCTGCTCCTGTTTGTTGGAAGTCAGCGAGCAATGAATCCAGTTCAACTTACGCTCTACTTCCTCAGGGAAGCAGTCATGTGTCTCCGCCTCTTCCCGCCACTTTTTCAGAGTTGCTTGGTAGGAGGCCTCATCAAATTGTCTAAATTCCATCTCTAGTTTCAAGTTGTTTCGCCGAGTGTATGGGCAGTTAGTACCTTGTGTAACTAGATATATATACAGTGCCGCGTTTTATTCACGGATGACATGTCAATCTTTCACATCTTGATATGTATTGTTCCTATTTATGCTTCACTTTCTGTGGTTTATGTATTTATAGAAATCAATAACTTATGGGGAGTTTTTGATCTTATTTGGCATCTGATTTGTGAGTTCACCCACGAAGAAATCCGATGATGCAAAGTTGCAAACATCATGAGCCGATCTTCTTCGCCTGGGATGGTCCGTATAGGGTATGACTCGCGTAATGGGCTGCGCAACATTTCAAAAAGGTGCAGGGGAGCGCGCAACACTTGTCGGGCCTGGCCCGAAGTACACAAGCCCGTCATCAAGGGTGACCACAAGCATCCATCCGGGGTGAACTTCTTCTGCGACGTAGTCGCTGGCGTTGCCGGGCAGGATGCGCTCATTGGGAAAGCCATATCGTCCGGGCGTGCGCAGCAGGGTTGGGTGACTAGGGCTGTGCATCGTACGTGCGCCCCAGTGCTGGCCCGGGCACGCACCACCAGCTTTGTCCTATGTGTCGATGGTCGACATTCCACTCTTGTCCACTCAGTCGCAGGCCGCCGCCATTGATCAGCGTGAGGTGGCAGTGCTCAAGCGGCTTGATCAGCTGTGGAACAGTGGGGGCATCCGGTGCGGGCAGCAGATAGGCCTTGCATAGGGGCATGCCAACCACTGGCGTCTTTGAGTGCATATATAGCCAGCCATAGACGCCATTGGCCTTCGCTATCTCTGGGGGTAGTCGAGTGCCGTCAGAGTACAGTTGATAAATGGTGCACCACATACTGTAAATTTATACAGAATTTCCATTTCCCTGTTTTATTGGCGAGCGCTCACTTTTTAAGATTGGCGACCAAAGGGCAAAAAAAAGCCTGCGCGATTTGTCATCGTGCAGGCTCTCTTTTTTGCTAAAAACCGGAACACATGCCGGAACACTTTCCGGAACGTCTTCAAAAGTTATAGCATTACATCTGTGGTGCCCGGGGCCGGAATCGAACCGGCACGCCTTGCGGCGGGGGATTTTGAGTCCCCTGCGTCTACCAATTTCACCACCCGGGCTTCGCTTAGCGCAGACGCGAATTATGGCACAGTATTGGACATGAAAACTTATTCGACCATCGAACATGCTATCGGTCACACGCCGCTGGTGGCATTGCAACGCATCGGCGCGGATGCAAACCGTGAACGTGCAAACGTAGTGCTGGGCAAGCTCGAAGGCAACAACCCGGCTGGCTCCGTCAAGGACCGGCCTGCGCTGTCCATGATCCAGCGTGCTGAAGAGCGCGGCGAGATCAAGCCGGGCGACGCACTGATCGAGGCAACGTCGGGTAACACCGGAATTGCCTTGGCCATGGCTGCAGCCATCAAGGGCTATCGCATGATTCTGATCATGCCCGAGGACCTGTCCATCGAACGCGCACAGACCATGAAGGCTTACGGTGCCGAACTGATTCTGACGCCCAAGAGTGGCGGCATGGAATATGCGCGCGATCTGGCCGACCAGATGGTGGCCCAGGGCAAGGGTGTGTTGCTGGATCAGTTTGCCAACCCCGACAATCCCAGGGCCCACTATGAAACCACAGGGCCGGAACTGTGGGAGCAGACCGGTGGTGAGATCACCCACTTTGTGAGTGCCATGGGTACTACCGGCACCATTACCGGCGTGGCCAGGTTCCTCAAGGAAAAGAACCCGAACATCAAGATCATCGGCGCTCAGCCTTCCGAGGGGTCGCGCATTCCTGGCATCCGCAAGTGGCCCGAGGAGTATCTGCCCAAGATCTATGACGCTTCGCTGGTTGACGAGCTGGTCTATGTGACGCAGGACGATGCCGAAGACATGGCCCGCCGCATGGCGCGCGAAGAGGGCATCTTCGCGGGCATCTCGGCCGCCGGGGCACTGTGGGTGGCCCAGGAAATTGCCAAACGCGAGCAGAACGCCACCATCGTGTTTGTGGTGTGCGACCGTGGTGATCGCTATCTCTCTACAGGCGTGTTTCCGGCATGAGCAATGTCTTTTGCGTGATAGCGCAAAAGACAATCAAAGCTCCAAATGACAGTCAGCGCTTATCCATCAAGCGCTGAGTGCTACCAATATCAAGAATACGGAGAGCTTCATGGCTTATGAAGTCCGCTTTTGTTCCAACTGCGCGACTGAGCTGCAATGGATTGTGGCCAGCGAGGACAGCGGCGAGGTGCAGCGTCTGCGTTGCCCGAGTTGCGGGTTCACGCATTGGGGCAATCCCACGCCGGTGCTGGCGGCTGTGGTGGAGGGTGATGACGGCCGGGTGCTGCTGGCGCGCAATGCACTGTGGCAAGAGGGCGTTTTCGGCCTGATTACGGGCTTTATGGAAGCCGGTGAATCGCCAGAAGCCGGTATCTGTCGCGAGGTTCTCGAAGAGACGGGGCTGCGCGTGAAGGCACTGCGTCTGCTGTGCTGCTCGGAGTTTCTGCGCATGAATCAGGTGCTGATTGCCTACCATGTGCGCGTGCAGGGCCGACCCGAGGATGTGAAGCTCTCGCCCGAGCTGCTGGAATACCGCTGGCAGACGGCCCAGGAGTCGCTGTGCTGGCCTGCAGGCACGGGCTACGCTCTGGCAGAGTGGATCAAGCAAAAAGGCTTCGAGCCGCGCTTTGGCGCTTTCCGTCCCGGCCAGAATCCGGAGCCTGATCCCGCCAAATGGCCTGTGCGACGCTGGGCTGAGGACACTCGCTTTACGGTGGCACCGGCTCTGGATTGAGCAAAGACCGCGCTGGCACTGCCAGCGCCTGGTTTTTCTACAATCGGCGCTGACGAGGAATCCACCCCATGCAAGTAGATCAAGAAGTTGACACCCGCGGCCTGAACTGTCCGCTGCCCATTCTCAAGGCCAAGAAGGCGCTGGCTGCCATGCAAAGCGGTCAGTTGCTCAAGGTCGTGGCCACGGATACCGGCTCGATACGGGACTTCCAGGCATTTGCCAAGCAGACCGGCAATGAACTGGTCGAGCAGCAGACGGTCGGTGATGAATTCATCCATATCCTGCGTCGGCGCTGAGCGCTGAATCGGCCTGAGAGCATTGGACGGACAAAAGGCCTGCAAGTGCAGGCCTTTTGTCATCAGAGCGGCTTTGGCCGATCTTGCTTACAGGCTCAAGTTCTTGAGGTATTCGCGAAAGCTGTCGCCCACATCGGGGTGCTGCAGCGCCAGCTCCACCGTGGCTTCCAGAAAGCCTTCCTTGCTGCCACAGTCATAGCGCTTGCCAGCATACTGGAAGGCATAGACGGCTTCATGAGCCATCAGTCGTTCGATGGCATCGGTCAGCTGGATCTCGCCACCCACACCCTTTGGCTGGTTGCGGATCTCGTCGAAGATGGCGGGTGTCAGTACGTAGCGGCCCGCCACACCCATGCGCGATGGCGCTTTCTCGGGAGCGGGCTTCTCCACGATCTCGTCGATGCGCATCAGTGGGCCGCCTGCGGGCTCGCCCTTTACGATGCCGTAGCGCTTGGTGTGCTCGAGCGGAACTTCCTGAACGGCCAGCAGAGAGCGGCCCTGCTTCTGGAAAGCGGCCGTCATCTGCGCCATCACGCCGGGGCCGCCATTCTCTCCTGTCATCAGGTCGTCGGCCAGGATGACGGCAAAGGGTTCATTGCCGACCAGGGGTTGCGCGCACAGAACGGCATGGCCCAGGCCCAGGGAGCGGGGCTGGCGCACGAACAGGCAGTTCATATCGGCAGGGCTGACGCTGCGCACCAGGTCCAGCATGGCCTGCTTGCCGGCATTCTCCAGCTCGTTCTCGAGTTCGTACGAAGTGTCGAAATGGTCTTCAATGGCCCGCTTGCTGCGGCCGGTGACAAAGACCATGTCGCGGATGCCTGCCTCGTACGCCTCTTCCACGGCGTACTGGATCAGCGGCTTGTCCACCACAGGCAGCATTTCCTTGGGTGAAGCCTTGGTGGCGGGCAGAAAACGGGTGCCCAGGCCTGCAACTGGGAACACGGCTTTGCGGACGCGGGTTTGATTGCTCATGTGCTTGTCTTTTCTGGATGGAAAAAAGGCGCAGTTGCCTGCGCCTTGTTTTGGAGAGAGTTTAGCGGGGTTTAGCCCAGACGAGCGAGCTGCTCGTTGATGCGTGTCAGTGTCGCGCCGAAGTCGGCCAGGCGCTTGCGCTCCTGTTCCAGCACTGCGGCAGGAGCCTTGGCGCAGAAGGCCTCGTTGCTCAGCTTGCCGTTGGCCTTGACGATCTCGCCTTCGAGGCGCTTGGCTTCCTTGGACAGGCGGGCCTTCTCGGCTGCAACGTCGATTTCGACAAACAAAGCCATGCGGATGTCGCCCAGGACGTTGACCGGAGCAGTCTGTGCGGCGGTGGCCCATGCGGCTTCGTCATCGAACACCTTGACTTCGCTGAGCTTGGCCAGGTTCTTGAGCACGTCGGCATTGGCGCGCAGGAAGGCCGAATCGTCGGCATTGCCGGCAACCGCCAGCAGCGGCAGGCGCTGGGCGGGCGAGACGCCCATCTCGCCACGCAGAGCGCGGCAGGCATCCACCATCTGCTTGATGCGGCCCACGTAGGCGATAGAGGCTTCGTCGATCTTCTCCGGCTGGGCTTCGGGGTAGCGGGCCACGGCGATGGACTCGCCCTTGAGGCCGGCCACGGGCGCAACCTGCTGCCACAGCTCTTCCGTCACGAACGGAATGATGGGGTGGGCCAGGCGCAGAATCGCCTCCAGCGTACGGATCAGCGTGCGGCGCGTGGCGCGCTGCTGGGCCTCGTTGCCGGTCTGGATCTGCACCTTGGCGATTTCCAGATACCAGTCGCAGAACTCGTTCCAGACGAAGTCGTAAATGGCATTGGCCACGTTGTCGAGGCGGAACTCGGCAAAGCCCTTGGCCACTTCTGTCTCGACCTTTTGCAGCTGCGAGCTGATCCAGCGGTCGGGCTGGCTGAAGTGCATATAGCCAGCGAACTCGCCGCCCGGTTGGCACTGCTCCTTGGTGTGGGGTGCCAGACCGCAGTCATGGCCTTCGCAGTTCATCAGCACAAAGCGCGAAGCATTCCAGAGCTTGTTGCAGAAGTTGCGGTAGCCCTCGCAGCGCTTGCTGTCGAAGTTGATGCTGCGGCCCAGCGATGCCAGGGCGGCAAAGGTGAAGCGCAGTGCATCTGCGCCATAGGCGGGAATGCCTTCGGGGAATTCCTTTTGCGTGTTCTTGCGCACCTGAGGAGCGGTCTCGGGCTTGCGCAGGCCGGTGGTACGCTTTTCCAGCAGCGGCTCCAGCGATATGCCGTCGATCAGATCCACGGGGTCCAGCACATTGCCTTCGGACTTGCTCATCTTCTTGCCTTGCGCATCGCGCACCAGGCCGTGGATGTAGACATGCTTGAACGGCACGCGACCTGTGAAGTGCGTGGTCATCATGATCATGCGGGCGACCCAGAAGAAAATGATGTCGTAGCCGGTCACCAGTACCGAGGAGGGCAGGTAGAGGTTGAAGTCGTCATCGGCCGCATGGCCCTGCTCGGGCCAGCCCATGGTGCTGAAAGGCACCATGGCGGAGGAGTACCAGGTGTCCAGCACGTCGGCATCGCGGGTCAGCTTCTTGCCGGGGGAAACCTTGTCAGCTTGTGCCTGGGCTTCGGCTTCGTTCTTGGCAACGTAGATATTGCCTTCTTCGTCATACCAGGCAGGAATCTGGTGGCCCCACCACAGCTGGCGCGAGATGCACCAGTCCTGGATGTTGTTCATCCACTGGTTGTAAGTGTTGACCCAGTTCTCGGGCACAAACTGAACTTCACCGGAAGCGACGGCGTCGATGGCCTTCTGGGCGATGGACTTGCCGCTCGGGTCCTGGTCGCTGACCTTGCTCATGGCGATGAACCACTGGTCGGTCAGCATGGGTTCGATCACCTGGCCGGTACGGTCGCAGATGGGCACCATCAGCTTGTGCTTCTTGATCTCGACCATCAGGCCCAGCTCTTCCAGGTCGGCCACGATGGCCTTGCGGGCCACGAAGCGGTCCATGCCGCGGTATTTTTCAGGCGCTTCGTCGTTGATCTTGGCGGTCAGCGTCAGCACGCAGATCATGGGCAACTTGTGACGCTGGCCCACCTGATAGTCGTTCTGATCGTGTGCAGGCGTCACCTTCACCACGCCGGTGCCGAACTCGCGGTCCACATATTCGTCGGCGATGATGGGGATCTGGCGGCCCACCAGGGGCAGCGTCACAGTCTGGCCGATCAGGGCACGATAGCGCTCGTCTTCGGGGTGGACCATCACGGCCACGTCGCCCAGCATGGTTTCGGGGCGGGTGGTTGCGACCACCAGATTACCTTCGCCGCTGGTCAGCGGGTAGGCGATGTGCCAGAGCGAACCATCCTTTTCCTGGTTCTCGACTTCCAGGTCTGAGACTGCCGACTGCAGCACTGGGTCCCAGTTCACCAGGCGCTTGCCGCGGTAGATCAGGCCTTGCTGGTACAGCTTCACAAAGGTCTCGGTCACCACCTTGGACAGCTTGTCGTCCATGGTGAAGTATTCGCGGCTCCAGTCCACGGTGTCGCCCATGCGGCGCATCTGGGTGGTGATGGTGTCGCCGGACTTTTCCTTCCACTCCCAGACCTTTTTGGTGAACTCGTCGCGGCCCAGGTCATAGCGGCTCACGCCCTGAGTCTGCAACTGGCGCTCCACCACGATCTGGGTAGCGATGCCTGCATGGTCGGTTCCGGGAATCCAGGCCGTGTTGTAGCCCTTCATGCGGTGGTAGCGTGTCAGCGAGTCCATGATGGTCTGGTTGAACGCATGACCCATGTGCAGCGTACCTGTCACATTGGGTGGGGGCAACTGGATGGAGAAGTTGTTGCCTGCAGCGGTAGCTTCGGTACCGGGCTTGCCTGTGCCGCGATAGCCGGCATTGCCGTAGCCGCGCTTTTCCCACTCAGGGCCCCAATGGGCTTCGATGGAGGCAGGTTCAAAAGACTTGGAGAGGCTGTCGAGGCCGGGCTGTTGAATGGTGTCGCTCATGGCTGCGGTACAAGAACTCTGGAAATGAAAACGGCATCCTGAAAAGGGATGCCGTCTGCATGAAAGATAAGGACGGATTGCCAATGATTTTAGCGATCCGATCCGGTGATGAGCGCGGTAGGTCTTATTTCGCCCTCTTGCGCTTATTTATCAAGCGCTTGTAGCTATTGAATTAGCGAGACTTCGCTTGATGTACCACGCCAGAGACGTCGAGCAAGGCCTGGGCGGCCCCAACCGCCCCGCAGCGAGGGCGTCGTGTCCCCCTTGGGGGAAGCGGCGTAGCCGCTCAGGGGGTGTTACTTACCAGGAACAAACTCCGGCCGGTCGTTGTTCTGCGGCTTGAGGGGAGCGCTGGACTTGCCCTCGGCACGTTCCTTGCGCCACTGCTCCTTGCGGGCCGTCCACTCGTCCAGGCGTGCATGGGCGGTCTTGCTTTCCTTGAGCATCTGCAGCTCGTCGGCCAGCTGGGCCGTCAGCTCCAGGCGGATGCCGTTGGGGTCGAAGAAATAAATGCTCTTGAAGATGTGGTGATCGGTCACGCCCAGCACTTCCACGCCGCAGGCCTGCAGGCGGGCCTTGGTGTTTTCCAGCTCCTGCACGGAGTCCACGCGGAAGGAGATGTGATTGATCCAGATCGGAGTGTTGGGTGAGGGCAGGGCCGCTTCGTCGTCGCCAATGTCGAAGAAGGCGATGAAGGAGCCGTCCTTGAGGCGGAAGAAGAAATGGGTGTAGGGGCAGTACTCGCCCGTGGAGGGGACGTAGTCGCTCTGGATGATGTGGTAGAGCGGCAGGCCGAGGATGTCCTCGTAGAAGTGACGAGTCTCTTCTGCATCCTTGGCCTTGTAGGCGTAGTGGTGCAACTGCTGCACGGCTGCAGGTGCGGGCAGCTGGCTCATGTCTGCACGCCGGGGCTGGGAGTAAACCGGGGTAGGGGCGGCTTGGCTCATGCGATGTCTCCTTCAATTGTGTGAGTGAGATTATTCTACTATTCGTAATCAATTAACCTAAAGTAAATTTTTTAATGAAAGGGATTTGTGTCTGAAGCAGGCTGCAGACGCAAAAAAGCCCGGACCGCTTGCACGGGCCGGGCCAAAGAGAGAGCCCGCAAGGGGCTTCACTCGAGAGTCTTTGCGAACCTGGATTACTGCTTCACGGCTTCGATCTGCATGACCAGGCGCACTTGCTTGGAGAAGCCATAGGGGATGCCGTAGTCCACGCCCCACTGGGTACGGTCGATGGATGCTTCAAAGTCGCCGCCGCAGACTTCACGCTTTTGCAGCATGGGGCTTTCGTAGCAGGTGAACTTGTTGGCCTTGAGGGTAACGGGGGCGGTCTTGCCCTTGAGCGTCAGATGGCCGCTTACTTCCTTGAGCTTGTCGCCGTCGAAGACAAATTTGTCGGAGACAAACTTGGCGCTGGGGAATTTCTCGGCGTCAAAGATGTCGGCGCTTTGCAGATGCTTGTTAAAAGCGGCGGTGCCGGAGTTCACCGATGTCATGTCCAGCTCGATATCGACCTTGCCGGTCTTGCCTGCCTTGTCGAACTGCACGTTGCCGCTCTTCTTGTCGAAGCGGGCACGGTTGGTGGAGGCTCCAAAGTGATCGATCTCGAAAGTCGCAAACGTGTGTGTGGGGTCGATGGCGTAAGTGGCTGGTGCCGCCTGGACAGCGGTGGCAAACAGGGACGCAGCGGCCAGAGCGAACAGAGTGGAACGCATGGTGAATACTCCTTCAGGGATTGGAACTATCAAAACATGAGCTTTCAGCGCTTGCCTATCAAGCGCTGGAGCTGAAAAACGCTTAGAGCTTGCCGACGCCAGTCAGAGCCAGCTTGAATTGCACATTGACCTCGTCGGCCACCATGGAGGTGTCCTTCCAGTCGCCATCGCCGATCTTGAAGTTCAGACGCTTGAGCGCCAGTGTGCCGGTGGCCGTGGTGGTGGCGCCGGACTGGGTCAGCGTCACGGGCAGGCTCACCTTCTGTGCATTGCCCTTGATGGTCAGCGTGCCGTCCACCTGGAACTTGCCGCCTCCCAGAGCCTTGACGGCGCTGGAGTCAAAAGTGGCCTGAGGGAATTTGGCAACGTTGAACCAGTCTGCCTTGGGCAGTTCGGCATCGGTTTCCTTGGCGCCCATGGTGGCGCTGCCAGTATCGACCGTGAAATGGATCTTGCTGCTCTCGGGCTTGGCGGCGTCGAAGGCAATCTGGGCGTCGAACTTCTTGAAGTGCCCCTTGAGCGGCACGCCCATCTGCTTGGCTTCAAAGTTGACGGCGCTTTGCGTGGGCACCAGGGCTTGAGCGGCCTGTGCGGTGTTGCCCAGGAAAGCGGCCGCAATCAGTGCGGAGGAAAAAAGGACTTTCATCAAAAACTCCTTGTGATGAACATACAAAAAACTCAAAAGCCGGTACGGCTTGAAGGAGCGAGACAGCAAGCAAGCGCCGCCGCGCAGCAAAGCTGTTGTCCCCCTGGGGGAAGCGGCGGATCCGCCCCGGCAACGCCGCTCAGGGGGGGACTATTGGCCCGGAACCATGCGTGACAGCAGTCCGTCGCGGTCAATGATCTGATGCTTGATGACGGCAGCGATATGCATCACCACCAGGGCTGCCAGCGCATAGGCCAGATAGCCATGCCAGGGCTTGAGCGCTTCGGCCAGCTCGGGGCTCTTGCTCACCAGGTCAGGCAGGGGCAATTGTCCGAACAGCACGATGGGAAATCCTGCTGCCGAGCTGTACATCCAGCCCACCAGCGGGATGGCAAAGAACAGCGCATACATCAGGTGATGCACGCCGTGGTGGGCCATGCGCTGCCAGCCTGGCATGGTGCGGGTGACGGCTTCGGGCAGCTCCGGTGGTCGGTGGGTGATGCGCCAGACCAGGCGCAGCACGGACAGGATCAGAATCGTCATGCCGGCCCATTTGTGCCAGTTGAAGTACTTGAGGCGTGTGGGCGAGAAAGGCAGGCCTGTCATATAGAGGCCAAAGGCGAAGATGCCGATCAGTGCCAAGGCCAGAACCCAGTGCAGGGCGATGGCGGTACCGGTATAGCGGGAGCTCGAGTTCATGGAAACTGCAATCAGAAAGTGCGGGTCGCGGGCGCTGGAGGCCTGCTGAAATTGATATGCAGTGTATGAAGCGGAGAATGCAAAAAGGTTCAGCAGGATTGAGGGCTCGATTCAAAAAAGCTGAATGTCCGAACCAAAAAGCGCTGGCTTCAGCAAGGTCATCGAACATTCGATGCACAGCGAAGTGGGCGCATGCCGTTTTGCACGACAAGCACTAATGAAGGAAGTCGGTATTGATGAGTATCAATTTTCCGAGTATTTAACTTGTGAATTTGGGTGGCGAGAAATCATGCAGGCCGCTGTTTTTATACTCCGCGCCTCTTAGTCTTTTAAAAGACCAAAGCGTGGCGGACGGCCAAGGCTGGCGATATGTGGGCAGAAATGCCGACAACAACTGCAGCCGTTATCACCTGCTTTTTGACTCTCGGACGCATACAACGTTCGGGAATACATAGTCATCTAGCGATGTGCCCACGCCAGTCCTTGCTGTTGCTGTGCGCATTGCAGCAAGGAGTTGGAACCGTGTCCAAACTGGACTTGAATCGGCGCAGTTTTCTGAAGGCTGCCGCCGCCATGGGCGTGATTGCGAGTGTGCGCCCGGTCAAAGACGCACTTGCGGAATTGATAACGCCCGCCAGCGGTCAGGAGACCCACTGGATCAATGGCAACACGCTCAACTACCGCCGCGACGGCATGGCCAAAGTCACCGGGCAGAAGGTCTTTGCCATCGACCTGCGCGCCAGGGACATGCATGGCTGGCCTGCGCAGCAGTCGCACGCGCTGACCATCCATATCCCGCGCGCCGACCGCATCTACGAAGGCCTGGATCTGTCGGTGCTGGGCAGCGACTACCAGCCTGATGTGCTGATCGACGCCGAGTCCATCGCCGCCGACGGCGTTGGAATGCCCGAGCCGGGCTTCTATGGCGAGTTCTTCGTCAAGAAGGGCCAGGTCTCGCCCATGCTGGGGCACCCGGTGGCCGTGGCCATCTGGCACGACTACGAGAAGTTCCGCGTGGCCAACCAGCGCCTGCGCTTCAATGATGCGATCTTCCGCTTCGGAGCCGAGGCGGCCCAGCCGCCGCGCGCGCCTTATGTGGCCGCGCGCTACGTACGCGTGCAAGGCGAGGACGGCTATGGCGAGGACAGGTTCTCGCCCATGAAGAACACCGTCATCTGGCCTCAACTCGATGAAAAAGGCGTGCACTGGCCTGACAGCAGCCACCCTGCCTTCGGCGCGCTGATGGGCGAGTCGGCCCGCATCCAGGCCGAGATGAAACAACCCAGGGACGGTTTGCGCGCGTTTGCACGCAAGTACTACAGCCAGTCCATCGAGCACGTGGCCATGGAAATGGAAAACGGCCTGGCCTGGTATGAGCAGGGCAGCGGTGCGCTGCACATGGTGGCCGCGAGCCAGGCGCCCTATGGCACGGCCGAGCATGTGATGCACATGCTCAAGGACAGCAAGCTGCCGCTGAACCAGCTCGACTACATCAGCTCCTACACCGTGGGCTACGGCCAGAAGGAGCACCATCCCTTCCCGTTCTACGTGGCACTGGCGTCGCTGTACGCCCAGGGCCGCCCGGTGCGGCTGGCGCTGGACCGCTGGAAGCACTTCCAGTTCGCCCTCAAGCGCCATCCCTTCGACGTGGAGACAGCGATCTCGGTGGACAAGGACGGCAAGTTCCACGCGCTGACCTGCCACATGGTGGGCGACGGCGGCGGCGTGACCAACTTCAGCCCCTCGGTGGGCACGGTGGCAGTGACGGCGGCGCAATCCATTTACTACTTCCCCGAGAGCGACCTGTCGACCGAGGTGTACCCCTCCATCGGCGTCACGGCCGGCTCCATGCGCGGCTACGGCACGGTGCAATCCATGGCCTATACAGAGATGCTGGTCGACGAGATCGCCCAGGAGATCGGCCTCGATGCCATCGAACTGCGCCGGCGCAATGTGCTCAAGAGCAGCATGAAGAACACCCAGGGCGCCTCGCCTTCGGGTCATCTGCGCATTGGCGAGATCCTCGACATGGCCGCCAAGGACCCGATGTGGACCGAGCGCGCCAAGCGCAAGGCCGACTTCGAGGCAGCCAACCCCGGCCTGCGCTACGGCATAGGCTTTGGTGCCGTGCAAAAGGACTTCGGCACGGGGGCAGAAGCCTCGATTGCGCAGCTCGAGATCACGCCCGAGGGCCGCATCAAGATGCGCCACATCGCCACCGAGATCGGCACCGGCAGCACCACGGCACAGCTGGTGGCGGTCGAGCCCTTTCTGGGGCGCCCGGCGGACGACGTGGACTTCGCGGTGAACCACTGGGACAACCTGCCGCTGCATACCAAGGACGAGCCCTATACCACGCCCCAGGCCAAGGAGGATGAGCTGGCCAGGGACCCAAGCTGGGTGCCGCGCCTGGTGTCGCCGGTATCGGCCTCGAACTCGGCCTACTACTTCCGCCACGCCACACAACAGGCGGCGCAGTTGCTGCTCAAGCTCTGCCTGTGGCCTGCAGCCCAGTCAATCTGGTCCGGCAAGGAGGGAGGGGGGCAGATGCTGCCCAGCACCGTCACCGAAGACATGCTGGAGTGGCGCGATCGCATGCTCGTGGCCGAGGGCCTGGAGCCGTTGAGCCTGGAGCGCCTGGCCGAGCGCGCGCACGAGCTCGGCATCGTGACCGGCGTGTGCGTGCACGCCTTTAACCGCTGGGCCTGGGCCAAGGCCGACTTCACGGTCGAGGGCAGGAAGTTCCAGGCCATGATCGACGCCCTGTCCGTGCAGTACGGCAAGGGAGCTGGCGAGGCCAAGAAGGCCGCGATGAAATCCGGCGGCTATGCCTTCATCGCACGCGACAAGGTCTATTACCCGCCGGTGCAGCGCACCAATGCGGGCACGGTGTACTACGCGCCCTGCGCCACCATGGTGGAGCTGTCCGTGTCCCCGGGTACGGGCAAGGTGAACCTCCTCTCGCACAAGACCTGGCTGGAATGCGGCGCGCAAATCGTGCCCGAGCTGGTCTCCGGCCAGATCCAGGGCGGTGTGGCCATGGGTATTGGCCATGCGCTGTACGAAGACCTGCCGCGCCATGAGACCGGCCCCGGCAACGGCCAGTGGAACCTGAATCGCTACCACGTGCCGCGCGCCAGCGAAGTGGCCGTGTGGAAGGCCGAGGGCGTGGTGCTGCCGCCGCTGTCGCGCACCGATCCGCCCAAGGGCATGGCCGAGGTGGTGATGATCCCGGTGGTCGCCGCCTGCGTCAACGCCATCGCCCATGCCACGGGCAAGCGCTTCCATGCGACCCCCGTGACCCCCGACAAAATCAAAGAGGCACTGTGATGCAGGACCGTATCCAATTTTCCGCCACCATCAATCGCAAACAGGTAGGCCCCGTCGACGTTCCCAAGGACTTGATGATGATCGAGTTCCTGCAGGAGTACGCGGGCATGAACGGCACGCGCCTGGGCTGCGGCCAGGGCGTGTGCCGCGCCTGCACCATCATCGTCGACGACCCGGAAAAAGGCTCGATCACCGTGCCCGCCTGTGTGACCGGCGTGACCTGGCTCAACGGCAAGACCATTCGTACCGTGGAAGGCATTGCCTCGGTGGACGACAAGGGCGTGGTCCATCCCTCGCCGGTGCAGAAGGCCTTTCTCGAGCACTATTCCTTCCAGTGCGGCTACTGCACGCCGGGTTTCGTGAACTCGGCCACCGTGCTGGTGGAAAAGCTCCAGAAGCAGCCGGTACCCGCCGATGAGGTGGAAAAAGCCATCGAGGAGCAACTGGAGCCCCATATCTGCCGTTGCACCGGCTATGTGCGCTACTACAACGCCGTGCGCGACGTGATCCTGAAAACGCCGGGCCTGACCACGGGCAAGCGCAGCAAGGAGGTCGTGAACAATGGCTAAGACCTGGATCAAGGGCCTGGGCGCAGCCGCCGTGCTGGGTGTGCTCGTGGCCGGAGGCATGTATCTGTACGGCAGCGCAAGCGGCGACGTCCCGCCCGCCACGGTGGACTTTGCCAAGCTGGGCCCGCAGGAGTTCGATGCGCTCTACAAGCGCGGCGAGCAGGTGTTTCGCGGCGGTGACTGTGCGGCCTGCCACAGCTCGCCCGCCACGGGGGCGGAGCTGGCGGGCGGCGTGCCCATGGTCACCCCCATGGGCACGCTTTACGGTACCAATATCTCGCCTTCCAAGGAGCACGGCATCGGCGGCTGGACGGCCGACGATCTGTATCGTGCAGTAGCTGCCGGCATGGCGCCTGGCCGCAAGAACCTCTATCCGGCCATGCCCTATGCCAGCTACCACCAGATCACGCGTGCCGATGTCGATGCGCTGTGGGTGTGGCTGATGAAGCAGCCGGCCGTGGAAGTCGCCAACAAGCCCAGCGAGATGAACTTCCCGTTCAGCATCCGTCCTGCCGTGGCCATGTGGAATGCGCTCAATCGACCTGCAGCCAAGGAGTTCGACATGTCGGTGGACGAACTGGTGCGCGGCAAGTATCTGGTGGATGTGCTGGGTCACTGTGCCGAATGCCACAGCCCGCGCACCAAGGCCACCTTCGCCATGGATGGTTCGCGCTATCTTGAGGGCAACACCATCGAAGGTTCCTACGCTCCGGCGCTGACCCCCGATGCCCTGAGCGAGCGCGGCTGGACCAAGGACGATCTGGTCAAGTTCTTCCGCACCGGCCTGTCGCCGCAAGGGGTGATGACTTTCCGCATGTCATCGGTGCTCGAACATTCCACCTCGCGCATGGCGGAGGCCGATGTGCGCGCCATGGCCGCCTATCTGACCCAGAACCGCGAGATGCCAGGGCCCAAGCTCAAGGCTGCCGAGGGGCAGACCAGCGTCAAGGGCGAGAACCTGTACCTGGGCTTGTGCGCGGGCTGCCACGGTGCGCAGGGCCAAGGTCAGCCGCATTCGTCGGTGCCCATGAGTACCAACACCACGGCCATGTTCCCCACGCCCATCAACCTGATTCGCGTGATCCGCGAAGGCGTGCACGAGCGTGACCTGGCCCATGGCGAACGCATGCAGACCATGCCCGGCTATGCCGACAAGCTCAGCAACGAGGAGATGGCCGACCTGGTCAACTACATGCGTCAGACCTGGGGCGGCCGCCCTGGCGACGTGACCGCCGCGCAGGTGGCAGAGCATGTGAAGACCATAGAGCACAGCAAGTAAGTCCAGACCTGGCTTGAGGCCACTGTCGCTCGCGGCTTGCCGCGGCGGCCGTGGCCTTTTGCTTTGCGCTCGGCGAGAGCAGCGTAGTTGGCCGCACAGCGTCCGCGCAACTCAAGGCCGCAGTAGCGGCTTGCCTGTTGCTTGTAAGCCGTGTCGGAGCGTGCCTATTCGTCCTGCGCCGGATTGTCCGGTAGCACCACCATGGCCTGGGCTGCGAGCTTCCAGGCGATGGCCGAGGCCTCCATATCGCCACGATGCTCGGCCATCAGCGCCAGACGCTGCCAGGCGCGCGTGCGCAGCTGGGGGTCCTGCAGCAGCGGTGCGGCGCGGGTCAGCAACTGCTGGGCCTTGCCCCATAGCTCGCGCTGCACGCAGGCCATGCCGGCCAGGTACTGCAGGCGCGACTCGCGCGGGTTGGCATTGGCTGCGGCTTCCATGCGAGCCAGCCAGGCTCCATCCAGCTTGCCCAGGCTTGACTGCAACACCTCCACCAGCTTGGGCAGATGGGTTTCCGTGCGCGGTCCTGGCTGGGTCAGCAAATGCTCCCACACGGGCAGCAGCCAGGCGCGTGCCTGCTGGGCTTCGCCACCCAGCTCGATCAGGCGTTCCGTGGCAGGGATGGCTACTTCGGGCATGGCACGCTCGTCTTCGTCCAGCGACAGCCAGAACTGCTGCAGCGACGAGGTGTCACGTGCGTCGCGAATGCTGGCCAGCAACAGGCCGCGGACCACGCTGGCCGAGGCCGCGGGAGAGAAGGCGCGGTGCTTGGCCAGCAGACGGGCGGTGTCGAGCGCCGCCTGCGTGTCGCCGGACAGGCGTGCTGCCTTGAGCTTGATGCGCAGGGCAATCGTGCGGCGGCCTGCGCCCAGCGGCAACTCGCCCAGGCGGCGAATCGATTCGGCGGCATCGCGGTCGTCCAGTGCCCAGCGGGCCGCACGCATCTGGGCGCCTTCGCGAATTTCCATGTCCTGGGTGTTGCCGGGGATGGGCAGCACGTCCAGAGCCTGTTGCCAGTGCTTGTCGCGCAAGGCGGCATCCTGCAGGGCGTGGGAGGCATCGGCGGCGATCAGATGGGCTGTTGCGTTCAGGCGTTCGCCATAAGGCAGGCCGGCCTTTGCTTCGCGCAGCGATTGCTCGGTGGACAAGGCGGCCAAAGCCGATTTGCGGGCGCGCAAAAAGCGGCCGGCCTGCAGATGCGAGAGCGCTTCAAGCAGGCTCTGGTTCATGCCGCGCTCTTTTTGCTGCATGCGCCAGCGGCGTGCCTGATGCGGCATCTGCAGCAGCACTGCCAGGGCACGCAGCGCGGCATAAAGCAGCACAAAAGCCAGAAAGAGCAGAACCAGGGCCAGGTTCAGCGACATGTCCACCCGGTAGGGCGACCAGAACCAGGTGACCGAGCTCTGGTTATTGCCGGCAAACAGTGCCATGGCCACGGCCACGGCAAACAGACCCATCAACCACAAGGCGGCGCGCATTTCTGTGTCCTCCTCGATTAGCGGCCGGCGGCCGCTGTGGTCAGAGCGTTCAGCGTGTCTTCAAGCTCCACGCGTCCGCCCGTATGCAGATTGGCCTGAATCTGCTGCAACTGCGCCTGGGCGATCTGGGTACGCCGCGAGCGTGCGTCAAAGTATTTGTTGAGCAAGGTGCCTGCAGCGCTCAGGTCGGCGCGTGCCGATTCCCACTGGCGCGACAGCAGGGCCAGACGGGCATTGAGCAGTTGCAGCTTGAGGTTCTCGCGCAGGAAATAGCCCTGCTCGGGGGCCAGCAGGGCCACCTCGGGGTGATCGATGCGGCGCACGCGCACCAGATCGGCCGCGCCATCCTTGAAGGAGTCCCAGACCCGCTGACCCTGGCCCTGCCACCAGGCCCATTGAGTGAGGGAGAGGCTGGCGTCCTCGGGAGTGTCATGAGCGGCCGCCGTCTTGCGGGGCTGAGCATTGCGCGTACGCGGGCGACCCACATCGTTGATGAGAGCCAGGTCGTCCACCTGACGGATCAGGTCCTCGATACGGCTGAGCACCCCCGTTGTGTCCGTCACGCTCATGCGCGAGAGCTTGTCCAGATCCAGATCAATGGCGCGCACGACGGGCGCCAGACGCGGCTGGGCCGTGCTTTCCACGCGCTTTCTGGCTGATTTGAGGCTCGCCACCAATGGCTGCAGGCTGCCCGAGAGTTCAGCCTGTTGCTGAGCCATGCGTATCGAGGATTCGATATCGGCCACGAGGTTTTCGTCGCGCGAGCGCGACATGCTTTGCATCAATTCTTCAAGCTGGTTGCGCTGCAGGCTGAGTTCGGCCACACGCGCTTCCATCACGGAGACACGTGCTGCGCTGTCGCGAGCCAGATCCTGAGCATCCTTGGCCAGGGTACGAGCCTCCACCGACTGCGCGCCGGACTGCGCCGACTGACGCGCCAGTTGCTCCTGCATATTGCCCACGCGCTGCCACAGCATGCCGCAGGCGACCAGGGCTGCGGCAGCCACCGCTCCCAGCGTCAGCACCAGAGCCGTGGGGACACCACGCCCAGTCTGAGCGGGCGCGGAAGGGTCCTGGCTGGGGGAGGAGGCTGAGGGTTGGTTGTCGGAGGTGGGGATGGCATCGGAGCTCATAGAGCCGATTCTATAGACGCAACCACATCGTCCAGACTTGGGCGACTGTGCAAAACCTGACCGAAACCTGCTGAAAGTGCTTTGCTGGCAATGCGTTCATGGGTGGTGAGCGCTAACCCCGAGTGCCATTGCTGCTGGGGCAGCAGCTGTTGCAGGTTGGCAACAGCTTCCGAGCTGCTGAACAGCCACAGGCTGCCGTCGCTGGCGGCTTGCCGGGCCAGATCCAGCTGTTGCGCCGTCCATGGCGGAAGCTGGCGCTCATACACGGCCAGCAGTTCCACCTCGGCTCCGGCTTCGCGCAGCCGGGCTGCCAGCCAGTCACGGCCAGCGCCTTGTGTGGACGGGATTGGCATGCCGGCATTGCCGACGACGGGGGCGGTCGCAGGGCTGGTGCCGCGCACGATCAGCACGCGGTCGCCAGGGCGAACCTGGCCGTGGACGTTCTGCCAAAGCGCTTCGGACTCGAACTGCGCTGCGTCAGGCGAAGGGCCGTCGATCTGGAGAGAGGCCAGTCCTGCTTCTAGCAGGGCGCGCTCTGTGCCCGGGCCGGGGGTCCACGCCCTGGTATCAGGCGCTAGCAACGCTTCAGCATCCAATGCTGGAGTTTGATCCTGAGCAAAAAAATACTGCACCGCATTGCCGCTGACAAACATCACGGCCCGGTAGTGACCGGGTTTCAGCGCCAACTGTCGCGCCCTCAGCAGAGCCTGGTGTGCAGCCGGGTCTGTGCAGGGCCCTATGCCTATCAGCGGCAAGGCCTCGGCCTGCAGACCGCGGGCGCGAAACGCATCGACCCAGGGTTTCGCATCATGCAAGGGGCGGGTGACCAGAACGCGGCGCATGGGCAGGCGCGGCTCAGTCCTGCCTGGGCGCCGCAGGCACGGCACCCGCGGCTTGCAGCTGCGCGGCCAGTTGCTCGCCCAGAGCGTTGGCGCTGGCAAAGTCCGTGACGCTGGCGCTGGCCTGCACGCGCACCAGGCCCTTGCTGCCCTCCATATCGCCCCAGGCTGCATCCATGTGCAGGGTGTTGCCTTCAAAGCGGCCGTATGCGGCCAGCGGCATGGAGCAGCTGCCGCCCATGCAACGGCTGACGGCGCGCTCGGCAGTCACGGTCAGCCAGGTGGGCATATGGGCCAGCGGGGCCAGGGCGTCGATGATGTCCTGGCGGTCTGCGCGCACCTCAATGCCCAGCGCGCCCTGGCCGGCTGCGGGCAGCATCTGGGCAGGGTCGAACCTGGCGCGGATGCGCTCGCTCATCTCCAGGCGCATCAGGCCGGCGGCTGCCAGCACGATGGCGTCGTACTGACCTTCGTCGAGCTTGCGCAAGCGGGTGTTGACATTGCCGCGCAGGGCCTCGATCTTAAGATCGGGGCGCAGCGCCTGCAGCAGGGCCTGGCGACGCAGGCTGGAGGTGCCGACCACGGCCCCCTGGGGCAGCTCGTCCAGCGATGCATAGCGGTTGGAGACAAAAGCGTCGCGCGGGTCTTCGCGCGTCATCACGCAGGCCAGCACAAAGCCCTCGGGCAGCTCCATGGGCACATCCTTCAAGGAATGCACGGCCAGATCGGCGCGCCCTTCCTCGAGAGCCACTTCGAGCTCCTTGACGAACAGACCCTTGCCGCCCACCTTGGACAGGGCTCGGTCCAGAATCTGGTCGCCCTTGGTCGTCATCCCCAGCAGATCGACGCTGTGGCCACGGCCGCGCAAGATCGCCTGCACATGCTCGGCCTGCCACATGGCCAGCTGGCTCTCACGTGTGGCAATGACGATGGATGTGGGTGAGGATGCAGAAAATTTCATGACGGCGCGGTCTCAAGCGGGTAACGGGGAATGCTAGCATGGCAAGTTGCCCTACACCGTGCCCAAGGAGAATAGTTCATGCCTTCCGCCCGCCCCAAGAGCGCCGCACATACAGACAAACATGGCGACAAGCCGGTGCGCAAGACCGACAAGGATTTGCCGCTGATCGAGGACATACGGCTGCTGGGGCGCATTCTGGGCGATGTGATTCGCGAGCAGGAAGGCGGGCCGGCCTACGAGCTGGTCGAGCAGGTGCGCCAGCTATCGGTGGCCTTCAGGCGCGATGCCGACGAGGCGGCCGACAAGGCGCTCAAGAAGCTGCTCAAGGGACTGTCCAGCGATCAGACGGTGAGCGTGATTCGCGCCTTCACCTACTTCTCGCACCTGGCCAATCTGGCCGAAGACCGCCACCACATCCGCCGCCGCGCCGTGCACGAGCGCGCCGGCAATACGCAGGAAGGCAGCATCGAGGTGGCACTGGCGCGCCTGCGCTGGGCGGGCATCTCGACGGCCACTGTGGTCGATACGCTGGCCAAGAGTTTCATCTCGCCCGTGCTGACGGCTCACCCCACCGAGGTGCAGCGCCAGAGCATTCTGACGGCCGAGCGCCGCATCGCCCAGTTGCTGGCCGAGCGCGACGATATCCTGATGCGCGCCCAGCTCTACAACAGCGCCAAGGACGCGCTGACCCCACGCGAGCTGACGCGGGTGGAGGCGCAACTGCGAGCCTGCGTGGCCCAGCTGTGGCAGACGCGGCTGCTGCGTCATTCCAAGCTGACGGTGGCCGACGAGATCGAGAACGCCCTGTCCTATTACGAGGCCACGTTCCTGCAGGAGATCCCCAAGATCTACGAGCAGCTGGAGCAGGAGCTGGGCGAGAAGCTGCCCGAGCAGAGCTTTTTGCGCATGGGCCAATGGATTGGCGGTGATCGCGACGGCAACCCCTTTGTGACGGCCGAGAGTCTGGAGCTGGCCCTGTCGCGCCAGGCTGATGTGGCTCTGCGCCACTATCTGCGCGAGGTGCACTATCTGGGTGGCGAGCTGTCGCTGTCGGCCAATCTGGTGGACATCACGCCCGAGATGCAGGCACTGGCCGATGCTTCGCCCGACCACAATGTGCACCGTAGCGACGAGCCTTATCGCCGGGCGCTGACGGGCATTTATGCGCGGCTGGCCGCGACGCTCAGGCAACTGACGGGCGGCGAGGCGGCACGCCATGCCGTGGCGCCCCAGAATGCCTATGCATCGGCCGACGCCTTTCTGGCCGATCTGCAGATCATCGACGACTCGCTGTCGCGCTATCACGGCGATGCCCTGGCGCCGCAGCGCCTGCGCCCGCTGATGCGCGCCGTGCGGGTCTTTGGCTTCTATCTGTCCACGGTGGACCTGCGCCAAAGCTCGGACAAGCATGAGGAAGTGGTGCGCGAGCTGCTCTCGGTCGCCAAGGTCGAGCTCGATTACAGCCTGCTCGAAGAAGACGCCAAATGCGCGCTGCTGGTGCGCCTGCTCGAAGACGCACGACCCTTGCGCGTGATGGGCGCCGACTACGGTGACCACACGCGCAGCGAGCTGGCCATCTTCGAGACCGCCAAGCGCCTGCGCGAGCGCCTGGGCAGCGAGGCGATTCGCCATTGCATCATCAGCCACACCGAGACCGTCAGCGATCTGCTCGAGGTGCTGCTGCTGCAAAAGGAAGTGGGCCTGCTGCGCGGCACGCTGCAGGACGGCGCGCAATGCGATCTGATCGTGGTGCCGCTGTTCGAGACCATCGAGGACCTGCGCAATGCCGCGCCCATCATGCGCCGCTACTACCAGTTGCCCGGCATTGCCGAGCTGGTCCGAAAAAGCGGTGGCGAGCAGGACATCATGCTGGGCTACAGCGACAGCAACAAGGACGGCGGCATCTTCACCAGCAACTGGGAGCTGTACCGGGCCGAGATTGCGCTGGTCGATCTGTTTGACGATCTGGCCGATCACTACGGCATCCGGCTGCGCATGTTCCACGGCCGCGGCGGCACCGTGGGGCGTGGCGGCGGCCCCAGCTACCAGGCCATTCTGGCGCAGCCGCCAGGCACGGTGCGCGGTCAGATCCGCTTGACCGAGCAGGGCGAGGTCATCGCTTCCAAATACGCCAACCCCGAGATCGGACGACGCAACCTGGAGACCCTGGTGGCCGCCACGCTGGAGGCCACGCTGCTGCAGCCGACCAAGCCGGCGACCAAGGCCTTCCTGGAAGCCGCGGCGTTTCTGTCCGAAACCAGCATGGCGGCTTATCGCGCGCTGGTCTACGAGACTCCGGGCTTTACCAATTACTTCTTCAGCAGCACGCCGATTCGCGAGATCGCCGAACTCAATATCGGCTCGCGCCCCGCATCGCGCAAGGCGACCCAGGCCATCGAGGACCTGCGCGCCATTCCCTGGGGCTTCAGTTGGGGCCAGTGCCGACTGACGCTGCCGGGCTGGTACGGTTTCGGCTCGGCGATCCAGGCCTTTATCCACCGTCCGGGCAAGGATGCCAAGGCGCAACTGGCGCTGCTGCAGAAGATGTACCGCCAGTGGCCGTTCTTCCGCACCTTGCTCTCGAACATGGACATGGTGCTGGCCAAGAGCGACCTGAACCTGGCCTCGCGCTACAGCGAGCTGGTGACCGACACGCGCTTGCGCCGCCGCATCTTCGGCGCGATCGAAGCCGAGTGGCAGAGCACGGTGGAAGCGCTCAACCAGATCACGGGCGACAAGCAGCGCCTGGAGCACAACTCCGCATTGGCGCGCTCCATCCGCCACCGCTTCCCCTATATCGATCCGCTGAACCACCTGCAGGTAGAGCTGGTGCGCCGCTGGCGTGCGGGACAGACTGACGACAGGGTCAAGAACGGCATCCACCTGTCCATCAACGGCATTGCCGCCGGAGTGCGCAACACGGGTTGAGGTCGCTGATGGCTGCTCCTGAATTGGGAGCTTATGTCGCCAATGAATAAAGGGTTTGAAGCATTTATCTGCTTTAAATCCTTTGTTGAATGGCGCTACCAGCTATGGAAGTTGAAGAGTCCTCAAACAAGCGCGCTTGCATGGCGAGCCATCCAGCAAGCGCTGTCGCAGTTTCTCGGCCATCAAGGCCGGACACGCTGAAGCCGCCGCAGCAGATCACGGAAGATAGGCTGCATCTTTAGGAGCTGCATGCGCCAACGCATAAAGGGTTTGAGGCCAATAAATGCTTCAAACCCTTTGTTGTATGGCGCTACCAGCTATGAAAGTTGAGCTTTAAAACTGGCGTGCTCCAGGCCGGAGGCAGCGAGCAAGCGCCGCCGCGCAGCGAGGCTGCCGTCCCCATCCCGAAGAGAGAGGGGGAAGCGGCGCAGCCGCTCAGGGGGTTAGTGAAGCATTAAGGACCCGGCGGCCTTGCTCTTGCCGGCGCGCGCGGGAGGGTTGCACAGGCCGCACTGGTAGTGGCGCGCATTCTCGTAGGGCTCGGTCACGAACTGGCCCTTGCAGACCGAGCATTGCGTGCGCGTCAGCATCTGCGCATCGACAAACTTCACGAGGCGCCAGGCGCGGGTAAAGGACAGCAGCACCTCGAGTTCGGCCGCCTGGATCTGCTCGGTATAGAGGCGGTAGGCCTTGGTCAACTGCTCGGCCGAGTCCAGCTCCACGCCCTTGGACAGGTATTCGTAAATATTGAGAAACAGGGAGCTGTGGATGTTTTCCTGCCAGGTCAGAAACCAGTCCGTGGAAAACGGCAACTGGCCCTTGGAGGGAGACTTGCCCGAGATTTCCTTGTACAGCCGGATCAGGCGTTCATAAGACAGCGTGGTCTCGGACTCCAGCACCTGCATGCGGGCGCCCATCTCGATGAGCATGGCGGCGCGCTCGATTTGCTTGGATTCATTCAGAACGCTTTTGGTGGCAGTCTTGGCGGCGGGCATCAATCTCTCCTTAAAACCAGGTAGTCGCTAGCGGGTGCTCAGAGCACTTCGGAGACACGGCTGGCCATCAGGATGTTGGCGTGCAGCGTATTGGTGGCGGCATTGCCGATCTTGTTGCTGCTGTGGTTGGTCAGCAGGCTCCAGACCATTTCGTCGTCGGCGCGGAAGCTGGCCAGCAAGGTGTTGCGCGATGCCAGCTTGAGCACCTGGGCCGAAGACAGCGAGCCCAGCAGGTCGCAGGACTCTTCGTTCAGACCCAGACGGAACACGGCCTCGGCCTTGTCCTGGCGGATCAGGGTCTGGGCCAGCATCAGATAGGTGAGGTTGGCTTCGCGGATCTCGGCAAGCAGTTGTTCGTTGTTCATGGGTCCAGTCCTTTCAATCTCGACAGACCGTCACGGCGCACACAAACATGACGTTAAAAGTGTTTCGATCTGTTGAAATGAATTGTGTTTCAAGCCCTGATCGAACTGAAGTCGGGGAGCGTCGGTATCGCCGGTCTGGTTTCACAGGCAGGCATGTAGGATTTCCCTTACTGTCTTGCCGTCCTTCGGGATGACTCGGAGTGCCGGGTGGGGGCTGACATTGCGTCAAGCCGGATTCCACTGGTACATGTATTGTGAATCTGTCCGGAAGATGACAAACGAGCAAATAGGCGGCTTTTTATTCGGTATCTGATCGCCTATGAAAAAAGGCCGCTGGGATTTCCTGTGATAGCGGCCCGAATCCGGGTTGCCAAGCTGCATCGACATGCGAGTGCGGACATGTGCCTCGGCCATTTCGCCAAGGCCCGGAGCGCCGAGAAGCAATGGGCCTGGTCTGGTCTGGCTTGGCGCTGAGCAAGCGCGCCGCACCGCGCTTGCGCCTGTCTACGGTGATCACGGTGCGCTCTGTCCGTGGCCCAGGGAGTGAACCCGGCAAACGCGGGGGAGCGTGCCTGTTCAAAGCCGGTGCCTGACGCGACACCGGCATATGGCAGCTCAGCCTCGCTCGGCCGGGCGGGAGGGCTGGCTGCACCACTCGCTCCAGCTGCCGGCAAACAAGGCTGTGGGCGCAAAGCCGGCAATGCGCATGGCCAGCACATTGGGCGTGGCACTGACACCGCTGCCGCACTGGTGCACCACGCTGGCGGGATCGCGTCCGGCCAGCAACTGCTCGAACTCGGCTTTGAGCAGCGCTGCGGGCTTGAAGCGTCCATCGGCCGCGATATTGCTGCTAAACGGCCGATTCAGTGCACCCGGAATATGGCCTGCCACGGGGTCCAGGGGCTCGACCTCGCCGCGGTAGCGGGCCGGGGCCCGGGCATCGATGAGGGTCTGGGTGGCCTGGCCCAGGTCGGCCTCGACCTGGCCTACGGTCTTGAGTGTCTCCAGCGGCTGGCCCAGTTCAAAGTTGGACTGGAAATGGCGGGGCTCTTCCCCGCTGCCCACCGCCTGGCCGGCCGCCTGCCAGGCCTGCAGTCCACCATCGAGCACCGCCACGGCATCGTGGCCGGCCCAGCGCAGCATCCACCACAGGCGACCGCAGTAATTGGCGGCGTTGCGGTCATAGACCACGGCCTGCATATTGTTGGCAAAGCCTATGGACGACAGCCAGGCGGAAAAGCGCTCGCGCGTGGGCAGGGGGTGGCGGCCGCCGGAGGCCGATTGCACGCTGGTGGTGACCTGGCCGTCTTCGCCGGGTGCTCCGTGCGGTGCGCTGAGGTCTTTGTCCAGATCGGCGAACAGGGCGCCATCGATATGGACCTGCAGATATTGCTCGCGGCCGGCAGGCGGATTCATGAGGTCAAAGCTGCAGTCAAACACCATCAAAGGCTTGCCGCTGGCCTTGAGCCGGGCCAGCTCTTCGACGGAAATCAGGGTGTTGTAGTGCTCGGGCGCCGAGTGGTTCATGGCTTGCTGCTCCAAAGATTGAACGGCTGCAGACGGCATGGCGTGCAGTCTTGCGGCATGCAGACCATTATGCGATCGGGTCGCAGCGCCCGAGCCCTGCAGGCTTCATTGTTTGGATATGGCAAGCCGCGCAGATCCGGCGTGGACTGCGCGGCAGGCTGGGGCTGCTGACGTGCATGGCGAAGGCGCCAGGCACCGCTGCCATGGCTAGCCCCTGGAGCGCAAGGCGGTTGCTGCGGCTCCGCTGGCGACGATGAGCACAATGCCCAGCCAGCCGATCAGAGGGATGCTTTCGCCGAACAGCACCAGGCTGAGCAGGGCGGCAAACACAATGCCCGAGTACTGCAGATTGGCGACGACCAGGGTGTTGCTCTTGCTGCCGGCCGAGGCATAGGCCTTGGTCATGCAGACCTGGGCCACGGCGGCCAGCACGCCCACGGGCAGCAGCCACAGAGCGCTCCAGCCGGGGAAGGGCGAGATGCCGCTGAACAGCATGGTGATGCCGCCGGCAATGGCCGATCCCACCGAGAAATAGAACACCACGCGGGTTTCAGGTTCGCCCAGGCGCGACAGGGTGGTCACCTGCATATAGGCCATGGCCGCAAACATGCCGCCAAACAGGCCGCCGAGTGCGGCCACCCATTCGCTGGCCGGGGCGCTGGTCGGGCGCAGCACCAGCAGCACGCCGACAAAGCCCGCCACCACCGTGGACACCAGGCCCCAGGGAAAGGGCGGAATGGCGCGGCGGGTTTCGGGCTCGGCCGCATAGGATTTGCGCAGCGTGTGGCGCATCCACAGGCCCTGGGCGATGAGAAAGACCGCCATCCAGATGCTGCTCATGGAGTTGAGCGTGGTGGCCGTGGCCAGCGGCAGATGGCCGATGGCGTAGAACCAGGCACCCATGGAGATCACGCCGACAAAGCTGCGCCAGGCATGCTCGCGCGAGTACTGGGTGGTCAGCGTCACGCCGCTGCGCCTGGCCAGCCAGACCAGCAGCGCCATGCTGACCAGGCCGCGGTAGAACACGATCTCCGCCGCATTGAAGTCCTGGGAGGCAAACTTCACACACACACTCATGACCGCAAAAATCAAGGCGGCCAACACCATCCACAGGGCTTGCATATCTCACTCAATTCAGCATAAAAAATAGCTGCTGTGCTTATGGGGTAAGCGATAGCAGCTATCAGTCTTGAGGCTTACCTCATTCAGCGTTGGGGGACGCTGTCGCCCATGATGCGGCGATACCACTCATGGAAATGTTGCATGCCGTCTTCCATGGGGCTCTGATAGGGGCCGACCTCGTTGTCGCCGCGTTCATAAAGCGCCCTGCGGCCGCCGTCCATGCGTTCGGCGATCTCGTCGTCCTCGATGCAGGTTTCCATGTAGGCGGCCTTCTGGGCCTGCACGAACTCGGGCTCGAAGGCGGCGATTTCCTCGGGGTAGAAGAACTCCACCACATTCAGCGTCCGGTCCACGGCCAGCGGGTGCAGGGTCGAGACGGTCAGCACATGCGGATACCACTCCACCATGATGTGGGGGTAGTAGGTCAGCCAGATGGCGCCGCGATCGGGCAGCTCGCCGTTGCGGTAGGCCAGCAGCACTTCGTGCCACTTCTTGTAGATGTCCGAGCCCGGGTTGCCGAAGCCGGGGGCCACGCCCACGGTCTGCACCGAGTACTCGCTGGCGAATTCCCACTTCAGATCGTCGCAGGTGACGAAGTTGCCCAGACCGGGGTGGAAGGGGCCGACGTGATAGTCCTCCAGATAGACCTCGATAAAGGTCTTCCAGTTGTAGTTGCATTCGTGCATCTCGACATGGTCGAGCACGAAGCCGTCGAACCGGAGCTGCTCGCGCAGCTTCATGCCGGCCAGATCGGCCTCTATGTCGCGGCCGTTGTCCTCGAACAGCAGTCCGTTCCACTCGCGCAGACGGTAGTTGTTGAGGTTCAGGCAGGGGTCGTGGCTGAAATGCGGGGCGCCCAGCAGCTCGCCGCTGGTGCTGTAGGTCCAGCGGTGCAGCGGGCAGACGATATTGCCTCCGGCATGGCCCTTGCCCTCGGACAGTAGATTGCCGCGCCCCTTGAGCATCACCGCCTGGCGGTGGCGGCAGACGTTGGAGATCAGCTCGATCTCGCCTTTGGCATTGCGTATCAGCGCCCGCCCTTCTTTTTCCTGAGGCAGGGCGTAGTAGTCGCCTATCTCGGGAACGGCCAGCTGGTGACCCACGTAGCGCGGGCCGCGCTTGAAAATCGTTTCCAACTCACGCTGGAACAGCGCCTCGTTGAAATAACTTGAAACTGGTAGTTGGCTTGCGGCCTGCTGCAGTTGAAGACTTAAATCAGTCATGGATGACCTGACCTAAAGACTCCCCACAGGGAGGGTGCACGTGCGCACACGGTAAAAAACGAAACCGGCCTTGTCTGGACACGGGCCTCAGGCAATGGGCGGTGGCGCATGGCCAGCCGACTCGTTTGCCCGACCGGATGACCAGGCACGTGGCCGGCTTGACGGGAATGGGATTATAGGCTGTGGGGTTATTTCCGTTTTTCTGGTACGTGTATTGACGTTATTTCGACGCTGTAGCGAAGGATCCTGTCAGCAAGCTGCCAGCCGTCCGCAAACCGTGGCTGGTCGTCAAAAAGGCTGGTGCGGACGGCATCGACCTGGCCGGAAGTCACAGCCAAGACATCTCCCGCCTGCCGGCTTTGCGGGCATTGCACGCCAATGGTGCAGGGGCGCCTAAAATCGTCGTTTTCGTCCAACATAGCCCACACCATCCATGCCCAAGGCCGCTGCCGCCAAAAAATCCGAACAGCCTGTCAGCTATGAAGCTGCTTTGCAGGAGCTGGAACAACTGATTGCGCAGATCGAATCGGGTCAGCTTCCGCTGGAGCAGATGCTCAGCGGCTACCAGCGTGCGGCCGAGCTGCTGGGTTTTTGCCGCAGCCAGCTCGAAGCCGTGCAGGAGCAGGTCAAGGTACTGGACGAAGGCAAGCTGTCCGCCTGGACCCAGGACTGATCCCGGCGTCCGCGCTTTTTGCCTTGAAGATGCAGCCCATGAATGAATCAATGATTGCCGAACCATCGACGCCTTTGAACGAGGGCAAGCCTGCCCTGGATTTTTCCGTCTGGATGCAGGAGCGACTGGCGCGCACCGAAGATGCGCTGTCGCGCTGGGTGGGCATCAATGCACCTGCGGGCCTGGGCGAGGCCATGCGCTACGCCGTGCTCGATGGCGGCAAGCGCTTGCGACCGCTGCTGGTCTGGGCGGCCGCCGAGGCGGTGGGCGGTCTGGCTGCGGCCACGCTGCGCGCAGGTTGTGCCGTAGAACTGATTCACGCTTATTCCCTGGTGCACGACGACATGCCCTGCATGGACAATGACACCATGCGCCGTGGCAAGCCCACCGTGCATGTGCAGTTTGGCGAAGCCTCGGCCCTGCTGGCCGGCGATGCCCTGCAGGCCCTGGCGTTCGAGTTGTTGCTGCCTGAAGACGACGGCATTCCCTGCTCCATGCAGGCCAGGCTGTGCCGCCTGCTTGGCGCAGCGGCGGGCAGCCAGGGCATGGCCGGCGGCCAGGCCATCGACCTGGCCAGCGTGGGCAAGCAACTGAGCGAGGCGCAGTTGCGCGAGATGCACCGTCTCAAGACCGGTGCGCTGCTGTTGGGCAGCGTGCTCATGGGGGCCGCCTGCAATGCACAGACCGATGCCCGGGCACTGGCCGCGCTGACCGACTATGGCCAGGCACTGGGCGTGGCCTTCCAGGTGGTGGACGACATTCTGGATGTGGTGGCCGACTCCGCAACGCTGGGCAAGACGGCCGGCAAGGATGCGGCCAATGACAAGCCCACTTTTGTGTCGCTGCTGGGGCTGGAGGCGGCAAGAGCCCATGCCGAGCAGTTGCGCCAGCAGGCCCACGCCGCCTTGACGCGCAGCGGATTGGCCGACACCCAGGCCCTGGCCGCACTGGCCGATATGGTTGTGCAGCGCACCCACTGAAATTTAATAGAGAAGCCCTGTAATCCAGTATTGGTAAACACTAGCAGCTATTAAAAATATAGAACATGTCCACGAATACTTCTTCCCTGCTGCACAGCATCAACGATCCCGCAGACATGCGCGGCCTCTCGCGCTCCCAGCTCAAAAGCCTGGCAGCAGAGCTGCGCACCTATGTGATCGACAGCGTTTCCAGGACTGGCGGGCACCTCAGCTCCAACCTGGGGACGGTGGAGTTGACCGTGGCGCTGCACTCGGTGTTCAACACGCCCTATGACCGCATCGTCTGGGATGTGGGCCATCAGACTTATCCGCACAAGATATTGACTGGCCGCCGTGATCGCATGGGCACGCTGCGCCAGTTCGGCGGCCTGTCCGGCTTTCCCCAGCGGGCCGAGAGCGAATACGACACCTTTGGCACGGCGCACTCGTCGACCAGCATCTCTGCTGCGCTGGGCATGGCTTTGGCCGCCAAGCAAAAAGGTGAAGACCGGCGGGCCATTGCCGTGATCGGTGACGGCGCGATGACGGCCGGCATGGCTTTCGAGGCGCTGAACAACGGCGGCGTGCATGACGCCAACCTGCTGGTCATCCTCAATGACAACGACATGAGCATCAGCCCGCCCGTGGGCGCGCTCAATCGCTATCTGGCCCAGCTGATGAGCGGCCAGTTCTACGCCAAGGCCCGTGATGTGGGCAAGAGCGTCCTGAAGCAGGTGCCGCCCTTGCTGGAACTGGCCAAGCGTCTGGAACAACAGGCCAAGGGCATGGTCGTGCCTGCCACCATGTTCGAGCAATTCGGCTTCAACTACATCGGTCCCATTGATGGCCATGATCTCGATTCGCTGATTCCCACGCTGGAGAATATCAAGGGTCTCAAGGGGCCTCAGTTTCTGCATGTGGTTACCAGGAAAGGCCAGGGCTACAAGCTCGCCGAGGCCGACCCCGTGGCCTATCACGGCCCCGGGAAATTCGACCCGGCGGTCGGTCTGGTCAAGCCAGCCACGCCTGCCAAGCAGACCTTCACCCAGGTGTTTGGTCACTGGCTCTGCGATATGGCGGCCAAGGACCAGCGTCTGGTCGGCATCACACCCGCCATGCGCGAGGGCTCGGGCATGGTGGAGTTCCACAAGCGCTTTCCCGGCCGCTATTACGACGTGGGCATCGCCGAGCAGCATGCAGTCACTTTCGCCGGCGGTATGGCCTGCGAAGGCGTCAAGCCCGTGGTGGCCATCTATTCCACTTTCTTGCAGCGTGCCTATGACCAGCTGATCCACGACGTTGCGCTGCAGAACCTGCCTGTGGTGTTTGCGCTGGACCGCGCCGGTCTGGTGGGCGCCGACGGTGCCACACACGCTGGCGCTTACGACATCGCCTTTGTGCGCTGCATTCCCAATATGAGCATGGCCTGCCCGGCGGACGAACGCGAAACGCGCCAGTTGCTGACCACGGCCTATGAGCAGGATCACCCTGTCTGCGTGCGCTACCCGCGCGGCGCCGGTGTGGGCGTGACTCCGCTGGAAAGCCTGGAAGGCCTGCCCTTTGGCAAGGGCGAGATGCGCCGTGAGTCGGCCTCCAAAAAGGTGGCGATTCTGGCCTTCGGCAGCTTGCTGTACCCGGCCTTGCAGGCTGCCGAAGCCTTGGATGCCAGCGTGGCCAATATGCGCTGGGCCAAGCCTCTCGATGAAGAGCTGTTGCTCCAGATCGCTGCAGATCATGAGCTCATCGTCACGCTGGAAGAAGGCTGCGTCATGGGGGGCGCTGGCAGTGCCGTCATGGAGAGCCTTGCCGCCCATGGCCTGAGCAAGAGCGTGCTGCAGCTGGGGCTGCCCGACGAGTTCATCGAGCATGGCGACCCCGCCAAGCTGCTTGCGCTGCAGGGGCTGGATGCGGCAGGCATCGAGGCCTCCATCCGAAAGCGTCTGGCTGCGGGCTGAGGCGACAGGGACATCGTTTACGCAAAACGGGTTCAGGCAGATGCACGCTCCAGATGGGGCAGGCCGTTGCTGCATCCTTGTTTGCGTAAGTCCTGATGGACTGAAACCAGGCCCTTCATCGAAGGGCCTTTTTCTTTGCTTGTCGTCAAGAAAACTGACGGCAACCGCGAATCGCCACACGGCCGGCGTCTGCGTTTCTAGAATGCCTGTGGCTGCCGGCCTGTGATCAGGCTGTTGCAGCCGGCTTTGCAATGGACAACTACTAGCGGAGAAATATTCATGGATCGTCGCTCACTCGTCAAACATGTGGGCATGGCTGGTGTGCTGGCAGCGGGCGTGGCTCCTGCGGTGCGCAGTCAGGAAGTGCTGCGCTGGCGCTTGGTGACGAGTTTTCCCAAAGTCCTTGACGCCATTTCTGGCGGAGCAGAAAAATTTGCCCAATCGCTGCGCTTCATGTCCGGTGGGCAGATCGAGGTCAGCGTGCACTCTGCAGGTGAGCTGATGCCTGCCTTTGGCGTGATGGAGGGGGTGCAGAACGGCTCGGTCGAAATGGCTTTGACCGCTCCCTACTATTTCACCGACAAGGACTATTGCTTTGCACTGGGCTGCGCCGTGCCCTTTGGTCTGACGGCGCGGCAGATGGATGCCTGGATGGAGTGGGGCGGCGGGCGCAAGCTCATGGATGACTTCTACGCCCAGTACAACATCAAGAGTCTGAGTGCCGGCAACACCGGCACGCAGATGGGGGGCTGGTACCGCAAGGAAATCAGGACCGTGCAGGATCTGCATGGTCTGCGCATGCGCGCTGGCGGCGGCTTGCTGGGTGATGCGCTGCAAAAGCTGGGCGTGCAGGCCGTCAACATGCCCATTGCCGATGCGCAGCAGGCGCTGGAAAAGAACCGCCTCGATGCGGTGGAGTTCGTCGGCCCTTATGACGACCAGAAGCTGGGCTTCGGCAAGATCGCGCCTTACTACTACTATCCGGGCTGGTGGGAGGGCGGTGCAGAGCTGGCCTATTTCATCAATGCCAAGGCCTTTGCGGCCCTGACGCCCGAACTGCGCGCCATGGTGGAGGCCGCAGCGGCGCTGGCCGCCAAGGATCTGACTGCCAAGTACCTGGCGTACAACCCCGCAGCGCTCAAGAAGCTGCTCAGCGAACGCGTGCAACTGCGAGCCTTTCCGCGCGAGCTCATGGATGCGGGGTTCAAGGCCGTGATGGCCACCATGGCCGAGCATGAGGGCAGGTCGGCGCAGTTCAAGAAAATTCACAGAAGCATGCGCGGATTTCAGCACGACCAGTTGCTCTGGGATCGTTTCTCCGAGTTCCGCTATGCCAGCTATATGAGTGCGGTACGTCTGTAGTGATTGATTGTTTTCAATTGGGCATCAGACTTGATGCGCATCACTAGGTAGAACTTCTTAAGCGAACGGTCACTTTTTAGCGCTTGCGAAACGGTTGGCTCGTGTACATTTTGTGCCTGTTGCATAAAACAAGCTGGCATAGATCAGTGGTCTGTATCAGCTCAATTCGTTCCTCAAGGAGACTAAAGTGGATCGTCGTTCCATTCTGAAAAATGCCGGTATCGCCGGCGTTCTGGCCGCGGGTGCAGCACCTGCTGTTCACGCCCAGGCCGCTGTGCGCTGGCGCCTGGCCTCCAGCTTCCCCAAGTCGCTGGACACCATCTTCGGCAGTGCTGAAAAGCTGTCGCAACTGGTCAAGGCCATGTCGGGCGGCAAGTTCGAGATTTCGGTGCACCCCGCTGGCGAGCTGATGCCCGCTTTCGGTGTGGTGGATGCGCTGCAGGGCGATACCATTGACATGGCGCAGACCGCTGCCTACTACTTCACCGGCAAGGACCCCATCTTCGCCTTCAGCTGCGCCGTGCCCTTCGGCCTGACCGCACTGCAGATGAACGGCTGGAAGGATCATGGCAACGGCCGCAAGCTCCTTGACGCCTTCTTTGCCAAGTACAACTTCAAGACCGCATCGGCCGGCAACACCACGACCCAGATGGGCGGCTGGTATCGCAAGGAAATCAAGACCGTGGAAGACCTCAAGGGTCTTAAGATGCGTCTGGGCGGCGGCGTGTTCGGCGAGGCCATGGCCAAGCTGGGCGTGGTGGCGCAGAACATGCCCGCAGGCGATGTTTACCAGGCTCTGGAAAAGGGTACGCTGGACGCCGTGGAGTTCGTCGGTCCCTACGACGATGAAAAGCTGGGCTTCAACAAGGTTGCGCCTTACTACTACTACCCCGGCTGGTGGGAAGGCTCTGCCGAGCTGGAGTTCTTCATCAACATCAAGAAGTACAACGCGCTGTCGCCCGAGAACAAGGCGATCCTGGACGCCGCAACCCGCGTGGCTGCCGCCGATATGACCAGCAAGTACCAGGTGTTGAACCCTCAGGCCATCAAGCGCCTGGTGGCCAACAAGACCCAGCTCAAGATGTTCCCCAAGCCTTTGATGGATGCCGGCTTCAAGGCCTCCATGGAGGTGTTTGCCGAGCACGAAGCCAAGTCGCCCGAATTCAAGAAGATCCATCAGGACATGCGCGCCTTCCAGCGCGACCAGATTCTGTGGAACCGCTTCTCCGAGTACCCCTTCAATCAGTACATGGCGACTGCCAAGATCTGATCCCGGTCAGACTCAAGACTGCCGGCGCCATGCGCTGGCTGCAAAAAAAACCGCAGCTTGCTGCGGTTTTTTCATGTGCCCGAAATCATGCGAGCCTGAGTTGAGCGGCTCCTGCGTCGGATAGCGCAAACAGCAAATCTTCCAGGGCTTCGACAGGTGCAGAGCCAAGATCTATGGTCGCTTTCACTCCTCCTGCCAGGACTTGCGGGTCCGACATGAAGTGAACGACCTGCTGCAGCCCCGCTGCATCCGGCTCGTTTTCATCATCTCCATCAAACCAATCGTTGAACCAGTCGATGAGCGCCTTGGAGGCCTTCTCTTCTGTCAGACCTTGCACTTCCAGCGACAGCCAGTCCCAGACAAAGGGCTGCAGCTCCACTGCGGAATCACCGATGCGGAAATGAATGGGTTCGAAATCGAGCCGCGTCTGTGAATCCACTTGTACAGGTTCTGCGCTGTCTTCCGATACGGGGATGGCATCAACCCGGCAGGGCAGATTCCATGCACCTTCTGTGGCCAGCGTCCCATCGCTGTTGCGATAGGCCGGCTCCACATAAGAGTCCTGGGCATTGGCGGCCTGTGACAGCAGGTCTGCGTACGGTTGACGGATGGCCGTCAGCAATTCGGCGATGGTCATTGCGGTTTTCTGGGAAAACAGCAAATCTATCACTCGGCAACCTCTGCTCAATGATACAGCCCCGGCTCTGGCGAGCCGGGGCTGTATCAGCGGAGGGGCGAAGATTTACTTGCTCGCAGGAGCTGCGTTCAGTGAGTCCTGCAGGGCCTTGGCCGGATCATCCGAGCCATAGCCGCCTGCATCGGGTGCGGCGGGGGCAGGCTGGTTGCCTTCGGCAGGGGCCGCTGGCACTGCAGAGCCTTCTTCGCCGCCCTCAGGGGCCCCGAAGGGGTTGTCTGCGCCATAGCCACCGCCAGCATCGTTGAGCTGGTTGAGCATCTCGTCGCCCACCTTGTTCATGTCCACGACCACCGGTTTGTCGAGCGCGCCGGTCACGATGCCGGGGAAGGCGATCAGCACACCCACCATCACCAGCTGAATCAGCACAAAAGGCACGGCACCCTTGTAGATCTGCATGGTGGTGACGGGCTCGATGACCTTATGCGTGACCTTGTCGACGTACTGCTTGTCCGGAGCGACCGAGCGCAGGAAGAACAGTGCAAAACCGAAGGGCGGATGCATGAACGAGGTCTGCATGTTCACGGCCAGCAGCACGCCGAACCAGATCAGGTCGATGCCCATCTTCTCGGCCACGGGTCCCAGCAACGGCACCACGATGAACGAGAGTTCAAAGTAGTCCAGGAAGAAGGCCAGAAAGAAGATCATGATGTTGACCACGATCAGGAAGCCCACCTGGCCGCCGGGCAGGCTGGTCAGCAGATGCTCCACCCACTTGGGGCCGTCGGCGGCCTGGAACACCAGGCTGAAGGTGGTGGCGCCGATCATGATGAACATCACGAAGCTAGCCAGCTTGGTGGTCGAGGCCAGGGCCTGCTTGAGCAGGTCCATGTTCAGGCGTCGGCGGGCAAAACCCATGATGAGGGCCGCCATGGCTCCCATGGCGCCGCCTTCTGTCGGAGTCGCAATGCCCAGGAAGATGGTGCCCAGCACGAGGAAGATCAGCAGCAGCGGAGGGATCAGCACAAAGGTCACGCGCTCGGCCAGCTTGGACAGCAGGCCCAGTTTGAGCACGCGGTTGAGCGAGGCGATCACAAAGGCGATGAACGTGCCACCGCACATGGCGGTGACGATTTTCTCGTCAGTGGGTACATCCAGCACTTCCTTGCCCTGCCACCAGGTGTGAAGGTCGGCCATGTGATTGGCCAGGAAGATGGCCACGATGGTCGAGATGCCCATGACCACGGCCAGCGAGGTATAGCCACCGTTGCCATTGGCTTCGCGGTAGATACGTGCCTCCACAGGCAGGGCAGGCACCATCTTGGGCTTGAAGATGGCCAGAATCACCACCCACAGAACATACAGGCCCATGAGCATGAAGCCGGGAATGAAGGCGCCCTTGTACATATCGCCCACGCTCTTGCCCAACTGGTCGGCCATCAGAATCAGCACCAGCGAGGGCGGAATGATCTGTGCCAGCGTGCCAGACGCTGCAATCACGCCCGATGACAGACGACGATCATAGCCATAGCGCAGCATGATGGGCAGAGAGATCAGGCCCATGGAAATCACCGAAGCAGCAACCACGCCGGTGGTGGCGGCCAGCAGTGCACCCACAAAGATCACGGCCAGAGCCAGACCGCCGCGGATGGGGCCGAACACCTGGCCGACAGTGTCAAGCAGGTCCTCTGCCATGCCCGAGCGTTCGAGAATCAGGCCCATCAAAGTGAAAAAGGGAACGGCCAGCAAGGTGTCGTTGGCCATGATGCCGATCAGGCGCTGGGGCAGCCAGGCCATCACGGAGGAGGGAAAGACCCCCAGTTCGATGCCCAGAAAGCCGAAGGCCAGGCCTGCTGCCCCCAGGCTGAAGGCCACGGGAAATCCCAGCAGCAAAAAGCAGATCAGCCCCGCAAACATGATGGGGGCGTAGTTGGTAGCGATAAATTCCATCGATTGTCTCCCGCTACCGTTATGCCTTGGCCTGGGCGGCCAGCGCCTCAGCCTGCTTGCGATCGGCTTCGGCACGCAGGGCCTCGGCCAGTTCTTCCTCGGCGCTCTTGTCGCTGAGCTTGCCCATGGGGTCGGGGCCGTCGCCGGTCAGGAAGGCAATGCGCTTGATCAGCTCGGAGATGCCCTGCAGCAGCAGCAAGGTGATGCCCACAGGAATCGCCGTCCATACGGGCCAGCGGATCAGCCCGCCGGGGTTGCCCGACATTTCGCCGGACTGGTACATCTGAATTACCACCGGCATGCTCAGCCACAGAATGGTCAGGCATAGCGGGGTGAGAAAGAAGGCAAAGCCGATGATGTCGATCCAGACCTGGGCCTTTTTGGACAGACGGCTGTTGATCACGTCGATGCGTACATGCTCGCGATGCAGCAGGGTGTAGCCCGCAGCAATCAGAAAGGACCATGCGAACAGATACCACTGGACTTCCAGAAAGGCATTGGAGCTGGTGTCAAAGGCCTTGCGAACAATGGCGTTGGCGGCGCTGATGAAGGTGGCGGCAAATATCAGCCAGATGGAATATTTGCCGACAAAGGCGTTGAGCCTGTCGATAGCCCTGGACAGGGCGAGTAAAGCCTGCATGGTGTCTCCAAAAAGTAGGCTGTGTATGCGTCGCGCTGTTGGGGCTGGTAAGCCTCAGGGCGATCTGAGTTTTTGAACCAAACTGGAGATTCTACGGACGCAGGTATGGTGTTTTTTACAAATACGCACGCAAATGTGGCGTCCGAGCGTCAGTTGTGCCTGCTATGCGTACGATAGCTGGAAGTGCACGGCTGGTACCGCTTAGATGATTGTTTTATTGAGGTATTTTGTATTTTTCATGGGCTTGCCTGCTAGTGTGCGCCTGCTGTCGTGGAGGGCGTTTTTGCGCTGAAACTAGGGCAAATCCGTAGAGAGCCAAACTGCATCAGATCCGGTTCAAGACCTCTTATTTGCTGGCCAGCCGGCGATAGAGTGTGGCCCGGCTCAATCCCAGGTTGCGAGCTGCCACGGTTACATTCCCGTGAGCCTCCTGCATGGCTTGCTGAATCAGCAGCAACTCGCTGGTGCGCAGCGGTGTGGTCATGGCATTGGCAGATGTTGCCCGACAGGCTGCGCCGGAACCCGGCATGACGGGGACACGCAGCAAGGGACTGGCCTGTGCCAGTGCCAGCAGGCGCAGACCGGACCACAGCGGTAGTTGCAGTGGCGCCTCGGGCCGCTGGCGCGCATGTTCGATCAGATGACTCCAGGGCAGGGCCAGCAGCTCATGGCTCTGGATGAGCGAGTCCCCCCCAGGGGCTTGCAGAGGACGCGGCACCAGTTGCCTGGCCACGGTATTGCTGCCCAGCAATCGGCCTTCGGCATCAAATACCATCAGGCCTTCGCCTTCCTGGCCCAGAGGTCCGCCGGGCCAGTTCACGCGCAGCAGCAGGGTATGAGGCAGGGCCCGCAGCAATCGATCTTCGATGGCGCGTGCGCAGCGCAGTGCCAGCAGCAGCAGTTCGGGGCGCTCGGGTACATCAATGCCGGTGATGTCCAGCATGCCCAGGCACTCGCCCTGAGGGCCGAATACCGGAGCGCCTGCGCAACTGTAGTCGCGCAGATCGTCAAAGAAATGCTCCTGCCTGTGCAGCCATACCGGGCTGAGTTCGGCCAGTGTCGCGCCTATGGCCGAGGTGCCCACGCCGCGCTCGGACAGATCCACGCCGACACGGCCTACGGCCAGCGCACGCAGATCGCTATGGTCGACGGGACCTTGCACTTCAAGTGCCAGTCCCTGGGCATCGGTCAGCAGGCAGAAGTAGCGCATGGCACCCACGGCCGCGACCAGCTGCGTCATGACCGGGCGTGCAGCCTGCAGCAGCAACTGGTGCTTGTCCTGGGCGTGGCGCAGCGCGTGAGGTCCGACGGCCTCGAACTCCACTTTTTGCGCGGGATGACGGCCCTGCGCCACGCAGCGCTGCCACGAGCGCCAGAGCCAGGGAGCCAGGCCAGACGGTGCCAGCGCATGGGATGAGTCCATCGCCAGCAACTGCTGCCTGGCCTGGGCAAGCAGGGAATGGCGTGCACCTGGATGCGCTGCGGCTTGCGCGGAAATGGCGGGGCTGGCGGGCGACATGCGGACTCCGGACAGTGTTTCATTTTGAGAATATCTGTGCGTGTTTCGTCTGGCTTGGGGGTCAACCCTAGCGCCTTGCATGGCGGTAACTGCCCACCATAGAGAGTGCGGTTGTGCTTTGTTACCCAATTCTTCGGATAAAGGCAGGAGGCATCACGATGAATGTTCAGTTCACGGTCAATGGCCGCGCGGCCAGCATTGACGTCCCCCCCAATACCTTGCTGGTGCAGGCGCTGCGTGAACAGCTGCGCCTGACGGGCACCCATGTGGGCTGCGATACCAGCCAGTGCGGAGCCTGCACGGTGCTGGTGAATGGCAAGGCCATCAAGTCCTGCACCATGCTGGCCGTGCAGGCCCAGGGCGCAGAGGTGCAGACCATAGAGGGCATGGCCGCTGCCGATGGAACCATGCATCCCATGCAGGCGGCCTTCAAGCAGTGCCATGGCCTGCAGTGCGGCTTCTGCACGCCCGGCATGGTGATGAGTGCGGTGGATCTGTGCCGCCAGAAGCCTCAGGCCACCGATGCCGAGATCCGCGAACTGCTCGAAGGCAATATCTGCCGCTGCACGGGCTACCAGAACATCGTCGCTGCCGTCAAAGTGGGTCGCGACGGCATGAGCGCCAGCTGAGCCGCGCATCACAACTAGAAGAGGAGACACACCATGGGTGCATCTGACTTTTCCAAGCTGCCGCATATCGGCGAAGCCGTTCTGCGCCGCGAGGATGATCGCTTTCTGACCGGCGCAGGCCAGTACACGGACGACATCACGCTGGGCGCGCAGGCCTATGCGGTATTTGTGCGCTCGCCCCATGCCCACGCGAGGCTGCGCAGCGTCAACGTGGATGCCGCCAAGGCGGCGCCAGGCGTGGTCGGCGTGCTCACGGGCGCCGATGTGGCGGCCGCCGGCATCAACGGCCTGCCCTGCGGCTGGCTGATCACCAGCACCAATGGCGAGCCCATGAAGGAGCCGCCGCACCCGATCCTGGCCCTCGATACCGTGCGCTATGTGGGCGACCAGGTGGCCATGGTGGTTGCCGAGACCCTGCAGCAGGCACGCGATGCGGCCGAGCTGGTGGAGGTCGATTACGCGGTGCTGCCTGCGGTCGTGAACGTGGCCGATGCGGCGGGTGGCAAAAAGCCCGGCGCCGTGGTTCACGATATCGCTCCCGACAACCGCTGCTACCAGTGGGCGATAGGCGACAAGGCAGCCGTGGATGCCGTGTTTGCGGGCGCGGCCCATGTGACGCGGCTGGATCTGGTCAACAACCGGCTGATCCCCAATGCCATGGAGCCGCGCGTGGCCATCGGCAGCTACAACCGCGCCATGGATGAGTACACACTGTACGTGGCCAACCAGAACCCGCATGTGGAGCGGCTGCTGATGACGGCTTTCGTCATGGGCCTGCCCGAGAGCAAGGTGCGCGTGATTGCTCCCGATGTGGGCGGCGGCTTCGGCTCCAAGATCTTTCTGTATGCCGAGGATGTTTGCCTGACCTGGGCGGCCAAGAAGCTCAACCGCAATATCAAGTGGACGGCCGATCGCAGCGAGTCCTTTCTGACCGATGCGCATGGCCGCGACCATGTCAGCCATGCCGAGATGGCCATGGACGCCGATGGCAAGTTCCTCGCCATGCGCGTGCACACCGATGCGAACCTGGGCGCCTATCTGTCCACCTTTGCCAGCGCCGTTCCGACGATTCTTTACGCAACGCTGCTGGCGGGGCAGTACACCACGCCGCAAATCCATATCGAGGTCGATGCCTGGTTCACCAACACTTCGCCCGTGGATGCCTACCGGGGTGCAGGCCGCCCCGAGGCCACTTATCTGCTTGAGCGCCTGGTCAGCCGCTGTGCCTGGGAGATGAATCTGTCCCAGGCGGAGATCCGGCGCCGCAACTTCATCACCAGCTTTCCCTATCAGACGCCAGTGGCGCTGCAGTACGACACCGGCGACTACAAGGCCTGCATGGATCAGGCCGAGCAACTGGCCGATGTGGCGGGCTTTGCGACAAGGCGCGCAGCCAGCGAGGCCAAAGGACTCAAGCGCGGCCTGGGCTACAGCAGCTACATCGAGGCCTGTGGCCTTGCTCCCAGCAATATTGCCGGGGCGCTAGGCGCTCGTGCCGGTCTGTTCGAGTGCGGCGAGGTGCGCGTCCATCCCACGGGCAGCGTGACGGTGTTTACGGGCTCGCACAGTCATGGTCAGGGGCATGAGACCACTTTTGCCCAGGTGGTGGCGGCCCGACTGGGCATTCCCGTCGAGCATGTGGAGATCGTCCATGGCGATACGGGCCGCGTGCCCTTTGGCATGGGTACCTATGGCTCGCGCTCCATCAGCGTCGGAGGTGCGGCCATCATGAAGGCGCTGGACAAGATCGAGGCCAAGGCCAAGAAGATTGCCGCCCACCTGATGGAGGCCAGCGATGCCGACATCGACTTCGCGGGAGGCGAGTTCACGGTACGCGGCACCGACAGAAAGCTGCCGTTCGCCCAGATTGCGCTGACGGCCTATGTGCCGCACAACTATCCGCTGGACAAGCTGGAGCCGGGGTTGGACGAGACCGCTTTCTACGACCCCACCAACTTCACTTTCCCGGCCGGCACCTATATCTGCGAGGTCGAGGTGGACCCTGCCACGGGCGTGGTGCGTGTCGACCGCTTCAGTGCCGTGGACGATTTCGGCACCATCATCAACCCCATGATCGTCGAGGGTCAGGTCCATGGCGGACTGGCCCAGGGCATAGGCCAGGCGCTGCTGGAAAACTGCGTCTACGACCGTGACTCGGGTCAGTTGCTGACCGGCAGCTTCATGGACTACGCCATGCCCCGCGCCGACGATCTGCCCGACTTCAAGCTGGGTACGGTCTGCACGCCATGCACCCATAACCCGCTGGGTACCAAGGGCTGCGGCGAGGCCGGGGCCATAGGCTCGCCGCCAGCCGTGATCAATGCCGTGCTCGATGCTCTGCATTCCCTGGGCGTCAAGGATCTGGACATGCCTGCCAGTCCGCACCGCGTGTGGGAGGCCATCGATGCTGCACGCCCCTGACTGTGGCCTGCACACACCCGACTGAGAGGAAGAGAGGACAACATATATGTATGCCTTCAGTTACTCCAATCCCCGGACGCTGGATGAGGTGAGCGCTGCCAGCGGGCAGTTTCTGGCCGGCGGCCAGAGCCTGATTCCTTCCATGAAGCTGCGCCTGGCTCAGCCCGGCGCGATTGTGGACCTCAACCAGGTCGATGGTCTGGCGGGAATCCGCGTCAGCGGTGATCAGGTCGAGATCGGCGCCATGACCCGTCATGCCGATGTCGCCGCCAGCCGCGAGGTGCAGCACGCCATTCCCGCGCTGGCCGAACTGGCCGGCGGCATTGGCGATCGGCAGGTGCGGGCGCGAGGCACGATTGGCGGCTCGCTGGCCAACAACGACCCCGCGGCTTGCTATCCCAGTGCGGTGCTGGGTCTGGGCGCCACCGTGCTCACCCAGCGGCGCGAGATAGCGGCCGACGACTTCTTCCAGGGCATGTACACCACGGCACTGGAAGAGGGCGAGCTGATCAAGGCCGTGCGCTTTCCTGTGCCCAGAAGGGCCGCCTATATCAAGTTCAAGCAGCCCGCTTCGCGCTTTGCGCTGGTGGGCGTGTTTGTGGCGCAGACGGCGCAGGGCGTGCATGTGGCCGTAACCGGCGCGGGACTATCGGTCTTCCGCCACGCAGGCCTGGAAGCGGCGCTCAACCAGAGTCTCACGGCCGCTGCGGCGGCTGCAGTGCCTATCGACGACAGCGAGCTCAACAGCGATCTGCACGCGAGTGCGCGTTACCGGGCGCAGCTGATCAGCGTCCTGACGCAGCGGGCGGTGGATCAACTGCTCTCAATCTGAGCGGCTTGGCCGCTTTCCCCTCTCTCGCTTCGCGGGAGGGGGCAACAGCCTCGCTGCGGTGCGGCCCTTGCTTGCTGTCTCGTTCTTGTATTTTGAAGAAAAGTGGCTCTGGTCTATATGGATAAAGCGCAGGCAGCTATGAATACTGATGTGAACAGCGCTTTGGAGTCGGTGGATGGGCTGCTGGCCGCCTTGAAGGAGGTCGGCTATTTCGCGGACCGGCGTCTGGCTACGGCCGTGTTTCTGGCGCTCAGGCTTCAGCGGCCCCTGCTGCTGGAGGGCGAGCCGGGCGTTGGCAAGACCTCGCTGGCTCAGGCGCTGTCCCAGGTGCTGGCGCGGCAGCTGATCCGGCTGCAGTGCTATGACGGCCTGGAGCAGCGTGAGGCGCTGTATGAGTGGAATTACGCGGCGCAGCTGCTGCATCTGCGCGCGGCCGAGCTGCGTGGTGCGGCGGAACTGGAAGCTGTCGAGCAGGAGGTCTATCAGCCGCGCTATCTGGTGCGCCGGCCTTTGCTGCAGGCCCTGCAGGCGCCCGCGCCCGGCGCGGTGCTGCTGATTGACGAGGTGGACCGGGCCGACGAGCCTTTCGAGGCCTTTTTGCTCGAGTATCTGGGAGAGTACCAGGTCAGCATTCCCGAGCTCGGGGTCATCAAGGCTCAGGTGCCGCCGGTCACCATTCTCACGAGCAACCGCACGCGCGATCTGCATGACGCGGTCAAGCGCCGCTGCCTCTATCACTGGCTGGACTATCCCGAGCGCGAGCGCGAGTTGGCCATTGTCCAGTCCAAGGTGCCTGAGGCCGCAGCGGCCTTGACCGAGCAGATAGCCCGCTTTGTGGACCGGCTGCGCAGCCGCCCGTTTGCCGATGCCTTCGAGCGCACGCCCGGCATTGCCGAAAGCGTGGAGTGGGCCAAGGCGCTGGTGGCGCTCGACACCCTGGTCATAGACCCCGAGGTGGTGCACGAGACGGCGGGCATTCTGTTCAAGCAGCGTGAGGACGTGGCCGCGCTCACCCCAGAGCGTCTGCAGCAATTGCTGGAGCCCGATGCCACAGCCTGAGCTGCAGGCGCAGGCGCAGGCGCCAGAGCGGCCCGCAAGCGTGAGCTGGTGGGGCGATGCGCGCAGCGGCAAGCTGCCCGTCAATCTGCTGGGGTTTGGCCGCGCGCTGCGCCGCGCGGGGCTCGCGGTGGATGCCGAGCGCCTGGCGCTGGCCCAACAAGGCCTGATGCTGGTGGGCATGAACCGCGAGGACGTGGCCGCCGCGCTGGAGGCCGTGATGGTTTCGCGTGAACAGGATCTGGCGGTCTTTCGCGAGCTGTTCGCGGCCTACTTTCGCAATCCCGAGGTGGCGCAGCAGCTTCTGAGCCAGTTGCTGCCGGGTGCGCCGGAGGCTGCCAGGCCGCGTCACAGGCCGCGTGTTCAGGAGGCCTTGTCGGCGATTCGCGCCGCACAGCAAAAGACCGCGAGCGAGGAGTTGACGCTGGATGCTGCCATGTCGGCCAGCGACCGGCACAGGCTGCAGCATGCGGATTTCAACCAGCTCAGTGCCAGCGAGTACCGCCTGGTGCAGCAGCTGGCGCGCGATATCCGCTTGCCGCTGCCTAGCTATCGCAGTCGCAGAAGCGAGCTGCGCGCCTCGGGACTGCGCGTGCACTGGCCCGCCAGTCTGAAGGCAGCGGCGGCCACGGGCGGCGAGTTGGCAAGTCTCAAATGGCGCAGGCGCAAGCGGCTGCCCATGCCCTGGCTGGCGCTGGTTGATGTCTCGGGCTCCATGGAGCGCTATGTGCGTCTGCTGCTGGCATTTCTGCACCAGGCCACCAGCCCCCGGCGCTATCCGCAGCTGCGCCGCCATGTCTACAGCATGGGAACCGGCCTGCAGGAGCTGAACCGCGCTTTTGCCTACAGCGACCCCGATGCCATGCTGGCCCAGCTCAATCACGACATCGACGATTTCGGCGGCGGTACCTGCCTGGGAGAGTGCCTGGCACAGTTGCGCCAGCAGGGGGCGCGCCATCTGGTAGGGCGACGTACCCTGGTGCTGCTGATCAGCGACGGGCTGGATACCGGCGACAGTACGCTGCTGGAGCGGGAGCTACAGTGGCTGGCCCGGCACAGTGCGCGCATTGTCTGGCTCAACCCCTTGTTGCGTTTTGACGGGTATGCCCCGCTGGCCAAAGGCGCGCAGGTACTGCATCGTCACAGCCATGCCATGCTGGCCGTGCACAACCTGCAGTCGTTGCAGCAACTGGCTGCCCATCTGGCGAGGCTGCTGCAACTGCCGCACCGAGATTGAAAAGGAGAACACCATGGAAATGCATGCCAGCCGTCCTCTTGCCGTGAGCCAGCAGCAGGCCTGGGAGGCGCTCAACGATCCGCAAACCTTGCAGCAATGCCTGGCCGGCTGCGAGAAGTTTGAGGATGCGGGCGATGGCTCCTATGCGGTGATCATGTCCGTGAAGATCGGTCCGGTATCGGCCAAGTTCAACGGCCGGGTCACGCTGTCGGACGTGCAGCCGCCCAAGAGCTACACGATTGCCTTTGAAGGGCAGGGCGGTGTGGCCGGCTTTGGCAAGGGCCAGGCCAAGGTGGATCTGACGCCCATCGATGCAGGGCATTGCGAGCTGCAGTACGAGGTGCAGGCCCAGGTCGGCGGCAAGATTGCCCAGCTGGGCCAGCGCCTGATCGACGGCGCAGCCAAGAGCATGGCCGAGGACTTCTTTGCGCGCTTCGAGGCCTTGATGCAGCAGCGCCACCCGAGCGAGCAGCCCGAAGACGAAGGCGGTGCGGAGGAGCTGGATACACGCTCCTGGGAACACGACGCGGCCTCCACCAGCTACGCGCCGCTGGACGCCACACCCTCGGCGCCGCCGCGCGAATCGTCCGGCATCCCCGTCTGGGCCTGGGGCCTGGGGGCTGTCATCGTGCTGGGCGCGCTCTGGCTGCTGACTCGTTGACCAGCGCATGAATAAAAAAAGCCCCTGAGCCTGAGGCCAGGGGCTTGGTGCAGGTAGCCAAACCTTACTGAGGCTGGGCGTGGAAAGCCTTGTTGGCAATCTTCCAGCCCTGCTCGGTCTTGAGCAGCACAAAGTAGTCGGTGAAGGTCACGGCACCGTGGTAGAGCGTGACCTTGGCCATGGCGGCCGTGCCCACGATGTCCAGGGAGTCGATGACGCGGCGACGCGTGGCTTCGTCGGCAGCGGGCGTGTTCTTGAAGCGCTGGCAGTAGAAGTCCAGGTCCCAGGAGGTCAGCGGGCCTTCGCGCACGGACTCCAGCCGGGCCGTGGGCATGAAGGCTGCGCGCATATGCTCGGCATTGTCTTCGGCATGGCCGCGCATATACAGCTCCAGCGGCACGCGCACGGCGGCTTCTTCGGGGTGATTGGTCAGGCGTTCGGTGGTCATATGGGTTTCTCCTTGGAGCCGGATTCCCTGCGCCGCATGGCGGACGCAGCAAGGGGCAGTGTCAGCCGCCAAGCATGAGGCCTGAAAAAGCCGTCATTGCTGCTATGAAAGTCAGCACTGTTTAAGTCTCCGAATACGGAACTTCAGCAGGTAAACCCAAGGTAAAGCGGGGGTAAATGCTGGCAAAGCCGGCGCTGCCTGACCCGGGGTTTGATTGCAACTGGATACCATTGGCGCCAATTCAGGCTCGAAATTCCTGCGCTCAACCATGTCCAGCTCATCCAAATTGCACCCCAATCGTCATTCTTTACAGCAGGGCAAGGTCCGGCCCGTCTTGCTTGCCAGTGTGGTGCTCGCCCTGGCAGCCGCTGGCGGTGGCTATTGGTGGTATGCGCAAAAACAGGGTGCAAGCGGTGATATGTCTGCGTCTGCAGCTCCTAAGCAGGGAGCAGGCGGGCCCGGTGCACGCGCAGGGCGCAATGGTCGAGCAGGGCCGGGCGGCCCCGGCGGCATGAGCCAGGCTCAGCCTGTGAGCGTAGGCCTGGTGGAGCAGCGCGACATGCGCGTGCTCGTCAGCGCCATCGGTACGATGAATGCACGCGCCACGGCCGTGGTGCGCGCCAAGGTCTCGGGCGAGCTGCTCAAGCTGCACTTCAAGGAGGGGGACGAGGTCAAGGCAGGTCAGTTGCTGGCCGAGATCGACCCGCGCAGCTTTGCGGCTTCGCTGGCGCAGGTGCAGGGCTCTCTGGCACGCGACCAGGCCCAGCTCAAGAATGCGCAGCTCGATCTGCAGCGCTACAAGGAGTTGCAGGCCCAGGACTCGATTGCCCGCCAGCAGGTCGATACCCAGGCCGCGCTGGTGCGCCAGCTGCAGGGTACGGTGGCGGCCGACCAGGGCCAGGTCGATGCGGCCAAGCTGCAGCTGAGCTATACCAGGATCACGGCCCCCATCTCGGGTCGCCTGGGCCTGCGCCAGGCCGACCTCGGCAACGTGGTCAACCCTTCCGATACCAACGGACTGGTGACAATCTCCCAGATTCGCCCCATCGATGCCGTTTTCTCCATCCCCGAAGCCCATGTCGGGACGCTGGCCCAGCAACTGCGCGAGGGCAAGCTCATGCCCGTAGAGCTCTGGGATCGCGAGCAAAAGCAGATGCTGGCCAAGGGCCAGCTCAATGCGCTGGACAACACCATCGACACGACCACGGGCACGGTCAAGGCCAAGGCCTCGTTTGACAACGCCGAGCGCAAGCTGTTCGCGAATCAGTTCGTCAACGTCAAGCTGCAGCTGCGCCAGATCGATCAGGCGCTGGTCGTGCCCGCGAATGCGGTGCAGAACAATTTCGTCTATCTGGTCAAGCCCGACAACACGGTCACCCAGCGCAAGATCACCGTGGGGGTGACGGACGGTGACTATGTCAGCGTGCGCGGCGAGCTGGAGCCCGGCGACAAGGTGGTGACCGACGGCATCGACCGCCTGCGCGAAGGCGCGCAGGTGACGGTGGTGGACTCCGAAAAGGTCAAGAAGGTCGACCAGGCCGTGCAGGATGCAGCCAACCAGCCGCGCGGCATGATGCGCAACCTCAGTCCCGAGCAGCGTGAAAAAGTCTCCAAGATGACGCCCGAGGAACGCAAGGAGTTCTTCCAGAAGCTGCGCGCCGAGCGTGGTGCCAATGGCGGCAATGCGGGCCCAGGCCAGGGACCTCGCGGCGCGGACGCCCGTGGCGATCAGCCGCGCGAGGTGCAGGGCAGTCCCTCCAAGCCGGACCCCAAGGCAGAAGCCAAGCCGGATGCCAAGCCTGCGGCTGCGAACGAGGCCAGGCCTCAGGCCGGCGCCGAGCGTGGTGAAGGCGGCGAGGCTCGCACGGAAAGATCCGAGGGCCGGGGTGAGCGCCCCCAGCTGACTCCCGAGCAGCGCGCCAAGCTGGAGGCCCTGTCGCCCGAAGAGCGCCGCGCTTTCTTCCAGAAGCTGCGCGCTGAGCGCGAAGCCAATGGCCAGACCGGTACGGCAGCCGGTGGTACGGGTCGCTGAGCATAGTCAGAGCCTGCGGCCATCATGAATCTCTCGCGCCTCTTCATTCTCAGGCCCATCGCCACCAGCTTGCTGATGGTGGCGGTGCTGATCTCGGGCATTCTTGCCTACCGCCTGCTGCCCATCTCGGCCCTGCCCGAGGTGGACTACCCCACCATACAGGTCACCACGCTCTACCCCGGTGCCAGCCCCGATGTGATGACCTCCAACGTCACGGCACCGCTGGAGCGCCAGTTCGGCCAGATGCCGGGCCTGGACCAGATGTCCTCGACCAGTTCGGGCGGCGCATCGGTCATCAGCCTGCGCTTTGCGCTCGATATGTCCATGGACGTGGCCGAGCAGCAGGTGCAGGCCGCGATCAACGCGGGCACCAATCTGCTGCCCAGCGACCTGCCCATGCCCCCGCTCTACAGCAAGGTCAACCCGGCCGATGCGCCGGTGCTGACGCTGGCCATCAGCTCGCCTTCGCTGCCCGTCATCAAGATCAACGATCTGGTGGAGAACCGCCTTGCGCCCAAGCTCTCCCAGGTCAAGGGTGTGGGCCTGGTGGCCATTGCCGGTGCGCGCCGCCCGGCCGTGCGCATCCAGGCCAACCCCGCAGCGCTGGCCAGCTTCGGCATGACGCTGGATGACGTGCGCACCGCCATCTCTGCGGCCAACGTCAAGACCGCCAAGGGCAGCTTTGATGGCCCCAACCGCGCATCGACCATCGATGCCAACGACCAGATGCAGTCGGCGGCCGAGTACCGCAACCTGATCATCGCCTTCAAGAACGGCAACCCCGTGCGCCTGTCCGATGTGGCGCAGACCGTGGACGACGCCGAGAACACGCGTCTGGCCGCCTGGTCGGGCACGCCCGAGACCGGCTCCAAGTCGGCCGTGATCCTCAATATCCGCCGCCAGCCCGGCGCGAACGTGATTGACACCGTCGATGCCATCAAGAACCTGCTGCCCCAGCTCAAGGAGACGCTACCTGCCTCGATCGACGTGCAGGTGCTGACCGACCGCACCGTGACCATTCGCGCCTCGGTCAAGGACATGCAGTTCGAACTGGCCCTGGCCATCGCCCTGGTGGTGATGGTGATCTTCCTGTTCCTGCGCAGTGCATCGGCCACGCTGATTCCCAGCGTAGCGGTGCCGCTGTCGCTGGTAGGCACTTTCGGCGTCATGTATCTGGCGGGCTTTTCCATCAACAACCTCACGCTGATGGCCCTGACCATTGCCACGGGCTTTGTGGTGGACGATGCCATCGTGATGATCGAGAACATCGCCCGCTATGTGGAAAAGGGCGAGCCGCCCATGCAGGCCGCGCTCAAGGGTGCCAAGCAGATCGGCTTCACCATCATCTCGCTGACCATCTCCCTGGTCGCGGTGCTGATTCCGCTGCTGTTCATGGGAGATGTGGTGGGGCGCCTGTTCCATGAGTTCGCCATCACCATGACGGTGGCGATCCTGATCTCGGCCGTGGTTTCGCTCACGCTCACCCCCATGCTGTGCGCGCGCCTGCTGCGCCACCAGCCCGAGGGCGAGAAGAACCGGGCGCAGTCCAAGGGTTTCAGCGCTGCGGTCGCGCGCTCTTTCGACAAGGTGATTGCCGAATACGGCCGCATGCTGACCTGGGTGCTGGATCACAGCAAGCTGACCTGGCTGGTGTTCATCGCCACGCTGGTGGTCACGGTGCTGCTGTATTTCGTCGTGCCCAAGGGCTTTTTCCCCGAGCAGGATACGGGCACGATTGCCGCGACCACCGAGGCCGACCAGTCCATCTCCTTTGCGGCCATGGCCGAGCGCCAGCAGGCGCTGGCCGAGCATTTGCTCAAGGACCCGGCCGTGGCATCCATCTCCTCGTTTATCGGTGTGGATGGCACCAACACCACGCTCAATACCGGCCGCATCCAGATCGACCTCAAGCCCCATGCCCAGCGCGACCGTCTGCCCGTGGTGCTCAACCGCCTGGCCGAGGATTCCCGCGCCGTGCCCGGCATCCGTCTCTATGCCCAGCCCGTGCAGGACCTGACCATAGAGGATCGCCAGGCTCGCACCCAGTACCAGCTGCTGCTCTCCTCGCCGGACATGAACCAGCTCACGGCCAGCACCAGGATGTTGGTCGAGCGTCTGCAGCAACTGCCCCAGCTGCTCGATGTGAGCAGCGATCTGCAGAGCCAGGGCCGTCAGGCCTATGTGCAGATCGACCGGGCCCAGGCCAGCCGCCTGGGCGTGACGGTCTCGTCGGTGGACTCGGCGCTCTATAACGCTTTCGGCCAGCGTCTGATCTCGACTATCTTCACGCAGTCCAACCAGTACCGCGTGGTGCTGGAGGTGGCGCCGCAGTTCAAGATCGGGCCCGAAGCCCTGCAGAACATCTATGCCGCATCGAGCAACGGTGCGCCGGTGCCGCTGTCCTCGATTGCCACGGTGAGCGAGCGCCCGATGGCGCTGGCCGTCAATCATGTGGGGCAGCTGCCTGCAGCCACCATTTCGTTCAACACCGCATCCGGCGTGTCGCTGGGCCATGCGGTGGAGGCGGCGCAGACCATCATTGCGCAGCTGCGCGACGAGGGGCAGATCCCGCTGTCGGTGGACACGCAGTTCCAGGGCGCGGCGCTGGCTTTCCAGGCCTCGCTCTCCAATACCCTGCTGCTGGTGCTGGCCGCCATCATCACCATGTACATCGTGCTGGGCGTGCTCTACGAGAGCACGATTCACCCGATCACGATTCTCTCCACCCTGCCTTCGGCGGGCGTTGGTGCGCTGCTGGCGCTGCTGGTGTCTGGGCTGGATCTGGACATCATCGCCATCATCGGCATCATCTTGCTGATCGGCATCGTCAAGAAGAACGCCATCATGATGATCGACTTCGCGCTGGACGCCCAGCGCGAGGAGGGCATGAATGCGCGCGACGCGATCTACCAGGCCTGTCTGCTGCGCTTTCGCCCGATTCTCATGACCACGCTGGCGGCCTTGCTGAGCGCGCTGCCCATGATGCTGGGAACCGGCGTGGGCAGCGAGCTGCGCCAGCCCCTGGGCGTGACCCTGGTGGGCGGTCTGCTGCTGAGCCAGCTGCTGACGCTGTTCACCACGCCGGTGATCTATCTGACCTTTGAAAGCTGGGCCGAGGGCTGGCGAACCAGGCGCGGCCTGCCGGCCGTCAAGCATGTGCCGCATTCCGAAGCCGAAGTCATGGGCGAGGGCGGGGACGGCGGCCAGGACGGGGCGCGTCCATGAGCATCTCCACGCCCTTCATCTTCCGGCCCATTGCGACCCTGCTGCTGACCATCGGCATGGCCCTGGTGGGCGGCGTGGCCTATTTCCAGCTGCCTGTGGCGCCGCTGCCGCAGGTGGACTATCCGACGATATCGGTGACCGCCAGCCTGCCCGGCGCGGCGCCGGATACCATGGCGGCCACCGTGGCCACGCCGCTGGAGCGCGCCCTGGGCGCGATTGCCGGCGTCAACGAGATGACGTCCAGCTCCAGCATGGGCAGCACGCGCATCACGCTGCAGTTCGATCTGACGCGCACGGTGGACAGCGCGGCCCACGATGTACAGGCCGCCATCAATGCGGCGCGCACGCTGCTGCCTTCGGGCATGCCGGGCAACCCGACCTATCGCAAGGTCAACCCGGCCGACGCGCCCATCATGATTCTGGCGCTGACGTCAGATTCGCTCACGCGCGGCCAGATGTATGACGCGGCCTCCACGGTGCTGGCGCAGAAGCTGGCCCAGGTGGAAGGCGTGGGCCAGGCATCGATCAACGGCGGCGCGCTGCCGGCCGTGCGCGTGGAGCTGGACCCGGTGCGGCTGGCTGCCAACGGCGTTTCGCTGGATGCGGTGCGTACGGCCATCACCGCCACCAATGCCAACCGTCCCCTGGGCGCCGTGGAGCGCGAAGACCACTACTGGCAGGTGGCGACCAATGACCAGGCCCGCACCGCCGCCGAATACGCGCCGCTGGTGCTGCGCTGGAACAACGGCAATGCCGTGCGTCTGTCCGATGTGGCCGATGTCACCGACTCCGTGCAGGACATACGCAACTACGGCGTGATGAACGGCAAGCCCGCCGTGCTGCTGCAGGTGTTCAAGCAGCCCGACGCCAACATCCTGCAGGCCGTGGACAAGGTGCGCGCCATGCTGCCCCAGCTCAGGGCCTCGATCAATCCGGCCATCGATGTCACGGTGATCTCGGACCGCACGCCCACGCTGCGCGCCTCGGTCAAGGAGGTGCAGAACGCGCTGCTGATCTCGATAGCGCTGGTCATCATGGTGGTGTTCGTCTTTCTGCGCCGCCTGCGCGCCACGCTGATTCCGGCCGTGGCCGTGCCTGCCTCGCTGATGGGGACCTTCGGCGTCATGTACCTGTGCGGCTATACGCTGGACAACCTCTCGCTGATGGCGCTGACGGTGGCCGCAGGCTTTGTGGTGGACGATGCCATCGTGGTGCTGGAGAACGTGATGCGCCACATGGAGCGTGGAAAGTCCGCGATGCAGGCGGCCATCGAGGGCGCGCGCGAGATCGGTTTCACCGTTGTCTCCATGAGCCTGTCGCTGATTGCGGTGTTCGTGCCCATTCTGTTCATGGCCGGCATCGTGGGGCGGTTCTTTCGTGAATTTGCCGTGGTCATGTCGGCGGCGATTCTGGTTTCCATGATCATCTCGCTGACCACCACGCCCATGATGTGCGCGGCTCTGCTGCGCACACCGGCAGAGGAGGAGCGCCGCCGCGCCGAGCGTGCCCGGCGCCCCTTCACGCGCCGCTGGGATGCGCTCTGGTTGCGCGTCTCGCTGGCCATGGATCGCTTCGAGGTGCGAGTGACGGCGCTGTATCGTCACACCCTGGCCTGGGGTCTGCGCCACCAGCCCGTGGTGCTGCTCAGTCTGGTGGCGGTCATCGGCCTCAACATCCATCTCTACCAGACCATAGACAAGGGCTTCATGCCCAGCGAGGACACAGGCCGTGTCATGGGCTTCATACGTGCCGACCAGTCCACGTCCTTTCAGGCCATGGAGCGCCGCATCAAGCGTTTTCTCGATGTGGTGCAGCAGGACCCGGCCGTGGAGTATGTGACCGGCTTTACCGGCGGCGGCCAGGCCAATTCGGCCAATATGTTCATGTCGCTTAAGCCCATGTCCGAGCGCAAGGTGTCCAGCGACGAGGTCATCAACCGCCTGCGTGAAAAGCTCAAGGATGAACCGGGCGCGCGGCTGTTCATGATGACCCAGAGCGATGTGCGCATCGGCGGGCGCCAGAGCATGTCCTCCTATCAGTACACGCTGCAGGCCGACGATACGGCCGAGCTGCGCCTGTGGGAGCCGCGCATCCGCCAGGTGCTGTCCACCCTGCCGGAGCTGACCGATGTCAACAGCGACGTGCAGGACAACGGCATGCAGACCAAGCTGGTCATAGACCGTGACCAGGCCACGCGCCTGGGCCTGACGGTGGCGCAGATCGACAACACGCTCAACGACGCCTTCGGTCAGCGCCAGGTGGGCGTGATCTACAACCCGCTCAACCAGTACCGCGTGGTGATGACGGCCTCGTCCCAGTATCTGCAGAGCCCGGAGACGCTGCGTGGCTTCTTCTTCGTCAACAGCGCGGGCCAGCAGATTCCGCTGACGGCCTTTGCCAGGATCACCACCTCGACCACGCCACTGTCCGTGCAGCACCAGAGCGGCACGCCGGCCAGCACCGTGAGCTACAACCTGGCGCCCAATGTCTCGCTGTCGCAGGCCAATGATGCGATCCGCAATGCCATGCTGGAGCTGGGCGTTCCGGTGTCCATCCGCGGCAGCTTCAGTGGCTCGGCCGGTGCCTTCCAGCAGGCGCTGGCGGGCCAGCCCCTGCTGATCCTCGCGGCCATCATCACCATCTATCTGGTGCTGGGCATCCTCTACGAGAACCTGGTCCATCCGCTGACGATTCTGTCCACGCTGCCCTCGGCCGGCGTGGGCGCGCTGCTGGCGCTGATGTGGTTCAAGACCGAGTTCTCGCTGATCGCCTTCATCGGCGTGATCCTGCTGATCGGACTGGTCAAGAAGAACGCCATCATGATGATCGACTTTGCGCTGGAGCGCGAGAAAGGCGGCCATGCCACGGCGGCCCAGGCCATCTATCGGGCCTGCCATCTGCGCCTGCGCCCCATTCTGATGACCACCATGGCGGCCCTGTTCGGCGCGCTGCCCCTGGCCCTGGGCCGGGGCGACGGTGCCGAGCTGCGCCAGCCCCTGGGCATTGCGATCGTGGGTGGCCTGCTGCTGAGCCAGTTGCTCACGCTCTACACCACGCCCGTGGTCTATGTGCTGCTGGACCGTGTGCGCCGCAGCGTGCTGCGCCTCTGGGCGCGCCGTCCGGCCAGAAAGCGCGGCGGCCAGGCCTCTGCCATGGTTGAGGCGAAGTGAGATGAATATGCCAGCACACTTTTTGAATCAAATCGGCTTCAAATCCAGTCAGGAGAAGCGCAAGCAGCTCACTTTTATGAATACATCCGTCATGGCGCTGCCTCGCTCGCTTCCCCGTCTATTGCCGATCGTTGTCGCTGTCTTGCTGGCCGCATGCTCCACTCAGCCTGCTTATCAAGTGCCAAAGCTGGAAGTGCCCGCGCAGTTCAAGGAAGCCACTCCGCAGGCTGCGCAGTTCGGCATTTGGCAACCGGCGCAGAGCTCGGCGGCCAGCCCGGCCGCGGCAGTGCCCGACCAGTGGTGGACGGTGTATGGCGACAGCACGCTCGATCAGCTGCAGCAGGCGGCAGCCGCAGGCAATCCCGGCGTGGAGCAGGCCGTGGCCCGTCTGCGCTCGGCCCAGGCCGCCGTCGCCAGCAGCCGCGCCGCGCAATTGCCCACGCTCGGCACCACGGGCAGCGGCTCGCGTGCCTTGACTGGCGGCGGCACCTACAGCAACACCAATGGCGAGAACGTGGCGCGCAGCGGCAGCATCAACAACAACTTCTCGCTGGGCCTGAGCGCCAGCTGGGAGCTGGATCTCTGGGGCAAGCTCTCGGGCGCGGTGGATGCCAGCCGCGCTTCGGCCCAGGCCAGTGCCGACGATCTGGCTGCGGCCCGTCTGTCGGCCCAGGCATCGGTGGCCCAGACCTATTTCTCGCTGCGTGCCGTCGAGGCGCAGATGAAGTATCTGCAGGAGAGTTTGGAGGCCTACGAGCAAAGCCTGAAGCTCACGCAGAATCGCTACCAGGCGGGCGTGGTGTCTTCGGCCGATGTGGCGCAGGCCCAGTCCCAGTACAAGAGCACCCAGGCCAGCCTGCTGGAGGCCAGCATCACGCGTGCCCAGTACGAGCATGCGCTGGCGGCCTTGCTGGGCAAGGCCCCGGCCAATTTCAGCCTGCCGGTCACCGGCCACCTGCCGACGCCGCCTGCAGTGCCCGAGATGCTGGCCTCCACCTTGCTGGAGAGGCGCCCCGACATCGCTGCCGCCGAGCGCCGCGTGGCCATGGCCAATGCGCAGATAGGCGTGGCGCGTGCGGCCTATTTCCCCTCGCTGACCCTGTCGGCATCGGCCGGCTATCGCAACTCCGTGCTCTCCGATCTGCTCAATGCGCCGAATCTGTTCTGGTCGCTGGGACCGGCGCTGGCCATGAGTCTGTTTGACGGCGGCGCGCGTTCGGCGGCCGTGGAGTCGGCCCGTGCCACGCTGGACCTGAATGCCGCCACCTACAAGCAGACCGTGCTGACTGCGCTGCAGGAGGTGGAGGACAATCTGGTCGCTGCCGTCAATCTGGCCCAGGAGGAGCAGGTGCAGACCGAGGCCCTGGCCGCAGCGCAGAAGTCGCTGACAGTGGCCAACAACCAGTACCAGGCCGGCATCGTGGCCTATCTGAATGTGCTCTCGGCCCAGACGACGGTGCTCAGCGCCCAGAACAGCCTCAACAGCGTCAGAAACCGCAGGCTGACGGCCGTGAACACCTTGCTCAAGAATGTGGCAGGGCGCTGGGAGCCGCTGGAAGCGGGGCAGCGCAAAGAGTGAGCGCGCCGTGCAGGCTTGTGCTCTGGGTTACAACCGTGGCTCTGTTGTTGTGAAGATCAAACCATGAGCATTGCTGTTTTCTACCTGCGCAACTCCGAGCCCGAGGGCCAGACACCGGTCTGGCAGCCGCAATGCCGGGCCTTCTCCGATGCGCAGATGAGCGAGGCGCTGGCCCTGTGCCAGCAGCTGCGCAAGGACGAGCGCCATGCCCATGTGGTGATTTCGTCGGAGTTGCGCGATATGGTCGGGCCTGTGGGCGTGTCTGCGGTCGAGGATGGCAAGACGCCCGATGGAGTGGACTATCAGTGGAGCAAGGCCGGGCGTGCCGGGGCCAGTCGCAGAAATGCGGCCGAGCCACCCAGGCAGCGACAGGATATGGATCGCTAGGCCGCCTGTATCCTGGCCAGATAGCCGGCCAGCAACTGCATGCTGCCGCTCCAGCCCATGTTCATGTTGGCGTGCGAGCTGTCGAACACCGCTTCTTCCACGACACTGGCGTTAAGGGCACGCCATTCCAGATGCAGGCGCGTGCCGCCGGCTTCCTCGCCGAGCGTGGTGGTCGACAGGGTATAGAGCGGCCATTGCGGCGCCATCGGGTGGCGCGTGACGCCGCCTGCGGCATCGCTGAACTGCACCACGACGACGATGCGCTCGGGCGCTTTCAGCTCCCTGAAGCTCCATTTGCCCCACATCGCGGGTGCTTGGGGCATGGCTTCGGCACGCATGCCGTAATGAAAGCTGCCGCCTTCGCGTGCATCCACTTCGCATTGCGTCATCACCATGCCGGGCGGGCGCATCCAGTGACTCAGGTGCTCGCCTTGCGTGAAGGCCGCATAGACCAGCTCGCGCGGTGCCTTGATGAATTGCTCGATGACAAACGGGGCAGAGAGTCGCTCGGTCATGGCATTGCCTTTGCAAATCGCTTGGAGCCATCCATTGTGCACAGCACGCACCTGACTTCAAGCGCCGTGGCTGCAGGCCCGGATGTCAGGCTTCGAGATCAAAGGCCTGGCGCAGTGCATCGCCGAACTGCGTGGAGCCGGAAAGGCAAAGGCTGACCGTGGTGCGGCCCGTGGCCGAGGCCTGCAGCTCCAGCCTGCCTGCTGCCCTGTCGAAGCGGGCGCTCAGGGGCTGGCCGTCGTCGTCCTGCGCCTGCAGGTCATAGTCCCAGTCATTGCCGTCTTCCAGGGCGCCCTGGCGGCCAGCAAACTTCTGGCTGGCCCAGCGCAGCAGGGATTCGATTTCGCCGGCCAAAGCTGGTACGCGCTCGGCCTTGACGCTGGCCATGGCGTCCCAGGTGCCCGTGCCTTCTTCATCTTCGCTGTAATCGAATTCCAGATAATCCAGAGCCATGGCATATTGCGCGCTGTTGAGAGGGACGCCATTGTGCCTGTGCCTTGCTTTGCGCATGGCCGTGGGTTCTTTGGACACAATCAGCCGTGGACATATATACAAAGGCGTTGTCAGCTATGAATTCTGAACTCGATGATGGCTGCGAGTCGCTCTGCATGGTGCAGGCTCTGCAGGTGAGCTTCGGCTACCCGGGCCGGGTGGTGGCCCATGAGGCCTCGCATTGCTGGCATGCAGGGTTGTGTCTGCTGCAAGGCGACGAGGGCACGGGCAAGACCAGCTGGCTCAAGGCATTGGCTGGGCAATTGCCGCTGCGCATGGGCTTGCTGCACTATCCGTTCGCCGATAACGGCCGCCTGGCTGCAAGCTCCTGCTTCTGGCAGGACCCACGCCAGCCGCTCAACGATGTCTACAGCCAGATGCCGGCCGAGAGCTGGGTGGCTTTGCAGCGCACGCTGTATCCGCATTGGTTGCAGCAGCAGTTCGAGCAGCATGTGCAGGGCTTCGGGCTGGAGCCGCATCTGCACAAGCCGCTGCTGGCCCTGTCGTCGGGCACGCAGCGCAAGCTGTGGATGGCCGCTGGCTGGGCCAGCGCAGCCGAGCTGGTACTGATCGACGAGCCGCTGGCGGCGCTGGACAAGCCGTCCGAGCATTATGTGCAGCATGCGCTGGCTGCCATGGCAGCCGAGCTCAAGAACCCGGCGCGACCCCGCAGTGTCATCGTGGCGCATTGGGATGCCATGCAGGGGGTGGACTGGGAGGATGTGATGGAGCTGACTACATCGCCTTGAACCGTGTTGCGTATAGACGGCTGACGGCCAGCTTTTCAGGGCGGTCACGCAGCAGCAGGCTCAGGCGCCCGGACTCGTCACGCTGGGCACTGGCAATGGCTTGAACGCGCACCACGGTACCGCGATGGATTTGCCAGAACTCGCGGGCGTCGAGCTGCGGCAGCAAATCCTTGAGCGGGGTGCGGATCAGATACTCCTGAGCGGCCGTCAGCACGCGCAGATATTTATCGGCGGCTTCGAGGTAGATGATGTCCTGCACCCTCACCATATGGATCTGGTTGCCGACGCTGGCCTGAATGATCTGCAGCGCGGCGGGGACCTGCCCCAGCAGTTGCTGCTGCAGCCCGAGCAGTTGTTCGAGCTGACGGTGATTGTGCATGGCAAGGTCCTTGCCCTGTACCGGCTGGCGCTGCTGCCACCACTGCTGCAGGCGCTGCACGGTCTGGCCCAGACGTGCTGCCTGCACCGGCTTGAGCACATAGTCCATGGCGCAGGCCTCGAAGGCCGCCAGGGCGTACTGGTCGTAGGCGGTGACAAAGACAATCGCCGGCAGCGCTTGCTCCTCAGGCCAGGCATCGGCGATTTCGGCGGCGGCTTCCAGCCCCGTCTGGCCGGGCATGCGAATGTCCAGGAACAGCAGATCGGGCAACCGCTCCAGCGCCTGCTGCACGGCGCTGATGCCGTCGGCCACCCTGGCCTCGATCTGCAACTGGGGCCAGAGCTGGCCCAGCAACTGCTGCAATGCCAGGGCCAGCAGCGGTTCGTCTTCGGCAATCAGGGCGCGCGGCGGATTGGTGTTCATGGCTGGGACCTCAGGGGTAATACGATGCAGGCCCTGGTTCCGCCTGCTCGGTCTGCTGTCAGGTCGAAGCGGGCAGCGCTGCCGTAGCGACTGGCCAGGCGTTCGCGAATCTGCTGCAGGCCAAAGCCGGAGCCGGAAGGGGGCTGGCCAGGCAGCGCCGGCAGGCCCAGGCCATTGTCATGCACGCTGAGCAGGAGATGGCGGTCATCCAGCATGCCGGCCTGAACGGCAATGTGGCCGCCGGCCAGCTGGGGCTCCAGTCCGTGGCGAATGCTGTTCTCCACCAGCGGTTGCAGCAGCAGGGTTGGCACGGGCAGTTCGGCCAGTTCAGCGGGCAGATGCAGGCCATAGCTGAGCCGGTCGCCCATGCGGATCTGCATCAAGGCCAGATAGTCGGCCAGCAAGGCAAATTCGCTGGCAAGACTGTGCGTGCCGTGGCGCGAGCCGGCCAGCGTGGCACGCAGGTAGGCAATCAGATGATCGAGCATCTGCTCGGCGCGTGGCGCATCGGTGGTGATCAGCACGCGAAGATTGGCCAGGGTGTTGAACAGCATATGTGGCTCCAGCTGGGCCTGCAGCAGGCTGAGCCGGGCTTCGGCGGCCTGGCGCTGGGCCTGCTCTGCCTGCATTTGCAGATGGCGCGACTTGCCCACCACATAAAAGCCCCAGGACATGGCAATGCTGGTCGCCATGGTGATGGCAAGCGGCAACCATAGCGAGGGCCGGGCTGCGGCGGGCAGTTCGGGATGGAGTTGCTGAACGTAGAAACTACCGAGCGGATTGCCCAGAATCAGGCCTGCTGCAATTCCCAGCGGCACCACGGCCATGCCGCGCATGCCGCGCGGCCAGGGAATGTCGTCGGACTCGCGCCAGCGCAGCCTGAGCAGATCGATGCTCAGCCAGCTGATCAGGCCTATGGCCAGCGAGTAGGCGAGATTGACATCCCACAGGCCCTGGCCCAGAGCGGTCAAGGCCGCAGCGATCAGCAGACAGGCAGCCACGGTGATGCCGGCGTGACGCAACAGGGGAGCGGGCGCAAACATGGACATGACGGGCATGGTAGGTGATGGGCGGTCCGGCATCTAGCGCTTTTCGCTGCGCTGCAGCGTTTTCAGCTCGTGCTCCAGCAGTTGTTGAAAGAGGGGACTGCCGGGTGCCAGCAGCCAGACCACTGCGCCATGAATCAGCAGGCCCAGACCCCAGCCCAGAGCCGGGTAGACGGCCCAGTGCCGTCCCTGGCTCAGGGCCAGGGCCATGAGCCCGAGATTCACCGCAGCATAGGCCGCTGCATGGATATACCAGCCCAGCTTCATGCCGGCGCGGCGGCGTGCCTGCTGGTGCAGAGTGTCTTCAGAGATCGGGTTCATGTCTTTTCCTTGTCGAGCGTGGGGGTGAGAACGGGGATCAGGCCAATCGCTGCCACAGCAGATTGCCGAGCAGCCGGCCCGGAAGCAGCGTGAACAGTCCAGCGACGACGCAGCTGCCGAAGTACAGCTTGCGCATGACGCTGCGATGCTGGGCAATGCGTCGATGGGCCAGATGCCAGAAGGACAGCGCCAGGCTGCCCAGCGTCACGGGAATCAGCAGATGAATGGGCGTGAAGCCTGCCCAGTTGGGCAGCTTGAAGTCGCGTATGAACAAGGCGGAGATGGCGGTGGCCAGCATGAGCAGCACGAAGCCATAGCCTGCGATTCTGTGCAGCCAGGGCAGCGGGCCGGCCTGGCGCCTGGCCCAGAGTGCAGTGGCTCCGGTCAAGGTGGCTGCGATGGCGCAACCCATGTGAAAGGCAATCAGAGGTGTGAGTGTCATGGCTGGCTCCTGGTGCTTGCACATGACTGTGCAAGCCGGGCCTGCTGCCGACCAGTGCTTTGCGACGAAGTGACCAGACACGGGAGCCAGTTGCTCCTCAGCAGGTGTGAGTGGTGTACTGGTTTTGCCTGTGTTTGTTTGTGCGTTTGTTTGTGCGCGCACACATATCACGCGGCAGCTTCAGGACTTGCAGCCTGCCTTGGATCCCGTTGAGATCTCAGGGTGTTTGGCATCGGCAAAGGAGATTTATTATTAAAATTAACGATTCTGAAAATCATTCTCAATAACATTAATAATGTTCCTGCTCCGACCGATTTCCCTGGCTGCTCTCGCACTGTGCAGCCAGCAGAGTGTTTTTGCCCAGACTTCCAGCACTGAATCAGAAGCTGCCCTGCAGACCGTGACCGTGGAGGCCAGCGCCGATGCTTCGGCCCAGGGTCTGGCCAAGCCTTTTGCGGGTGGGCAGGTGGCGCGCGGCGCGCGTGTCGGCGTGCTGGGAAATCAGGACATGATGGAGACCCCGTTTTACGCCACCAGCTATACCAGCGATCTGATTCAGGATCAGCAGGCCAAGAGCGTGGGCGATGTGTTGCTCAACGATGCCGGCGTGCGCTCGGCACGCGGCTTCGGTAACTTCCAGCAGGCCTACTTTGTGCGCGGCTTTGTGCTGTATTCCGACGATGTGGCCTATAACGGTCTGTACGGTCTGGTGCCGCGCCAGTACATGGCGTCGGAGTTCGTGGAACGTGTGGAGGTGTTTCGCGGAGCGAATGCCTTTCTCAGCGGCGCGGGCGCCGGCAGCGTCAGCGGTGGCGGTCTGGGCGGCCTCATCAATGTGGTGCCCAAGCGTGCGGGCAACGAGCCGCTCAATCGTGTGACCCTGGGTGGCGCCAGTGGCGGGCAGGCTTACGCGGCTGCTGATGTGGCTCGCCGCTTCGGCCCCGATGATGCAGCCGGTGTGCGCCTGAATCTTGCGCGGCGCAGCGGCGGCACCGGCGTGAGCAGCGAGAAGGTTCACACCACAGTCGGCTCGCTGGGCCTGGACTGGCGCAGCAGCCGTGCACGCCTGTCGGCCGATCTGGGCTGGCAGGAACACAAGCTGACGGCGCCGCGTCCCTCGCTGACACCTTCGGGCAATCTGCCAATTCCGGCCGCACCGGACAGCAAGACCAACTATGCACAGCCCTGGACCTACTCCAACAGCCGCGACCTGTTCGGCACGTTGCGCGGGGAGTACGACTTCAACGACCAATGGACTGGCTGGGCCGCTGTGGGCATGCGCCGGGGCAGCGAGGACAACGCGCTGTCGGGCCTGACGCTGTCCAGCGCGGCAGGCGATGCCACGGTCAACCGCTTCGACAACACGCGCAAGAACCGCGTCAAGACCGGCGAGCTGGGCCTGCGCGGCAAGTTTGAGACCGGCTCGGTCAAGCATTCGGTGGTGGCTTCGCTGTCGGCCTTCGATTCCAGCGAGCGCAATGCCTGGGGCTATAACTACGCAACCGGCCAGAGCAACAACATCTACAACCCGGTGGCCCTGCCTGCGCCTGGCTATACCGGACTGGGAGGCATACTGGGCAGCCCGCGCGAGACCGAGCGCATCAAGACCAGCAGCCTGGCGCTGGCCGATACCCTGGGCTTCATGGACGAGCGCCTGCTGCTGACGGTGGGCATGCGCTACCAGAGCATCAAGGTCGACGGCTTCGATGCAACGACGGGCGCAAGCTCGGGCAACTACGACAAGAGCCGCGTGACTCCGGTGGCGGGCCTGGTGTTCAAGCTGACTCCTGAGGTGTCGGCTTATGCCAACTACATCGAAGGGCTGGCCAAGGGCGGTAGCGCACCCATGACCAACGGAGGCCAGGTGGTCAGCAATGCTGGCCAGGTGTTCGCTCCCTATGTCTCCCGCCAGAAGGAGGCAGGCCTCAAATACGACGGCGGCAATATCGGCGCCAGCGCCTCCTTCTTCACCACCAGCATGCCCAGCGCCTATGTGGAGAACAATGTCTACGGCGTGTTCGGCAAGCAGCGCAATCGCGGTCTGGAGTTCAATGTGTTCGGCGAGCCCGTCAAGGGCCTGCGCTTGCTCGGCGGCCTGACTCTGCTGGACGCCAAATACCTGACCACGGCGAGTGGCGCCAATGATGGCAAGCGCGTGGTGGGCGTGCCCCGCAGCCAGGCCAATATCGGCGCTGACTGGGATGTGCCGGGCGTGCACGGCCTGGCATTGAATGCGCGGCTGATGTATACCGGCGCTCAGTACGCCAATGCCGGCAACACCCAGCGCGTGCCGGCCTGGACCCGCTTTGACCTGGGCGCCCGCTATCTGATGGACGTCGGCGGCAAGCTGGTGACTCTGAATGCACGCGTGGACAACGTGGCCAACCGCAACTACTGGGCCTCGGTCGGCGGTTATGCCACCAACGGCTATCTGGTGCAGGGCGCGCCGCGTACCTTCTCGCTGACCGCCAGCGTGGACTTCTGATGCGAGCTCTGTGGACCGTGGTTCATCGCTGGGTCGGCCTGTTTCTCGCGGCCTTCCTGGTCATGACCGGTCTCACGGGAGCGGTGCTCTCGTGGGATCATGAAATCGACGACTGGCTCAATGCCGACATGCTGCACACGCCGGGACGCGGCCCGCTGCAGACGCCGCTGCAACTGGCCCGGGCCGTGCAGGCAGCCGATGCGCGCGCCGAGATCTCGTATATGAGCCTGGGCCTGCGCGAGGGCGAGGCGGCTTCCTTTCTGGTGCGCCCGCTGGTGGACCAGGCCACGGGCAAGCCCCATGTGCTGGGCTACAACACGGTGTTCGTGGACCCGGTGACGGGAGTCATCACCGGCCACCGTGACTCCAAGAGCCTGGCCCTGAGCTGGCGTAATCTCATGCCCTGGCTGCGCCATCTGCATGAAAGCCTGCTCAGTCCCACGTTTGCGGGCAGCAACCGCTGGGGCTATTGGTTCATGGGCGGTCTCGCACTGCTGTGGCTGGCCGACAGCTTCTGGGCGCTGGTGCTGACCCTGCCGGTGAAGAAGAAGGCGGCTGCGGCGCAGGACGCGCCCGCCAAGGCTGGCGGCAAGTCCTGGTGGGCGCGCTGGATGCCGTCCTGGCGCATACGCTGGGGCGCCGGTGCCTACAAGCTCAATTTCGACCTGCACCGCGCAGGTGCGCTGTGGATCTGGGGGGTAATCGTCATCGTGGCCTTCACCTCGTTCTCGATCAATCTCTACCGCGAGGTGTTCTATCCCGTGATGAGCAAGGTGTCGACCACCACGCCCGGCCCCTACGAGACGCTCAAGCCGGCACCTCTGGGCAGCTTTATCGAGCCTAAGATCGGTTTTGCCACGGCCATTGAGATCGCACGCAAGGAGGCGGTGCGGCTGGGCATCAAGACCGAGGCCGGCGGCATCTGGTATGGCGGGGATTTCCCGTTCTACAACGTGTCCTTCTTCGATCCCGATGACGAGACCGGGGCCATGGGCATGGGGCTGTCCAATGTCTATGTGAGCTCGGAAAGCGGCGAGGTGCTGGGCAGCTATCGTCCCTGGCACGGCACGGGAGCCGATGTCTTCGTGCAACTGCAGCTGCCGCTGCACAGCGGCCGCATCCTGGGCACCTTCGGGCGTGTGCTGATATCGGTGGTCGGCGTGATGGTGGCCATGCTGTCCATCACCGGCGTCGTCATCTGGTTAAAAAAACGCCGCGCCCGGCGAACGGCCTCGGCCTCCGCCTGAAACCACAAAGCCACCTTGCGGTGGCTTTGTGCATTGCGCGCAGCGCGGAATCGGCAAAGCCGCTAAGGCGGTTCAGTCCTTCTTCAGGCACTCGCTCATGAAGGCTTTGCGCTCGTCGCCCTTTTTGCCGGCGGCGTCGGCATTGCAGCTCTTCATGCGTTCCTGCTGACGCTTCTTGCCGTCGGACAGGCAGGACTTCATGAACTCCTTGCGTTCATCGCCTTTTTTGCCGGTGGCTTCAGTGTTGCAGGTGCCCATGAGCTGCTGCTGGGCGGTTTTGGGCTTGTCGCCGGCAGCCATGCTCATGCTGCAGGCCAGGGACACGACAGCCAGGACCACAAATTTTTTCATGATGGTGTGATTTTTGAAAAAACGCCGACAACCGGCGCGCAGCTATTGCAGCACAGGCGCGTGACTTTGCCCATCACCACAAGCCATGTCTTGTAAAAGTTTGCGATTGTCTGTCGATAGGCGGCCGGAAAAGGTCTTGTGAGCGCGAACGGGAAAATGGCGAGCGGATAATGGGCGGCTTTGCTTCAACCCTGCATCCAAAGGACGATTCGCGTGGATACTTTATTGCTGGTCAAGGCCGCCATCATGGGCATTGTGGAAGGGCTGACCGAGTTCTTGCCGATTTCCTCAACCGGCCACCTGATCCTGGCGGGTTCGCTGATGGGTTTTGTCGGCGGCAAGGCCAAGGTGTTTGAGATTGCGATCCAGACCGGTGCCATCTTTGCCGTGATGCTGGTGTACTGGCAGAAGATCCGGGACACGCTGGTGGAGTTGCCCAGCAGCCGCCAGGCGCAGAAGTTCGCGCTCAACGTCATCATCGGCTTTTTGCCTGCCGTGGTGCTGGCGTTGCTGTTCGGCAAATATGTGCAGGAGCATCTGTTCACGCCAGTCATCGTGGCGACCACCTTCATCCTCGGCGGCTTCGTGATTTTGTGGGCCGAGAAGCGGCCCACCGCCGCCACCCGCGTGCAGTCGGTGGACGATATGACGGCTCTCGATGCGCTCAAGGTCGGCCTGGTGCAGTGCTTTGCCCTGGTGCCCGGCACCAGCCGCAGCGGCTCCACCATCATCGGCGGCATGCTCATGGGCCTGTCGCGCAAGGCCGCCACGGACTTCTCGTTCTTCCTGGCCATGCCCACGCTGATCGGCGCGGGCGTCTACAGCCTCTACAAGGAGCGCGCGCTGCTGTCCATGGCGGATGTGCCTCTGTTTGCCGTGGGCCTGATCTTCTCGTTCATCAGTGCCTGGCTGTGCGTGCGCTGGCTGCTGCGCTTTATCTCCACCAACAGCTTTGTGCCCTTTGCCTGGTACCGCATCGTTTTCGGCATCATCGTGCTGGTGACGGCCTATACCGGCATCGTGGACTGGCACCATTGAGCGTTTGGTGCTGCCCACAAAAAAGCCGCTTGCGTGATAGCAAGCGGCTTTTTTAATAGCTTGTAGCGCTTTTTCTGATTGAATTTCAGGTTGTTTTGATACTGAAATCGTTAGCTGAAAAGCGCAAGATGCTACTTATTTATGAGTGCTGCCAGCAGATTTCTGCAATATGGTCTGCTCCATATTGAGCAGCGAAGCCTCGATGGCGGCGGCCGTGGCCTCGGGCCGCTCCATGGGAAACAGATGGCCGCCGTCCAGCATGGTGATGCGCCCGCGGGTGATGCGCTGCGTCATCTCCATGCCCACCTGGCGCATCTCCACCGACGAGCGACCGCCGATGAAGGCCACCGGGCAGCGCACCGGGTGACGCCTGAGCTGGTTGTTGAGATTGCTGGGCAGGGTGTTGTAGATGGCGGTTTCCACCTCGCGCCTGAACAGCAGGCTGCGCTTGCCCTGGTCGTCCTCCAGGCCGTGCTGCACATAGTCCTGCAGCATCTGCGGATGCCACTGGGCAAAGGCCTTCTTGCCGCGGAAATACTCCAGCGCCTCTTCGTTGCTGGCCCAGGTGGTGCGTCGGCGCTGGCTGATCTTGCCGGGGGAGACCGAGGCCACGATCTGCGTCTGCTTGGCCAGGCCCACGGCGTTCGCCTTCCAGCCGCCCAGCAGGGGCGAGTCGATGAGCAGCACGCCGCGCGCCAGATCAGGGCGTTTGGAGGCGGCCTGAAAACTCAGAATGCCGCCCAGCGAGTGGCCCACCAGATAGACCGGCTGGCCGTGCCGCTCGACCTGCTGCTCGATGTATTCGATGAGCTCGTCCACCAGATGCGGCCAGTGGTTGGTGACGGGGCGTTGCGGGTCATGGCCGAAGCGCTGCACGCCGCCGGCTTCGATGCCGCGTTGGCGCAGCAGCGAAAACAGCAGACGATAGGTGCCGATGGGAAAGCTGTTGGCATGCGCGAAGACCACGGGCAGGGTGTTCGTCGTGCTGGCGGTGGCAGTGGGCTGGGACATGGCGCTGAACGGGCTGGACAGGAAAAACGCCCCGAAGGGGCGTTGGATGCGTCGATCAGTTTAGCGCCTTGAAAGGCCTGCCTGTCTTTGCATGCGCGCCTGCTCCTCTGCCGTCTGCAGGCGCTGGTATTCATCGGCCATGCTCAGGCCAGCCTGAGCCGGCACCACGGGCTGGCGCAGCGCGGCGGGCGGAATATTGCCTGCACCCAGTCCATGGGCCGAGCGTGATGCAGCAGGTGCTCCCACTTTGACCAGAGGATGGGCGCGCGGGCTGTGGATGCGAATCGGCGTATCGGTCTGGCCGCCGTCCCAGGCCGGATCGTCGATGCTGTCGAAGACATGGCGCAGGCGCTCGCCCCAGCTGTCGTGCAGCATGCGCAGATAGGGGTTGTCGGCGTCCAGGCAGACAATGCGGTCCGTGGCGAAGCGGTTGTTCTCGTAGACGATCAGATCCAGCGGCAGGCCCACCGAGAGGTTGGACTTGAGCGTGCTGTCCATGGATACCAGCGCGCACTTGGCGGCTTCGTCCAGCGGGGTCTCGGAGGTGATGACGCGGTCCAGCACGGGCTTGCCGTACTTGGATTCGCCGATCTGGAAATAGGGCGTCTCGCCCGTGGCCTCGATGAAGTTGCCCGCCGAATAGACCTGGAACAGGCGCATGCGCTCGCCCTGGATCTGGCCGCCAAAAATCATGGAGACATTGAAGTCCACCCCGGCGCGCTGCAGCGCCGTGGCTTCGCGCTCATGCACATGGCGCACGGCCGCGCCCAGCACGCGCGCGGCATCGAACATGCTGCGCACATTCCAGATGGTCAGCATCTCGTCCGTGGTCGTGTCGTGCAGCTGAAAGCTCTCCAGCAGCTCGCGCACCGACTGGGTGATGGACAGATTGCCGGCCGATTGCAGCACCATGAAGCGCTCGCCCGGTTGCTCATACAGCATGACTTTGCGGAAGGTGCTGATCTGGTCGAGTCCGGCATTGGTGCGGGAGTCGGACAGAAACACCAGGCCGGCGTTGAGCTTGAGGGCGACGCAGTATGTCATGGGTGATAGAGACAATAATGAAAAACGTATGAACACCAGATGCAGCAAGCGTCGAGTGCTTCTGAATGTATAGCTGTAAACGCAGGCTGCAACGCGATTTTAGAAGGGTTTTAATAGTGCCGTTGGCGGCCCTGTAACTGTTGCCAATGCCCTGCCCAGGCACGGCTGCGGGGCCGGGCTGAGGAAGTCCCTGAGATGCAGCGCCTGTATGCGTGAGAAGATGCCGCCCCTTGATCGAACACTTGCTTACAGCTGGTTAGAAGAGGGAATCCCATGCACGCATTTCGCAACCTGTCGATACGGACCAAGCTCATGTCCAGCATGGTGAGCTGCCTGCTGCTGTTCGTGGCGATTTCCACGGCGCTGGGTTTTGTGCTGACGGGCGCCAGCCTGCGCGAGCGTGTGGTGGGGCAGGAGCTTCCGGCCGTGGTGGGGGAGATCCGCAACGACATACTGCGCCAGATCGGCACGCCGCTGGCCATGGCCAGATCGGTGGCCGGCAACAGCTTTGTGCTGGACTGGGAGGCCGCGGGCGAGCCCGAGGATGGCAATGCCGCGTGGGCCAGATACGCCCAGGCCGTCAAGCAGCAGGCCGGGGCCTCATCGGTGTTCTGGGTGTCGGGAACCACGGGCCAGTATTTCGGCGAGCAGGGGCCGATGCGCAAGCTGGCGCCCAAGGGCCAGGGTGACCAATGGTTCTATGAGCTGCTGGCGGGCGACAAGTCGCAGGTGCTGGAGATCGACAAGGACGTGAGCTCCAGCGCCTATATGCTGTTCATCAATGTCCGCTTCGATGCGGGCCAGGGCAGACAAGGCATTGCGGGCCTGGGCCTGTCGGTGGATGAGCTGGCGCAGGCCGTGCGCGCCTACCAGGTGGGCGAGTCCGGTTCGGTCTCCCTGGTGCGCGGCAACGGCAGCATTCTCGTGCACCGCGACCCGGTGCTGGTGGACGGCAAGCACTGGCTCAAGGACCGGCCCGGTTTCAGCGCCGAGCTCAGCGCTGCGCTGCTGAACCGCGAGCGCTTTGCCCATGCCATGTACGAGGCGCCGTCGGGCCGGCAGCTGATTGCTTCCTCCTATGTGCCCGAGCTGGATCTGTACGTGATTGCCGAGCTGCCCGAGGCCCAGGTGCTGGGCGGCGTGCGGCGAACCATTGCGCTGACCTCGGCCGTGGCCGGCCTGGTGGGCGGCGGCATAGGTCTGCTGGTGATCTGGCTGGTGAGCCGGGCGATTGCCGCACCCGTGGGGCGCGCGGCGCGCATGCTGGAGGAGATTGCCGACGGCCATGGCGATCTGAGCCGTCGCATGCCGGTGGAGAGCAATGACGAGGTGGGGGCGCTGGCCTCGGCCTTCAACCGCTTTGTCTCGTCGCTGGAGCGCATGGTTGGGGCTGTGCGCCAGGCCGCCGATTCGATTTCCGTGGCCAGCTCCGAGGTGGCCCAGGGCAACCAGGACCTGAGTCAGCGCACCGAGCAGGCGGCCAGTGCCTTGCAGCAGACGGCGGCATCGCTGTCGGTGCTGACGGACAGCGTGCAGGCCAATACCGAGGCCACGCGCAGTGCGGGCGAGCTGGCGCAGTCGGCGCGCGGCGTGGCCGAGCGCGGCGGAACGGCTTTCCAGCAAGTGGTGGTGACCATGGAGGGCATCAACCACTCGTCGCGCAAGATTGCCGACATCATCGGCGTGATCGACTCCATCGCCTTCCAGACCAATATCCTGGCGCTGAACGCAGCCGTGGAGGCCGCGCGTGCCGGCGAGCAGGGCCGTGGCTTTTCCGTGGTGGCGGCCGAGGTGCGCAGCCTGGCCCAGCGCTCGGCAGAAGCTGCCAAGGAAGTGCGCCAGCTCATCACCGACTCCGTGACCCAGGTGGGCAGCGGATCGCAGCAGGTGGTGCATGCGGGCGCCACCATGCAGGAGTTGCTGGACGCCGTGGCCAGGGTGACGCGGATCATCGAGGAGATCAGCGATGCTTCGCAGACCCAGGGGCGCGGCATTGCCGAGATCAACCAGTCCGTGGCCGGGCTGGACGATGCCACGCAGCAGAACTCAGCCCTGGTCGAGCAGTCGGCCGCTGCAGCGACCAGCCTGCGCGAGCAGGCCGCACGCCTGATGGGCGAGGTGTCTGCCTTCAAGCTGGGTGAAGTACCGCAGCGCAGCCCGTCCGAGCAGGAGCGGCAGCCGCAACTGCTGGAGGCCTGAACGCAAGCCGGGCCTGAAGAGATCAGGCCCGGGCTTGAGTCCGCAAGGCTTGGAACGTGTTCCTAGGCGGCGCTGGTGCTCAGTTTCTTGAGCTGGTAGAGCACTTCCAGCGCTTCGCGCGGGCTCAGCGCATCGGGGTTGACGTCGGCCATGGCCTGGTCCAGCGGGCTGGGCGCGGCGCTAGCGTCCACCAGCTCCGGCGCATCGAACAGATTGACCTGCAGCTCGTTCTCGCCGGCCTGGGATTCGAGTGCCTCCAGCGCATGGCGCGCATGGTTGAGAACGCCGGCGGGCATGCCGGCCAGCTTGGCGACCTGGATACCGTAGCTGCGACTGGCGGGGCCGGCCTGAATCTCATGCAGAAACACGATGTCGCTGCCCGACTCCGCTGCGCTGACATGCACGTTGACGGCGGCCTTGGCCTTGGCGGGCAGCTCGGTCAACTCGAAGTAGTGCGTGGCAAACAGCGTGAACGCCTTGGTCTTGTCGTGCAGCTGGCTGGCAATGCCGCTGGCCAGGGCCAGTCCGTCGAAGGTGCTGGTGCCGCGACCGATCTCGTCCATCAGCACCAGGGAGTGGGGCGTGGCCGAATGCAGAATCTGCGCGGCCTCGGTCATCTCCATCATGAAGGTGGACTGGGCGTTGGCCAGGTCGTCGGCGGCGCCGATACGCGTGTGGATGGCATCGATGGGCCCCAGGCGGCAGGCGCTGGCGGGCACATAGCTGCCCATGCTGGCCAGCAGCACGATCAAGGCCACCTGGCGCATATAGGTCGATTTGCCGCCCATGTTCGGGCCGGTGATGATCTGCATGCGCGTGTTGAGATTCATGCGCGTGTGGTTGGCGATGAAGCTGCCGCTGGAGGTCTCTGCCATGCGTGCCTCCACCACGGGGTGGCGACCGGCCTCGATCTCTATGCAGGGCTGGCTGACGAACTGCGGCTCGGCCCAGTTCAGCGTCAGAGAGCGCTCGGACAGCGTGCACAGAACGTCCAGTGCGGCAATCGCCTGGGCCACGCGCGTGAGCTGGGGCACATGGGGCTGAAGCTGGTCGAGCAGTTGCTCGAACAGGAACTTCTCGCGCTGCAGCGCTCGCTCCTGGGCCGACAAGGCCTTGTCCTCGAAAGCCTTGAGCTCGGGCGTGATGTAACGCTCGGCGTTCTTGAGCGTCTGGCGGCGGCGAAAACGCTCGGGTACCGCATCCTTGTAGCTGTTGGTGACCTCGATATAGAAGCCATGCACCTTGTTGAACTGCACGCGCAGGTTGGGAATGCCGGTGAGCAGCTTTTCCTTGGCCTCCAGCTCCAGCAGAAACTCGTCGCAGTTGTTCTGGATGGCGCGCAGCTCGTCGAGTTCGGCGTCAAAGCCCGTGGCGATCACGCCGCCGTCACGCACCAGGGCTGCGGGCTCTTCATGAATAGCGCGCGCCAGCAGCTCAGCACAGCCTTCGGGCGGAATCAGGTCGCTGAAGATCTGCGTCAGATAGGCCGACGGCGCCTGTCCGGACTGTGCCAGCAGCTTCGCTTTTTCCAGTGTTTTGGACAGGCCCACCAGCTCGCGCGGGCGCACCTGGCGCAGGGCGATGCGGGCGGTAATGCGCTCCACATCGCTCACGCCCTTGAGCTCGGCGCGCAGGGCTTGCCAGGGGGCCATGCCTGCCCCGGTGCCGCGCAGCACGCCAATCGCTTCCAGGCGTTGCATGGCGGCCTTGCGATTGCGTTCGGGCTCCAGCAGCCAGGTCTTGAGCAGGCGGCTGCCCATGCCGGTCATGCAGCTGTCCAGCAGCGAAAACAGCGTGGGCGCATCTTCGCCGCGCAGCGTCTTGACCAGCTCCAGATTGCGGCGTGTGGCCAGCGGCAGGGCAATCAGCTCGTCGTCACGCTGCACCTGGATGGCGTGGATATGGGTGAGATTGCGGCCCTGGGTATGTTCGGCATAGGACAGCAGGGCGGCACCGGCACCATGGGCCAGCGGCAGACCCTCGGCCTCCCAGGCCTTGAGGCTGGCCGCGCCCAGCAGCTCCAGCAGCTTGCGCTCGCCGAGGCCCGAGTCAAACTGCCAGTCAGGGCGGGGTGACAGAGGGCAGCTGATGGCGCCGCTGTGCTTGACGGCAAACAGGGCTTGCTCGAAGCGCTCGGTGACTCCGGCGCTGTAGATCACTTCGCTGGGCGCGATGCGCGACAGCCAGGCGCCCAGTTCATCGGCCGCGCATTCGGCCATGTGAATGCGGCCCTGGGTCATGGCCATCCAGGCCAGTCCCACGCGCTGGCGGCCGGCGGTGTGCAGGGCCAGCAGAATGGCTTCGCTCTTGTCGGAGAGCAGCTCGCTGTCCGTCAGTGTGCCGGGCGTGACCACGCGCACGACCTTGCGCTCCACCGGACCCTTGCCCACGCCGATTTCTCCGACCTGCTCGCAGATCGCCACCGACTCGCCCATCTTGATCAGGCGGCCCAGATAGTTTTCCAGGGCGTGGAAAGGTACGCCGGCCATGGGAATGGGCTGGCCTGCGGTCTGGCCGCGCGTGGTCAGCGTGATGTCCAGCAGGCGCGTGACTTTTTCGGCATCGCCAAAGAACAGCTCGTAAAAGTCACCCATGCGGTAGAAAACCAGCGTGTCGGGGTGGTCGGCTTTGAGCTTGAAGTACTGCTGCATCATCGGCGTATGCGCCGAGAGGTCAGTCATGTCTGGGGAGTAGGGCAGCGACGGGGATTCTGTGCTTGTCTGGGTCATCGCTTCAGCGGTATGCAAAACAGGGGGCGCCGCGCCGGTGCTGGGCGGGCGCCGAACGCTGCATTATCCGTGATGCCCAATAGCAGGGGGCATGGCTGTTTTTTGGCTATTTGGCAGAGGCCGTCTGCACGCCTTGCTCGGATTGAGAGCCAGAGCCTTGATCGTCGTCATGAATGGGGCGGTAGCCCGGGCCGAAGGACACATCGCCCAGCCTCCAGCCCGCGCGGCAACTGAAGGCTCCCCAGAAGCGCTTCAAGGTGTACCACTGCATGGCGATCAGGCCGCGCTCGTTGTCGGCATCGACCTCGGGGTCACTTACGCCCGTGGGGCGTAGTTCCTCGTCGTGATAGAGGGCGGTGCCGAACAACTGATCCCACCAGGGCAGAACCTGGCCGAAGTTGCAATTGTGGCGCTCGGGGCGCTCGGCATCGCGCAGCATATGGTGGTTGCGGTGAAAGCGTGGGCCGACCAGCAGGCGCTCGCCCATTTGGCCCAGCCAGCCCAGACGCAGCGCTACATTGGCATGGGAGAAGTTCTGCACCAGCTCGCTGAGCAGACCCAGCATGGCGAACTCGGATGGCTCCACACCCATGGCCAGACCTACGCTGGCCAGCACAAAGCTTTGCAGCATGCCGTCCAGATAGTTGCTGCGGTCGTTGCTCCAGCAGCTCATCTGGCGCTGGCTGTGGTGCATGCTGTGCATGGCCCACCACCAGGGAATGACGTGCTGGGCGCGGTGCATCCAGTAATACGTCAAGTCGTAGACCACGTAGTACACGGCAAACAATATATAGGGGTGGCCTTCAAACCAGGGCAGCCAGGCCTTGAGGCCGCTGGCCACCTCGGTGGCTGGCCCGCCGCCCAGCATATGGGCGACCGGCATGAGGATCAAAAAGCTGAACAGCGGAAACAGGCCCAGCAGCATGAGCAGGGTGTAGTTGCGGTCCACCGTGGTGTGGCGGCGGTCGGCCCAGCGTTCGGCGGGAAGCAGACTCTCCAGCGGCCGCATCACACAGCCGATCAGAAACAGCTGCAGCAGCGCGATCAGGATGCCAGCGGCTATCTCGCGCGGATCGCCCGCTGCCTCGGCAATATGGAGTGCGTTGACCACGGGAGTCACCGCATGCATGGATACCCAGTCAATGGCCAGCGCCCAGTGCTGGCTGAAGAAGTCCATCATATTGTTCTGCCCATTTATCGTCGGGCAGATTCTGGACCGGGAGTTTGTGGATTCTGTGGAGAGAAATACACCTCCGACGCTTGTCCATTGCTTGTGGACGCTGCCCCCAAGGAGCGTCTATTGCCTGGTGGCGGCCTCTGGCGACATAAAAAAAGGGCCCGGTCCACCGGACCAGGCCCTTTCCGCAGTCGTGGGGCGACCGCCTTTTTTATTCTGCGTTCTTCTGGCCTTCTTCGGCCACAGCTTCGGTGTCTTCCTCGGCGGGGACTTCGAATTCGCCAGTCTTGACAGCCTGACGCACGGCCGCTTTTTCGCCAGCGGTGGCGAACTTGCTGAACTTGCCCAGCACGGGAATCAGCGAACCATAGATGCGTGGGTTGGCGGCCAGGATTTCGCGTTGTTCCAGGAAGTCGGCTTCACCCGTGAAGTTGCCCACCAGACCACCGGCTTCGCTGACCAGCAGAGAACCGGCAGCCACGTCCCAGATGGACAGGCCGGACTCAAAGAAACCGTCGGCAAAGCCGGCAGCCACATAGGCCAGATCCAGGGCTGCGGAGCCGGGGCGACGCACGCCGGCGGTGCGCTGCATGACTTCGCCCAGCATCAGCATGTATTGCTTGAAGTTGTCGCCACGGCGGAAGGGGAAGCCCGTGGAGATCAGGCAATCACGCAGCTGGGTGCGCTTGGAGACGCGGATGCGGCGCTCGTTCAGATAGGCTCCGCGACCCTTGGTGGCCGTGAACAGGTCGTTGCGGCTGGGGTCATAGATCACGGCGTGCTCGATCTTGCCCTTGTAGGCCAGGGCGATGCTCACGCAGTACACGGGGAAGCCGTGGATGAAGTTGGTGGTGCCGTCCAGGGGATCGATGATCCAGACATGGTCGGAGTTCTTGGCACCGTGCTCGCTGCCCGATTCTTCGGCCAGGATGGAATGCTGGGGGTATGCGTTGAGCAGCGTCTCGATGATGATGCGCTCGGCAGCCTGGTCTACCTCGGTCACAAAGTCGTTCACCTGCTTTTGCGCAACGCGCACCGATTCCACATCCAGTGCGGCACGGTTGATGAGGGCGCCAGCGGCGCGAGCAGCCTTGATGGCCACGTTGAGCATGGGGTGCAGGGAGTTCGACATAAATTGTGAGTGCGTTGGCGATGCAGCCCGGAGCAAAACTGGGCTGAACTACGCGGGTAAGAACGTAAAAGCCGCGACCGGCGATGCGGGGCGGCGACAATGGGTGCAATTCTACCCAGGCTGCGCTTTTTTTGCTTGTTCGTCCCGGCGACCCGAGGGTCTTCTCTGCGGCGCTTGCGGATGCCAGAGAGAGCTGGCCGCGTAGTCTGCTGTCTTATCAAGGCCACAAGTGGGGCCTTTTGCATTGTTCTGCGTTGATGAAAACCCGATTCGTACTGATTGAAACCAGCCATGCCGGCAATGTGGGCGCGGCTGCCCGAGCGCTCAAGACCATGGGCTTCGACGACCTGGTGCTGGTGCGCCCACGCTACAAGAACGTGCTGCGCAAGGAAGAAACCATTCAGCGTGCCAGTGGCGCACTGGATGTGCTGGACAAGGCCCGCGTGGTCGACACCCTGGAGGAAGCCCTGGACGGCATCAGCCATATGTGCGCGACGGCAATGACGCCACGCGACTTCGGCCCGCCTACACGCACTCCGCGCGAGCATTTCGAGTTGCTCCTGAAAGGAGAGCTCGATGTGCGCTCTGTGTCTGAAGTAGACGCAGGTCTGACCGATAACCTGCCCACATCCGGTGCGGCCTGCAACCAGAAGGGCGTGGCATTTCTGTTCGGTTGCGAGCGCTTTGGCATGAGCAACGACGATGTCTATCGCTGTGATGTGGCGCTGTCGATTCCGTCCAATCCGCAGTTCGGTTCGCTCAATCTGGGCTCGGCCATTCAGGTCGTTGCCTATGACTGGCGCGTGGCACTGGGTGGTTTTCCCGTGGTGGAGCACACGCCTGAGGCGCATCGCGCCGACATGGCCCAGGTGCAGGGTATGCTGGGCCACTGGGAACAGGCCCTGGCCCATATCGGCTTTCTGGACCCGGCAGCGCCCAAGAAGCTCATGCCCAGGCTTAACCAGCTTTTCAACCGCGCGCAGCTGACCCAGGAAGAAATCCATATTCTTCGCGGTGTTGCCAAAGCCATGCTGCAGAGCCAGCCACCAACCCGCTAGACTTCACAAGCTAAACATTCCTCACGTTGTTATTTGATGCTTGATCGCCTGCGCTCCGACATCCAGTGCATTCTTGACCGCGACCCCGCGGCCCGCAGCACCTGGGAGGTCATCACCTGTTATCCGGGGCTGCACGCCATCTGGCTGCAGCGTCCTGCGCACTGGTGCTGGACGCATGGCTTCAAATGGCTGGGACGCTTCATCTCGCACATGGGGCGCTGGTTCACCGGCATTGAAATCCACCCCGGTGCCGTCATTGGTCGCGAGGTCTTCATCGATCACGGCATGGGTGTCGTGATCGGCGAAACCGCCGTGGTGGGCGATGGCTGCACCATCTATCACGGTGTCACCTTGGGCGGTACCTCGCTCTACAAGGGGGCCAAGCGCCACCCAACGCTGGGCAAGAACGTGGTGGTCAGTGCCGGCGCCAAGGTGCTGGGCGGCTTCGAGGTAGGCGATGGTGCCAAGATAGGCAGCAATGCCGTGGTCATCAAGCCAGTGCCTGCAGGTGCGACTGCCGTGGGCATTCCGGCGCGCATCATTCCCAGCAAGACCGGGCATAGCGCCGATGTGACCGAGCATGAGTCGGCACCCAAGGTCGAGGCCAAGGCGCAAGCGGCTGTCGTGATTGACGAGGATTGCGGCAAGAGCGGCTTCACCGCCTATGGCGTGACGGCCGAAGTCGACCCCGTGGCCCAGGCCATGCGCTCTCTGTCCGAAGGCGCTGCCGGCCATGAAAAGCAGATTGCACTGCTGTGGGCCGCCATCGAGAAGCTCTCGATTCAAGGCCATGTAAAGGACTGTGTGCCCTGCGAGTCCGAACGACCCGAGGCATTCCAGAAGGACAAGATCGATCAGATTCTGGGCAAGTAAACCCCAGGCGCTTGTCCATGGATCGCTTGATGCTTCTGCTCTGCCAGTGAAAGCCAACGCCTGTCGTTGGCTTTTTTCATGGTGCTTGCCCGTAGTCAATTTGAGGGGCGAAAGCCCTGCCTGTCCGGCCGAGACTGCTTGCCAACTCAAACCCGAGGCAAGCAATGATGAATGTGGAACAGGCCATGCAGCAGCGCCATTCGGTGCGTGCTTTTTTGCCAAGGAGAGTGGATGCGGCGCTGGTCAGGGATTTGCTGGCGCAGGCCGGACTTGCGGCTTCAGGCGGCAACCTCCAGCCCTGGCGCGTGATAGCGCTGACGGGGGACAGCCTTCAGGCCTTGCGCCAGGCCATGCCTGCGGCGACCTCCAACTCTGATCCGGCCCTGGTCTATCCACCTCAGCTGTGGGAGCCCTATCGCAGCCGCCGCTTTGACAATGGCGAGGATCTCTATCGTTCCATAGGCATGGGGCGTGAGGACAGGAGTGGGCGGCTGCTGCAGCTAGCCCGGAACACTCATATGTTTGGCGCACCTGTAGGCGTATTCGTCGCGGTCGAGAACCGCATGTTGCATGCGCAGTGGGTGGATCTGGGAATCTATCTGCAATCGCTGATGCTGCTGGCGACCGGAAAGGGGCTCGCCACCTGCGCCCAGGGCTTCTGGCGCAATTACAGCGATTTTGTGAGCCGGCATCTGGCGCTGCCGCAGGGCTACCAGATCGCTTTTGGCATGGCACTGGGCTATGAGGACAGCGCGGCACCCATCAACCAGTGGCGCTCCACCAGGGCAGCGCCCGGGGAATGGTGCGAGATGCGCGGGTTCGAATGAGCCTTGTCTTGATGCCGGTGCGGGCAGTCGCTTGACGCTTCTTCTTGCGTGGCAAGAAGGCGAGGACGAAGCGCAAGGCATCAAGCCGGGTGCCATGCAGGCAACCCGGCCGCTTCTTCAATGCCGACCGACTACTTCCACAGAGCGCACTTGCTCTCTTCCTTGGTGGTGAAGACCTGGTCGCCGGGCAGGGTCTTGAGCACCTTGAAGTAATCCCAGGCCTTCTTCGATTCGGCCGGTGCCTTGACCTGCAGCAGATACATATCGTGAGCGTAGCGGCCGTCGGGGCGGATCACGCCCTTGGCATAGAAGTCCGATAGCGGCGTGGCCTTGAAGCCGGCCATGATCTTGTCGGCATCCGTCGTGCCCAGCTTCTCGGCCAGCTTCAGATACTGCATGGCGGCCGAGTAGTTGGCTGCCTGCAGCGAGGTGGGCATCTTCTTGAACTTGGCAAAGAAGCGATCCGAGAACTTGCGGCTTTCGGGATTCAGGTCCCAATGCCAGCTGTCGGTGAACATCAGGCCTTCCGTGGCTTTGAGACCCAGGCTGTGGATGTCGGAGCTGAACAGCAGCAGGCCGGCCAGCTTCATGGTCTTGGTCAGGCCGAACTCGCGTGCCGACTTGATGGCATTGATGGTGTCGCCACCTGCATTGGCCAGGCCCAGAATCTGGGCCTTGGAGTTCTGGGCCTGCAGCAGGAAGGAAGAGAAGTCGGCTGTGTTCAGCGGGTGCCTGACGTTGCCCAGCACCTTGCCGCCAGCGGCATTGACCACGCGGGTGGTGTCGGACTCCAGCGCCTGGCCAAAGGCGTAGTCGGCCGTCAGAAAGAACCAGCTCTTGCCACCCAGCTCCACCACTGCCTTGCCCGTGCCCTTGGCCAGCGCCACGGTGTCATAGGCATAGTGCACAAAATAGGGGCTGCACTGGTCGTTGGTCAGGGCCGAAGTGCCCGCGCCGTTGATGATGTAGACCTTTTTCTTCTCATCGGCCACCTTGCCCATGGCCAGACCTGCACTGGAGGTGGTGCCGCCGATCAGCATGTTCATGCCCTGGGTGTCGAACCACTCGCGTGCCTTGCTGGCCGCGATATCGGCCTTGTTCTGGTGGTCGGCCGTCAGCACCTCGACGGGCTTGCCCAGCAGCTTGCCGCCAAAGTCGTCCACGGCCATCTGCACGGCCAGGGCTCCGCCCTTGCCGTCCACATCGGCATAGAGGCCCGACATATCGGTGATGAAGCCGATGCGAATCTTGTCCTGCGCCTGAGCGCCTGCAGCGGTCAGCAGGCATCCCAGTGCCAGCGTCAATGTTCTCGGGGAAAAAGCGGTAGCGGAGCAAACAGAGCGAGGCTTCATCAGAGTCATCTCCTGAGGTGGTGAGTACCCAGTCACTGCGACGGGCAGCCAGCATGGTCGCAGTTGGAGCAGGGCGCGCCATCAGGGCAAGCACCGGGGCGGCTGCGACAAGGTATCCACGGCGACTCGGGAAAATGCCGCAAGCTCCTACACTGCACACCAGCGATTTAGGAAAGTAGAAGAGATGGATATTCGTCAAGCATTGCAGCAGCGTCGTTCGGTGCGCGCTTTTCTGCCGCAGGCCGTGGCTGCTGCCACGGTGCGGGACTTGCTGGAGACCGCAGCACAGGCGCCGTCCGGCGGCAATATGCAGCCCTGGCGTGTGACCGCTGTGGGCGGACAGGCGCTCAAGGATCTGTGCGCCAGGGCCAGGGAGACCGAGGCCGTGCAGCGCCCCGGCCTGTCCTATCCACCCGGTTTGTGGGAACCCTACCGCAGTCGCCGCTTTGAAAACGGCGAAGATCTTTACCGCGCAATCAATATCGGCCGCGAGGACAAGGCAGCACGTCTGGCCCAGCTGGCCAAGAACGGCCAGATGTTCGGTGCGCCCGTGGGCATTTTCGTGGCCGTGGAGGAGCGCATGGGCTATGCGCAATGGGTGGATCTGGGCATCTATCTGCAGTCCTTCATGCTGCTGGCCGTGGAGAAAGGTCTGGCCACCTGTGCCCAGGGCTTCTGGCGCATGTACAACGACATGCTGATCGAACAGCTGGCATTGCCGGATGGCTACCAGATTGCCTTTGGCATTGCCCTGGGCTACGAGGATGTCAGCGCGCCCATCAACCAGTGGCGCGCAAGCCGTGCTGCCAGCAATGAATGGCTGGTGTTGCAGGGGCTGGATTGAACGGCGGATTAGACGCTTGAGGGTCAGGATAGTTAAACAGCTTCAAGAGTGCGCAAATTGTGGCAAAACCAGCCTATACTGCGTGCAGCTCCGGGGTGTGCGAAAGCGCTGAGATGCCAGTCACTGTGAAAACAGTGCAGGCGAACCCGACGAACTTGATCCGGTTCATACCGGCGGAAGAAGAGCGGGACCCTGACGCAGGGCCGATGGATTTACAGGGCAACTGGCGCGAGTGCCAACCCTGAAAGCCATAGGCACAGCAAACCCCAGGCGCCTCGCGCACTGGGGTTTTGTCTTTTCTGGACAGCCGGTGCGTGAAGAACCAGGCCGAAATTGCAGAATTTCGGCGGCACAGGCCGGATACCCCATAGCGGGCCGGGCCCGTGCAGGGCAAGATCAGAGCAGGGCCGCACTCCACGGAGCGTTTGATGCACTTCAACCGCTTTGAGGAGACTGCGATGAACGCCCCTGATTCCATTTTTACGCCTGCTGCAGGTCATGCCCCCGATGCCGCCCGTTTTGCCGAGCTGCTGGCACAGTCGCGCCAGCCGTTTCCCGCATCGACCAAGAGCTATCTGAGTGGCGCGCTGCATCCGCAGCTGCGTGTGCCGGTGCGCGATATTGCGCTCACCAATGGAGAGCAGGTCAGCGTCTACGACACCTCGGGTCCCTATACCGACCCCGCCGTACAGATCGACGTGCGCCAGGGCTTGCCCAGCGTGCGAGGTGCCTGGATCGAAGCGCGCGGCGACAGCGAATACTACGTGGGTCGCCTGCGTGTGGCGCTGGACGACGGCGGCAAGCGCGGCGAGGAAGATGCACGCGTGGACCAGTTGCGCGCCGAGGCGGCCGCGCTGCAGCGCCAGCCGCGCCGTGCCAAATCTGGCCAGAACGTGACCCAGATGCACTATGCCAAGCGCGGCATCATCACGCCCGAGATGGAATATGTGGCCCTGCGTGAAAACGGTCGCCGTGAATGGATGGCGCAGTACCAGCAGGACGCGGCGCGCGAGCTGCGCCTGGCTGGCAACAGCCTGGGCGCAGCGATCCCGAAGATCATCACACCCGAATTCGTGCGCGACGAAGTGGCGCGCGGCCGCGCCATCATTCCGGCCAATATCAACCACCCTGAAATCGAGCCCATGGCCATCGGCCGCAATTTCAAGGTCAAGATCAACGCCAACATCGGCAACTCGGCCGTGACTTCCAGCATCGAGGAAGAGGTGGAAAAGCTGGTCTGGGCGATTCGCTGGGGCGCGGACAATGTCATGGACCTGTCCACCGGCAGGAACATCCACACCACGCGCGACTGGATTGTGCGCAACTCGCCCGTGCCCATCGGCACCGTGCCCATCTACCAGGCGCTGGAAAAGGTCGGCGGCATTGCCGAGGATCTGACCTGGGAAATCTTCCGTGACACCCTGGTCGAGCAGGCCGAGCAGGGCGTGGACTACTTCACCATCCACGCCGGCGTGCGCCTGGCCTACATCCACCTCACGGCCCAGCGCCGCACCGGCATCGTCTCGCGCGGTGGCTCCATCATGGCCAAGTGGTGCATGGCTCATCACCGCGAGAGCTTCCTCTACGAACATTTCGAGGACATCTGCGACATCATGAAGCAGTATGACGTGAGCTTCTCGCTGGGTGATGGCCTGCGTCCCGGCTGCGCGTCGGATGCCAACGACGATGCCCAGTTCGCCGAGCTGGCCACGCTGGGCGAGCTGACGCAGATCGCCTGGAAGCACGATGTGCAGACCATGATCGAAGGCCCCGGCCATGTGCCCATGCACATGATCCAGCAGAACATGACCGAGCAGCTCAAGCACTGCCATGAGGCGCCGTTCTACACCCTGGGCCCGCTGACCATAGACATCGCCCCCGGCTACGACCACATCGCCAGCGCCATCGGCGCGGCCATGATCGGCTGGTTCGGTACGGCCATGCTGTGCTATGTCACGCCCAAGGAGCATCTGGGTCTGCCCGACCGCGACGACGTCAAGCAGGGCATCATCGCCTACAAGATTGCGGCCCATGCCGCCGATGTCGCCAAGGGCCATCCGGGCGCGCGTTCGCGTGACGATGCGCTCTCCCAGGCGCGCTTCGATTTCCGCTGGCAGGACCAGTTCAACCTGGGACTGGATCCCGACACGGCCCAGGCCTACCACGACGAAACCCTGCCCAAGGACAGCGCCAAGGTGGCCCATTTCTGCTCCATGTGCGGACCCAAGTTCTGCTCCATGAAGATCACCCAGGAAGTGCGCGACTTTGCCAAGCAGCAAGGCGTGAGCGCCGAGAACAGCATTGCCGTAGGCATGCAGGCCAAGGCGGCGGAGTTCAATCAGGCGGGCGGCGATTTCTACATTCCCATCGTCAATGCATCGACCGACACCACGGCACGTTGACCTGAGCTGAAGTCGGGCTGCGGCGCTTGTGCATCAGGCGCTTTCGCCCGTCGCCATGAAAAAAGGCAGGCACGAGGGCCTGCCTTTTTGTTCCGTAATGGAGCAGAGTCTGCGGCGTTCGGCTTGGCAAGGGGCGCTGGGGATGCCGCCCGTCAGGTCCATCTCGATAAGGCGCAAATATCGCGATGTAAGTTTGTTGCGGGTTGAAACCTGGAGCTGCTGGAACTGCTGCCATAAAAAACGGACAGCTGCCGCGGCTCGCTGTCCGTTGTTCCGATGCGGGGCGTATGCCTCGCGGGTTCAAGTCACCGCCAGTACTGGCATTTGCTTTCCGCCTTGGTGGTCCAGATCTGCTCGGCAGGCAGCTTCTTGATGATCTTGTAGTAGTCCCAGGTGCCCTTGGACTCGGCCGGCGACTTGACCTGCATCAGGTACATATCGTGCACATAGCGGCCGTCTTCGCGGATATAGCCCTGGCCGAAGAAGTCGTCGATCTTGGTGCTCTTCAAGGTGGCCATGACCTTGTCGGCATCGAGCGTGCCGGCTTTTTCCACGGCCTTGAGGTAGTTCATGGTGGCCGAGTAGTCGGCGGCCTGGATCTCGCTGGGGCGGCGCTGGGTCTTGGCCATGAAGGCGTCGGCAAACTTGCGCGAGCCATCGTTCATGTCCCAGTACCAGGGGGCCGTGAACTGCATGCCTTCGGTGTTCTTCAGGCCCAGGCTGTGGATGTCGCTGAAGAAGACCAGCAGGCCGGCCAGCTTCATGTTCTTGGTGACGCCGAACTCCTTGGCCGCCTTGATGGAGTTGATGGTGTCTCCGCCGGCATTGGCAAGGCCCAGGATCTGCGCCTTGCTGTTCTGGGCTTGTAGCATGAAGCTGGAGAAGTCGCTGGCGTTGAGCGGCGTCTTGACCGAGCCCAGCACCTTGCCGCCACGCGCTTCGATGATCTTGCTGGTGTCGGCTTCCAGTGCATGGCCGAAGGCATAGTCGGCCGTCACAAAGAACCAGTTCTTGCCGCCGGTGTCCACCACGGCTCCGCCCGTGCCCTTGGCCAGGGCCACGGTATCGAAGGCGTAGTGCACGGTATAGGGGCTGCACTGCTCGTTGGTCAGGGCCGAGCTACCCGCGCCATTGTCGATGAAGACCCGCTTTTTCTCCTGCGCGACCTTGGCCATGGCCAGGGCGGTGGCGGAGTTGGTGCCGCCGAACACCAGGCTGATGCCTTGCGTGTCTATCCATTCGCGGGCCTTGCTGGCCGCTATATCGGCCTTGTTCTGGTGGTCGGCCGTCAGCAGCTCGATGGGCTTGCCCAGTACCTTGCCGCCAAAGTCGTCAATCGCCATCTGTATGGCAACGGCACCGTTCTTGCCTTCCACATCGGCATAGAGGCTGGACATGTCGGTGATGAAGCCGATCTTGACTTTTTCCTGTGCCATGACGGGGGCCGCGAAGGCCGCCGTCAGGGCGAGAGCCAGCAGGCAGGCAGAGGGCGCAGACTGGGACAAGCGATGCATGGAGTCTCCTGAAAATTATGAGAAATGTGGAGAGAGCGTGCAGCGTCCGGGCGGCGGGTGGCCGCTGTCGCTGCATCGCAGCAAACATGCTAGGGGCGGCGATTGCGTCTGGCATCGGGGCAAGCACTTGCGGGAAATCCCAAGGGATACACCAGTTTTGATAGCTGCTAGCGCTTGTTTTTCATGGATTTCATATGGATTTATTGCTGAAGTCAATGAATGAAAGGCGAAAAGTGCTTTTATTCTGATAGCGGTTGCAGCGAGATACCCGTAGCAGCCATGCCACGTGAGCGCCATGAAAAAAGCAGCCCGTAGGCTGCTTTGGTGGATGTTTTGGTAGGGATTGCACCTGGTGCTGCAGGCTATGCAGTGCGCGGTGCGCGAATCGCGGTCTTGGGGCGGAAGGCCTTGCAGATCTCGTCATGGGTTTCGAGATAGGGGCCGCCGATCAGGTCGATGCAGTAGGGAACGGCAGCAAAAATGCCATTGACCTTGGATTTGCCGTCGGCGTCCTTGAGTCCTTCCAGCGTCTCGGCAATCGCCTTGGGCTGGCCCGGCAGATTGATGATCAGGCTGCTGCCGCGTATCACCGCCACCTGGCGCGAGAGTATGGCCGTGGGCACAAAAGCCAGGCTGATCTGGCGCATCTGCTCGCCAAAGCCCGGCATTTCCTTGTGGGCCACGGCCAGGGTGGCCTCGGGCGTCACATCGCGCAGCGCGGGGCCGGTGCCGCCGGTGGTCAGCACCAGGCTGCAGCCTGCATCGACCAGCTCGATCAGCGCCGCGCTGATGCCGGCCTGCTCGTCGGGAATCAGGCGCGGCTCGAACTGGATGGGGTTCTTGAGCGCGCGGCTCAGCCATTCCTGGAGCGCGGGCAGGCCCTTGTCTTCATAGACGCCGCTGCTGGCGCGGTCGCTGATGGAGACAATGCCGATCTTCACGGCATCGTGAAGATATACGGGCGCATCACTCATCGCCGTCATCCTCGGCGCTCGCACCGGCCTTGCCGGCGCTGGCCAGTTGCTCACGCACCAGCTGGAACAGGTCGCGGTAGGCGCGGCCCTTGCTGACTTCCTTGGGCTCGGCATCGGGGCCGGCGGCAGCGGCCGCTGCGGCGGCTTGCTCCTTGGCCTTGTCGATGTCCTTGCGCGACTGGCGGATCAGCGAGCGCAGTTGCTGCACATCGGTGCCGGGGAAATGCTCCAGCCAGATGGACAGTGCCGCTTCCTCGACGATCAGGCGGTCGCGCCATTGCTCGGCCACCTGCAGCGACATTTTTTCGCTGGCCGAGCCATTGCGCTGCTCGTCCAGTGCCTGCTTGACGGCCGCGACCTGTTCCGGCGTCAGCTTGCGCATGAGCTTGCCGACATATTGCATCTGGCGGCGCTTGCCTTCGAAGTTGGTGATGCGCTTGGCCTCGGCCAGCGCGTCGATCAGTTGGTCGGACAGCTGCAGGCGCTTGAAGAGGTCGCTGCGCAGCGTCATCAGCTCCTTGCCCAGGTCCTGCAGCGCATCACTTTCGCGCTTGAGGTCGGTCTTGGTGGAGTCGTAGGTGCCTTTGAGTTCGGCCTTCAGCTCAAGGTCCAGCTCGCTGCCTTCGGCAACGAACTTTCCGCGAACAAAATAGCCTTTGGTGGGTTTGCGTGACATGGTAAGGGGGCAATATCGGTGGCAGCGCAGAGGGCGCCGCAGTGGCGGCTATCATATCCGCCGCTATGAAAAAACCTCGCTCCAGCAATACAAGCACTTCCAGTGCACAGGCCCAATCCGCACCGCAAGCCGGTTTCAGCTTCAGCCAAGCCTTTTTCGAGGGGCTGGTGGACCAGGCTTTGCAGCATGCCAAAAAGCTGGGTGCGACGGACGCCGGCGCCGAGGCTTCCGAAGGCTGCGGCCTGTCGGTCAGCGTGCGCAAGGGCCAGCTGGAGACCGTGGAGCGCAACCGCGACAAGTCGCTGGGCGTGACCGTCTATCTGGGCCAGCGCCGGGGCAATGCCAGCACCTCGGACTTCTCCGAAGCCGCCATCAAGCAGACCGTGCAGGCTGCCTATGACATCGCCCGCTTCACCGCAGAAGACCCGTTTGCCCGCCTGCCGGACAGCGCAGATATCGCGCTGCCCGGCACGCACCGCGACCTGGATCTGTTCCATCCCTGGGATATCACCAGCGAAGCCGCTGCGGAGATGGCACTGCGCTGCGAGGAGGCCGCCTTCAAGACCCACCGCCGCGTGAGCAACAGCGAAGGTGCGGGCGTCTCGGCCCAGCAAAGCCATTTCTTCACGGCCCATACCAACGGTTTTCGTGGCGGCTACGCCAGCTCGCGCCACAGCATGTCGGTGGCGCCCATCGCCAAGCTGCCCGGCAAGAATGGCGAGATGCAGCGCGACTACTGGTACAGCTCCATGCGCAATGCTGCAGATCTGGCCTCGCCAGAGGCCGTGGGCCGCTACGCCGCAGAGCGCACGCTGAGCCGTCTGGGCAGCCGCAAGATCCCGACTACCGAATGCCCGGTGCTGTTCGAGTCTCCGCTGGCCGCCGGCCTGCTGGGCAGCTTTGTGCAGGCCGTCAGCGGCAGCGCGCTCTATCGCAAGAGCACGTTCTTGCTCGACTCCATGGGCAAGCCCATCTTCCCCAAGCACATCGATGTCGAGGAAGACCCCTTTGTCCTGGGCGGCAAGGGCAGCTCGCCTTTTGACGAAGAGGGCGTGCGCGTGCAGGCTCGCAAGGTGGTCGATGCCGGCCGCGTGGAAGGCTATTTCCTGTCCAGCTACTCGGCGCGCAAGCTGGGCATGAAGACCACGGGCAATGCCGGCGGCTCGCACAATCTGGTCATGACTTCGCGCCGCACCAAGGCGGGCGATGATCTGGATGCCATGCTCAAGAAGCTGGGTACGGGCCTGTTCGTGGTCGAGCTGATGGGCCAGGGCGTGAACTATGTGACCGGCGACTATTCGCGCGGCGCCAGCGGCTTCTGGGTGGAGAACGGCGAGATCGCTTTCCCCGTGGACGAAATCACGATCGCGGGCAACCTCAAGACCATGTTCAAGGGCATAGAGGCCATCGGAGCCGATGCCTATAACTATGGTGCCAAGACCGTGGGCTCCATGCTGATCAATCGCATGAAGGTGGCTGGCAGCTGATCGCTGTCGGTCGCTCCATGAAAAAAAGCAGCCCGGTGGCTGCTTTTTTTCATTTCTGCATCAGCTCTCGGCTGCGGCCTGAACTATGCAGTGCGAGAGTTTCTCGAAATGCTTGTGGGCATCGGCACTGAGCTCGATCTGCTTGCGTCTGGCATCCTCGGTATCGGCCAGCAGGATCCAGCCTTTCTGGCGCATGGATTTCAGACGGGTGTGAATCGTGGCCGGAGACCCCAGTTCACGCTGGGCCATCAGATCCCGGACGCAAAGACGCTCCTGGCGCGTGCCGGCATTGGCGATTTGCTCCAGCAGGCGTTCCTCCAGTGGATCCAGTGCGGGCAGCACTGGCAGGTTGCGGATGGTCGCTGCCAGGTGCAGAAAGCGTAAATAGATATCGGCAGACAGGGACTTTGGCATGAGAAGGCAAAAACAGGCGACGCGCCGCTAACAAAGAGCGAATAAACGGCACTCATAATACTGTGCAGACAGTGAACAAGCTCGGCGGCAGCGCATGAAGAACATTTGGACGCAATTTTCGGTGGCGGTTATCACGGCTTTGCTGTTCCTGGCGATGCTGGCTCTTAATCAGTGGATTTTCTCCGAACTGGAATTTGTCAGGGGTGTCAACTGGATTTACCTGCCTGCAGGCGCTCGTCTGCTTTGTACCCTGCTTTTTGCGGAGGCGGGCGTGGTCGGGCTTTTTGCCGTGTCATGGCTGGTCTGCAACTTCTACTTTTTTCCGGATGACTGGCTGCGGGCATTTGCGGGCGGCATCATGGCCACGCTTGCCCCTTATGGCACCTATTGCGCAGCTCGCAAATGGATGGGGCTCGGGCGATCTCTCAGTGATCTCACGCCGCGTCGCCTGCTGTGGCTCAGTGTGATCTACGGACTGAGCAATGCCTTGCTGCACCAGGCCTGGTCCGTCGTCATAGGGGATGGTTTTCAGATGGACCAGCTTCTGGTGATGATTCTGGGCGACTTCAGCGGCACTTTGATCGTCCTGTATGTATTCAAGGCCTTGCTCATGCTGCCGATCAAAATGGACCGGTATCTGCTCAAGTAAGACCGTTTGCAGTCCCGGTGTTCGATTTGACCGCTTTCGCAGCCAGCCATGACTGATGGCAAGTCATACTAGGGGGCTTGATCTAGAAAATCCAATATCAGTTGTCAGTGTCATGAGTTCTGCATCCTCACCCACCTCCGGCATGAGCCGTCCGGACTGGCTCAGCGCCATCATCGTCATCGTGGTCTGGGGTCTTAATTTCGTGGTCATGAAGTGGGGGCTGGCCAAGCTCTCGCCCCTGCTGCTGTGCGCGCTGCGCTTTGCCGCGGCATCGCTGCCGTTTCTGCTGTTCGTGCGTCCGCCCAAAAATCTTTCCTGGGGTCTGCTGGCCGCCTACGGTCTGGTGCAAGGGGTCGGGCAGTTCGGCCTGCTGTTCACCGGCATGAAGCTGGGCATGCCTGCCGGCATGGCATCCGTGGTGCTGCAGACCCAGGCCTTCATCACCATGCTGCTGGCGGCTGCGTTCTTGCACGAGAAACCGCAGCGCTGGCAATGGCTGGGTCTGCTCATCGCTCTTGCCGGACTGCTGCTGATTGGTGCAGCCCATGGTGAGGGGGCATCGGATATGACGCTGATCGGTTTTGTGCTGACCGTGGGCGCCGCTGCCATGTGGGCCGGCTCGAACCTGCTGACGCGGATGGCGGCCAAGCAAGGCTCGTATGAGCCGGTGTCCTTCATCGTCTGGACCAGCGTCTTCCCCATGCTGCCGCTGCTGTTGCTGTCCCTGTGGGTGGATGGCGCGGATTCGGTGGCTTCGCAGCTGCAGTCCATAGGCTGGAGCGAGCTTGGGGTGATCGCCTATCTGGCTTTTCTGTCCACCTTGCTGGGCTATGGTCTGTGGACGCGGTTGCTGCAGCGCTATGCGGCCAGCACCGTGGCCCCTTTGTCGCTGCTGGTGCCGGTGATCGGTCTGCTGTCGGCCATGCTGCTGCTGGGAGAAGCCCCCAATGGCCTGCAATGGCTGGGTACGCTGGGCGTTCTGCTGGGCATGGTGGTCAACCAGTTTGGCGGCAAATGGCGGCGCTGAGACACCGGCTGGCTGATAGCAGGGCACACCGCTGCTCTGCCGCAGCAGCCTGTGACTGCCCGGCAGAGCACTTTGCCAGCGCAGCACAGGCTCGCAAGTCAATAGCGGTTGTCGATCGAAGTTTTTTTGAGCACTCGGCCTGAATCACGAATATTGAATCTCGTTTTCGTCATTATTATTGCCGGCATCCAGATAAAAGCATGACTTTTCCATTCCGGATTCGAGCCGGCCTGGGATGCGAATATGCAAAGGAATAATGATGCGAGAGGGAGATATTGGCGCGATGCCTCCTGAGTTGCAGCTGGCCCAGCTGCAGGCCTTGGACAGGGTAATGGCCATGGCTGAATTTGGCCTGGATGGGTCGTTGCACCGTGCCAATGACAACTATCTGCAGCTCATGGGGTTTACGCGTGAGCAGTCTCTGGGTCGCCCACATCGCAGCTTTTGCTCTGCGCGCTTGGCCGACAGTGCCAGGTATCGGGAAATCTGGACGCATCTGTGTGCAGGCAATGCCTACTCCGGAGTGGTGGAGCGACTACGCAGCGATGGCAGCAGTTGCTGGCTGGAGGCTACCTATTCACCGGTGATGGATGCCCAGGGCCGGGTGATGCATATTCTGAAGATCGCTACCGACGTCACGCAGCGGCGCGCCCGGGAGCAGGCGCAGCAGGAGCACCTGCGTCGCTTGTCCCTGGTGGCCGATGCCTCCGATACGGCAGTGGTCATCAGTGATGGAAGCTCACGCATCGTGCATGTCAACGGCGGCTTTACGCGCATGTTCGGCTGGCACTCTGAGGAGGTCGCGGGACGCATGCCGATTGCCCTGCTGGCTCCCCAGGTGTCCGAGGCTTCGGTGGATCTGTACCGTTCGGCGCTGCGCGCCGGCCAGCCCGTGGGGCGCGAGGAAATAGTGGTCGGCAAGAACGGTCAGCGCTACTGGGCCAAGGTCATCAGCAACCCCATCCTCGACGCGGACGGGCACTGGCAATACACGGTGTCGATGCTGACCGATATCACGCGTTCCAAGATGCATGAGGCCTTGCAGCACCGCGTGCTGGAAGCCATGGCACGCGAGCGGCCGCTGGTGGAGGTGCTGGAGATGGTGTGCCTGGAGGTCGAGAGGATTGCTCCGGAGGTGACGGCATCGATTCTCGAGGTGGATGCCCAGGGGCTGCTTCACCCGCTGGCCGGGCCAAGCCTGCCCCAGTCCTATTCGGCGCTGATCGAGGGGCTGGCCATAGGCCCTAACGTGGGTTCGTGCGGCACAGCAGCCTGGCGCAATGCGCCGGTGCTGGTCGACGATATTGCAAAAGACCCGCTGTGGGCGAATTTCAAGCACCTGATCCTGCCGCTGGGGTTCAAAGCCTGCTGGTCCACTCCCATCTGCAACAGCGGCGGCAAGCCGATCGGTACTTTCGCGTTCTATTACCGGGAGCAGCTGACCGGGGATGCCTCGGCTTTTCACCAGCAACTGGTGGATGCCTGCATTCATCTGTGCGCCCTGGCGCTGGAGCGTGAGCTGTCGCGCGCGCGCATTCGTCAGCTGGCCTTCTACGACGGCCTGACCGGATTGCCCAATCGAAGTCTGCTGCAGGCCAAGGCCGATCAGGCGATTGCGTCAGCTGCCGGCAATGACGAGCAGTTGGCGGTGCTGTTCATCGATCTGGACCGGTTCAAGCAGGTCAATGACTCTCTGGGTCATCCTGTAGGGGATGAATTGCTGCGCAATGTCGCGACGCGATTACAGCGCGTGCTGCGCAGTTCCGATATTGCCGGGCGTTTGTCGGGTGACGAGTTTGTTGCCGTGCTGCCGCAATGCGATGCGGAGCATGTGGCCAATACCATCGAACGCCTGCAGGAGTTGCTGTCAGAGCCTCTGAATATTGCCGACACCTCGCTGACCATATCCGCCAGCGTGGGCATTGCAATGTTTCCCATGGACGGCAGGGATATGGAGACCCTGGTGCATCGTGCCGACATGGCCATGTACCAGGCCAAGAGCAAGGGGCGCGGCCGTTTCTGTTTCTTCAGCAGCGAAATGAACCGCTTGGCCCAGGAGCGCCTGGCATTGGAGACTGCACTGCGCAAGGCGCTCAAAAGCGGTGGCCTGCGTCTGCACTATCAGCCTCAGATCGAAATGGCCACCGGCCGTCTGTATGGCGTGGAGGCCCTGGCGCGCTGGACCCATGCCGAGCTGGGCGAGATTTCGCCTGCCCGCTTTATCCCGCTGGCAGAAGAGTGCGGGCTGATCGCCGATCTGGGAAGCTGGGCACTGGAAGAAGCCTGTCGCCAGTTGTCGCAGTGGCGGGCCAGGGGGATGGAAGTCCCCGCAGTATCGGTCAATCTGTCGCCGTCGAGCTTTCACAATCTGGATTTGCCTCGGATGATCGCCGACACGCTGGACCGAAACGATCTGGTGCCGCAGGACCTGACCCTGGAGCTGACGGAAAGCATTTTGCTGGACACCAACCCCAGCACCATGAAGACCATAGACGAGGTGCATGCGCATGGCGTGCGCCTGTCCATGGATGATTTCGGCACCGGCTACTCCAGCCTCAGCTATCTGCGCCGCCTGCCGGTCAGCGAACTCAAGCTGGATCGCAGCTTCGTGGCCGATCTTGAACATGACGAGGCGGCTCGGGCGTTGAGCAGTGCTATTTTGGGCATTGGCAAGAGTCTGCACCTGACCGTGGTGGCGGAAGGAGTGGAAACGCCAACGCAGAGCGTGATGCTGTGCGAGCAGGGCTACCCGGTGGCGCAAGGCTTTCTGTTCGCCCGGCCGCTGGCACCGAAGGAGTTTGAGCATTGGCTGGCCGCCAACCCGCCGACCGCGCCAGGCGCCGTCGCCGCATGAACTTGCGGTGCAGAGGTTCGGCACAGAGCGCTCCAGCAGCGATGACCTGATGTGCAGATGTGGCTGAGAGGCCACGCGCATTGTGATGCGACCGAGGTTTGGGCGGCTCTGCGACATTTCCATCAGGATATGCGGGCATGGTTGCAACTTCTGCACGGTGCTTCAAGGCTTCAGTAGGCGGCTCCTGGCAGTGCCGGGGCCGCCACCGTGGAGCCGGCAAACTGGGTACGCAGCTTGCGCGCGGCATTCACGAACATCAGCACATCCACGCCCACGGCCACAAAGCTGCAGCCGAGCTGAAGGTAGCGCTGTGCCAGCGCGGGGTCCGAGGTCAGCGTACCTGCAGCCTTGCCGCAGGCAACAATGGTCCGCATCGCTGCCTCGATGGCAGCCTGCACCTCGGGGTGGCCGGGGTTGCCGCGGTGGCCCATGGAGGCCGCCAGGTCGGCCGGGCCTATGAAGACGCCGTGCACGCCGTCCACGGCGCAGATGGCTTCGAGATTTTTCAGGGCCGTGGTGGTCTCGGCCTGCACCAGCAGGCAGACCTCGTCGTCGGCCACATTCAGATAGTCGGCGCGGCTGTTCCACTGAGAGGCACGTCCCACGGCACTGCCGACGCCGCGCACGCCCAGGGGCGGGTATTGCGTGGCGGCCACGATGGCCTGGGCCTGGTCTGCCGTGTCCACCATGGGCACGAGCAGTGTCTTGGCGCCAATGTCCAGCATCTGCTTGATCAGGGCCGTGCTGCCTTCCACGACTCGCACCACCGGCTGGGCGCCGTGCGGCGCCACGGCCTGCAGCGCACCCAGCGTGCTGCGCAGATCGTTGGGCGCATGCTCGCCGTCGATCAGCAACCAGTCATAGCCTGTGGTGGCGGCCGCTTCGGCCAGGTAGGGGGCGGCCATGGACAGCCATAGCCCGACCTGGGGCTGGCGTGCGGCGATGGCGGTCTTGAAGGGGTTCAGTGCGGGCATGGGAGTCTCGATTCAGTGAAAGGGCTGAGTGCCGGTGAATAGGCGTGGCGCCTGTAACTGGCGCGGCACAAGCCAGAGACGCCAAGCAAGGGTCTGGGCTGGCCGCGCAGCGCCTCAGGGAGGTGTCCTGCATTCAATCCAATCCACCTTGGCAGACGTATTTGGTGTGCAGGTAATCGTCGAGCCCGTGGGTCGAGCCTTCGCGGCCGTAGCCTGACTCCTTGACACCGCCAAAGGGCGCGGCCTCGGCGGCCAGAGCGCCTTCGTTGACGCCCACGATGCCCGACTCCAGGGCATCGGCGACACGCCAGATGCGACGTATGTCCTGACTGTAGAAATAGGCGGCCAGACCGAACGGCGTGTCGTTGGCGGCGGCGATGACCTCGGCCTCGTCGTCGAACACGGTCAGCGGAGCCACCGGGCCGAAGGTTTCTTCGCAGGCGCAGGCCATGGAGGCCGTGGCGCCCGAGAGCACGGTGGGGGCGTAGTAGGTGGGGCCCAGTTCCGTCAGGCGCTTGCCGCCGGTGAGGACCTTGGCGCCCTTGGCCACCGCGTCCTCCACATGGCGGGCGATCTTCTCGACCGCACGGTCATTGATCATGGGGCCGATCTGCGAGGCCGGGTCGCTGGCCGGGCCCACGTGCAGGGCTGCCACGCGGGCGCTGAGTTGCTGGGCAAAGGCCTCGTACACGGTGCGGTGCACAAAGACGCGATTGGGGCAGACGCAGGTCTGGCCGCCGTTGCGGAACTTGGCGGCCATAAAGCCGTCCACGGCGGCTGCCACATCGGCATCCTCGAAGACGATGAAGGGCGCATTGCCGCCCAGTTCCAGCGAGAGCTTTTTGAGCGTGTCAGCGCTGCGGCGCGCCAGATGCTTGCCCACGGGCGTGGAGCCGGTGAAGGTGATCTTGCGCACGCGGCTGTCATCCAGCCATTGATCGACCACCTCGGGCGTGCGCTCACGCGAAGCCGTGACGATGTTGAGCACGCCGGCCGGCACGCCGGCTTCGTGCGCCAGCAGCACCAGGGCCAGCGAGGTCAGCGGCGTGTCCTCGGCCGGCTTGCAGACCACGGTGCAGCCCGCAGCCAGGGCCGGCGCGATCTTGCGCGCAATCATGGCGGCCGGGAAATTCCAGGGCGTGATGGCGGCGACCACGCCAACGGGTTCGAGCAGGGCGAACATGCGCCGGCCCGGCACGGGCGCTGGGATGACTTCGCCATTCATGCGCGTGGCGGCCTCGCCGAACCATTCGATATAGCTGGCTGCATAGGCCACTTCGCCCTTGCCCTCGGCCAGCGGCTTGCCCTGCTCCAGCGAGATCAGCGTGCCCAGATCGTCCTGATGGGCCAGCACCAGATCGTTCCAGCGCTTGATGATGGCGGCGCGTTGCTTGGCCGGCAGCTTGCGCCAGGCTGGCAGGGCGGCCTGGGCGGCGTCCACGGCGGTGCGTGCATCGGCCGCACCTGAATCGGGAACGCTGGTGATGGTGCTGCCCGTGGCCGGATCGGTCACGGCAAAGCTGGCGCCGCTGGCAGCGGGCGTCCAGGTGCCGGCGATGAAGTTGGCGCTGCGCTGCAGTTCGGTGCGTTGCAGTCTGAGTGGCGTGGCGTTCATGGTGAAAATCGCAGAAAGTGAAGATTGGGTATGGGCGGGAAGCTCTGGAAGATGCGTTTTCCTCAGCTCACGATGCCCAGATGCCAGGGCACGAATTCATGGTCGCCCAGTCCCAGGGCTTCGCTCTTGGTTGGCTCGCCGCTGGCATGGTGCAGGATCTGCTCGAAGATCTGCTGGCCCAGCTCGGGCACGCTCAGCTCTCCGTCGACGACCACGCCGCAGTTGATGTCCATGTCTTCCTGCAGGCGCTTGTACATGGGGGTGTTGCTGGCCAGCTTGATGGTGGGTGCGGGCTTGCTGCCGAACATGGAGCCGCGGCCCGTGGTAAAGCAGATCAGCTGGGCGCCGCTGGCGATCTGGCCCGTGGAGGCCACCGGGTCGTAGCCCGGCGAGTCCATGAAGACGAAGCCGTGTTCGGTGATGGGCTCGGCATATTCATAGACGGCGCGCAGCGGCGTGGTGCCGCCCTTCATGGCGCTGCCCAGGGATTTCTCAAAGATGTTGGCCAGGCCGCCGGCCTGGTTGCCATGACCGACCACGCCGTTGAACTGGGCGTTCTGGCCGGCTGCGTAGCGTTCCCACCAGGCCAGGCGGTCCAGCAGCTTCTGGCCGACTTCGGGACTGATGGCGCGGCGCGTGAGCATGAACTCCACGCCATGGATCTCGGGTGTCTCGGACAGAATGGCCGTGCCGCCGTGGCGCACCAGAATGTCCATGGCCGCGCCCAGGCCGGGGTTGGCAGTGATGCCCGAGAAGCCGTCCGAGCCGCCGCATTCCAGGCCGATCTTGAGATGGGCGGCGCTGACGGTGCTGCGCTGCGCCTGGTTGGCGATGGGCAGCATTTCTTCGATGGCGGCAATACCTGCTTCGATGGTGGCGCGCGTGCCACCCACTTCCTGCATCACCAGGGTGCGCAGCAACTGGCCTTCCTTGAGGCCTTGCGAATCCACCAATGCATCGACCTGGTTGCGTTCGCAGCCCAGGCCCACGATGAGCACGCCCGCCAGGTTGGGGTGGCGCGCATAGCCGGCCAGGGTGCGGCGCAGCACATCGAAGTGCTCGCTGGGTGAGGACATGCCGCAGCCGCTGCTCTGGGCAAAGGCGGCCACGCCGTCCACATTGGGGAAAGCTGCCAGCCGCTCGGGCGTGAAGTGGGCTGCAATGCGCTTGATCACGGTGGCCGAGCAGTTGACCGAGGACAGGATGCCGATGAAGTTGCGCGTGCCCACGCCGCCGCCCGCTCGCACAAATCCCTGGAAAGTGGCGCGCTGCTCCTCGGGCACATACTGGACGGGCCGCACGTCGGCGCCGAACGAGGGGTCGCGGTAGTAGTCCACCAGCTTGAGGTTGTGGCTGTGCACATAGTCGCCAGGCTCCAGATCGCGGGTGGCGACGCCGATCACCGTGTCGTACTTCTTGACCTGCTCGCCCTCGGCGATGCGGCGTGCCGCGATCTTGTGGCCGGCCGGCACCTGGGCGCGCGTGCGCACTCCCAGCTCGGGAATGTCCTGGCCCAGGGCCAGGGCGGTCTTGGCCACCAGCACATTGTCGTTGGGGTGCAGGTGCAGCAGGGAAGAGGAGGAGGAGAGCATCTTGGAGTCCGGGGATGGCGGGCTTGAGGCGGTGGGGATGCGGCGGGGACGCGGCGCGTCAGCGCATCAGCTCGCGCAGTTTGAGTTTGTCGATGAGCACGGTTTCCTTCTGGTAGACCGTGTTCACATATTTGGCGTAGTCGGGGCCGTCCAGGTAGAGCAGTGGGGCGTCCAGCCTGTCGGCCACGGACTTGAACTCGGGGCTGGCCACGGCCTGGCGGAAGGCATCGCGCAGCTTGGCTTCGACGGCGGGCGGCAGGCCCTTGGGCGCGCCGATGCCGTTGGGCGCATCGACGACCACGTTGTAGCCCAGGTCCTTGAGCGTGGGCACGTCCTTGAAGCGCGGCGTGCGCTGCTCGCCCCAGGTGGCCAGCAGGCGCAGCTTGCCGGCTTCCACATGCGGAGCCCAGGAGCTGGAGTCGGCCAGCGCGTCCACATGGCCGCCCAGCACGCCCTGCAGCGCCTCGGCGCCGCCCTTGTAGGGCACGTGGCTGAGCTGTATGCCGGCTGCGGCCGCAAATTCTTCCATGCCCACATGCGTGGCGCCGCCCACGCCGGCGTGGGCGTACGTGATGCTGCCGGGCTTGGCCTTGGCGGCGGCGACGAAGTCCTGCAGGGTCTTGAAGCGCGAGTTGGCCGGCACGGCGATACCGAAGGTCTGGCCCGAGGTACGCGCGATATAGGTGTAGTCCTTGCGCGGATCGGCCTGCAGCGTGCCCAGCTGGGAGAAGCGCGTGACCGAGATCGGGATCTGGCCGATGGTGTAGCCATCGGGCTTCGCCGAGGCCAGGGCCTTGGAGCCGATCATGCCCGAGGCTCCGGCGCGGTTTTCCACTGCAATCGCCTGGCCCAGGATGCGGCTGGCCACGGTACACAGCGCGCGCATGGACTGGTCGGCCGTGCCGCCGGCAGGCCAGGGGCAGATGAAGGTGATGGGGCGTTCGGGCCAGGTCTGGGCCAGCAGGGTGGTGGAAGTGCCGAGCGTGGCTGCGCCGAGGGTGCCGAGCACAAAGCTGCGTCGGCTGCTGTGTGGGGGGATCATCGCTTGTCTCCTGTCGTTATATGAACTGCCAGCCCCGATTGTTCAAAACTGCTCCATGACAATCCAATGAAAAGATAGACTCTCTTCATAACTATTAGGTAATGAAGCCCCATGAGCAAGATCGATCGTGTGCTGCGCTCCAACCTCAAGCTGCGCCATCTGCAGCTGCTGGTGGCGCTGGACCAGTTCCGCCACCTGGGCCGTGCGGCCGAGTTTCTGGCAGTGACCCAGCCTGCCGTCTCCAAGACTCTGGCCGAGGTCGAACGCATGCTGGGCATGGCTCTGTTCGAGCGCTCCACGCGCGGCACCGAACCCACGGCAGCCGGTGTCAGCATGGTGCGTTTTGCACGCTCGGTGCTGGCCGGTTTCGAACGCACGCGCGACGAGATGGCTGCCGAGGCCAGCGGTGCCCGCGGGCGCGCCAGTGTGGGGGCCATGGTGGTGGCCACGCCGGTGCTGCTGGCGCGCGCCGTGGAGCGCTTGAAAGCGCGTTCGGACCAGACCACGGTGATGGTGGAGGAAGGGGACCTGACGCGCTTGCTGCCCAAGCTGCGCCTGGGCGAGCTGGATCTGTTCGTGGGACGGCTGGAGCCTGGCTATGCCGCGCCCGACCTGGAGACCGAGGCTCTGTACGACGATCCCATGGTGGCTGTGGTGCGACCCGGTCATGCGCTGCTGGCGCCGGGCGCGGCCAGCTGGCAGGCCCTGGCGGGCCAGCCCTGTGTGCTGCCACCGCCCTGGGCCTCGCTGCGTGTGAAGCTGGAGCAGCAGTTCTATGCCCACGGCCTGCACCCGCCGGCCGACATCGTGGAGACCGCGTCCTTTCTCTCGCAGCTGACCTTTGTACACCAGCGCGGCGCCGTGGCCTTCATGGCGCGCGGTGTGGCCCGCTGCCATGCTGCCCTGGGTACGCTGGCCATGCTGGATCTGGTCGTGCCCATAGATCTGCCGCCCGTGGGACTGATCACCTTGCGTGGCCAGCCGCTGACGCCGACCACGGGCTTGCTGGTCGAATGCCTGCGCGAGATTGCGGGGGAGCTGGGCTGAGCCTGGTATGAGCCTGATATAGGGCGGGCTGGCACTCTGGGACCGCTCTGCTCTGGCGTGCTACCGTGGTGCAATCCTTGTCCCATGTCTTGAGCCTTGTGCCGGACATGGTTCCAGGTCCAACCATGGAGACCCATCTATGACTGCCTTGCTACCCATGCCTGCACCTTCGGCCGAACCTGTCAGCGGCCCCGAGGCTTCGGCTCTGATCGATGCCAGGATTGCCGGCCTGGACGACTGGCGCGGCGCCATGCTGGCCCGCGTGCGGGCGCTGATCCGCGAGGCCTTGCCCGCCGTGGTGGAAGAGCTGAAATGGCGTGGAACGCCCGTATGGTCGCAGGACGGCATTCTGTGCACGGGCGAGACCTACAAGGCCGTGGTCAAGCTGACCTTCGCGCATGGCGCGGCCCTGGCCGATCCGGCCGGCCTGTTCAATGCCAGTCTTGAAGGAGCCACGCGCCGGGCCATAGACCTGCATGTCGGCGAAGCGCTCGACGGCGCAGCGTTCCAGGCGCTGGTGCAGGCCGCTGCGCAGCGCAATGCCCAGGCCCGGGCGGCCAGAAAACCGGCTTCGCAAGCCAAAGCCAAATCCCCGGGCTGAAGCCGCGCCGCCGCCGGTGGCCTGGCGGCGCAGGCGTGAAAAAGCACCCAGGTGCAGGTCCTGTCTGCACGGGGTGCTTCTCATCTTGAATCAGGCCGGCCGCAGCCAGCCAGGAGTCATCAGGCGTTGGCGATGGCCGCCGCGATGGCTTTGCCCACCTCGGTGGTATCGGCCTTGCCGCCCAGATCGGGCGTCAGCGGACCGGCCTTGATCGTGTGCTCGATGGCAGCCACGATGGTGTCGTGGGCCTGACGCCAGGCATCTTCGCTGCGGCCCAGGAAGTCCAGCATCAGCGCGCCTGACCAGACCATGGCGATGGGGTTGGCGATGTTCTTGCCGTAGATGTCGGGCGCCGAGCCATGCACGGGCTCGAACAGCGAGGGGAAGTTGCGGTCGGGGTTGAGGTTGGCCGACGGCGCCAGGCCGATGGTGCCCGTGGTGGCAGGGCCCAGGTCGGACAGGATGTCGCCAAACAGATTGGTGGCAGCCACCACGTCGAAGCGGCCGGGCTGAAGCACGAAGCGCGCGGTCAGGATGTCGATGTGCTGCTTGTCCAGCGTGACTTCGGGGTAGTCCTTGGCCACGTCGTCGGCGCGCTTGTCCCACCAGGGCATGCTGATGGCGATACCGTTGCTCTTGGTGGCCAGGGTCACGTGCTTCTTGGCGCGGCTCTGGGCCAGATCGAACGCGTACTTGAGCAGTCGGTCGGCGCCCTTGCGCGAGTAGACCGATTCCTGGATCACGATCTCGCGGTCTGTGCCTTCGAACATCACGCCGCCCAGCGAGGTGTATTCGCCTTCGGTGTTCTCGCGCACCACGTAGTAGTCGATGTCGCCGGGCTTGCGGCCGGCCAGGGGACAGGGAACGCCTTCGAACAGGCGCACCGGACGCAGATTGATGTACTGGTCGAATTCGCGGCGGAACTTGAGCAGCGAGCCCCACAGCGAGACATGGTCGGGCACGGTGGCGGGCCAGCCCACGGCGCCGAAGAAGATGGCGTCCATGCCCGAGAGCTGGGCCTTCCAGTCGTCGGGCATCATCTGGCCGTGTTCGGCGTAGTAGTCGCAATGGGCCCAATCGAAATGGTGGAACTCCAGCGGCAGGTCGAAGCGCTTGGCTGCGGCTTCCAGCGCGCGCAGGCCTTCGGGCATGACTTCCTTGCCGATGCCGTCGCCGGCGAGAACTGCGATTTTCTTAATGGTGGTCATGGTTCGGCGTTTGCTCGTTGAAATGCTTGAAGAAGCGATGGAAACTATTCTCAAACCATCTTTGATTGAAGACAATCCTGCAGTTGTAGTCTGATTGTTTACATATCGTGTTTAAAAATTTGCTGCCTGAAGATTTGCGTGTCTTTCTCTCTGTGGTGCGCCGTGCCGGCTTTGCAGCAGCCTCGCAGGAATTGGGTGCTTCGCCTGCTTATGTGAGCAAACGCATACGTCTGCTGGAAGAGGCGCTTGGCGTGAAGCTGCTGCACCGCACTACGCGCCGCATGGCAGTGACGGAGGAGGGCGAGCGCGTGTTCCAGTGGGCACAGCGTATCCTCGATGACATAGACCATTTGGTACAGGATGTGAGCAGGACCGCAGGAGAGCCGCGCGGTCTGCTGCGCATGAGCAGCAGCTTCGGTTTCGGCCGCAACATAGTGGCGCCGGCCGTGTCCGAGCTGGTGGCTCGGCATCCGGGCCTGCAGGTAAGACTGGATGTGTTTGACCGTATCGTCGATGTGGCGGGCGAAGGACTTGATCTCGATGTGCGCGTGGGCGACGAGATCGCACCGCACCTGATTGCCCGGCATCTGGCCGACAACCATCGCGTGCTGTGTGCGGCCCCGGCCTATGTGCAGCGGCGTGGCAGCCCGCGCACGCTCGACGAGCTGGCTGCGCATGACTGCTTGGTCATCAAGGAGCGTGACCATCCCTTCGGTGTCTGGAAGCTGCGCGCCGGTGGCGAGGAGTCCACGGTCAAAGTGACCGGGCCGCTGTCCAGCAACAACGGCGAGATGGTTGCGCAGTGGGCGCTGGATGGGCACGGCATCATCCTACGCTCGGTGTGGGACGTGGCTGCTCAACTACAGTCCGGGCAACTGGTGCGAGTGCTTGCCCCCTGGCAGCAGGAGGCCAATATATGGGCTGTCTATCCAACACGGCTGGAGCGCTCAGCCAAGGTGCGCGTGGCTGTCGAATTCCTGCAAACGTATTTTGCGCAGCAGGGCTTGCAGACCCATCCCAGGGGGAGGCTCCGCCATCCATAATCGGTGCTTCGTCCCTGCCGGGTACTGTCGTGGTCATGTCATGGTTGCGGCCGAGTTCTGGCTAAATTCTTTCAAAGCATGAAGTCCTCCTCGCACGCGCCCACACTGCGCTCCATTGCCCAAGAGCTCAAGATCCATGTCTCCACGGTCTCGCGGGTGCTCAACGGGACCGATGAGGATGCACGGGCTGCGGCATCGGAGCCCACGGTAAGACGCATCCGCGAACTGGCCCAGCAACGCAACTACAGGCCAAATCTGCAAGCCAAAGGACTACGCACCAATCGCAGCAACAGCATTGCGGCCTTCTTGCCCTATATCTCGGATCTCGTGGGCGCGATGATCTACGAAGGCATCAACGAAGCAGCATTGCGGCGTGGCTATGTGACATTCATGGCCCATACAGGTGACAACCTCGAGCATGAGCGAGAACAGTTGGCCAATGCATTAGGGCGCAAGGTAGACGGGCTGATCTTTGCAGATGCCCGGCCACAGTGCCGTCCCATGCTGGATGAATTGCAGCAGCGGGGCATGCCGCTGGTTCTGGTCAGCCGCCATCTGGGACCGGACTTCTGCTCCATCACGTGCGACGACCTTCTAGGAGGACGGATGGCGGCAGAGCATCTGCTGTCCCTGGGACACACCCGGCTTGCCGTCCTGGCGGGCCTGGAGTTTGCCAGCACCGGTGCGGATCGTGCCAGAGGCTTCGTCGATCACTGTGCGGCCTGTGGCGTGGACATCCCTTCGCAGTGGGTTCTGCACAGTGCCTTTCATGCGGATGCCGGTTATCAGATGGGTCTGCAATTGTTCAGCCGCAGGCCGTTTCCGACGGCAGTGTTCGCGACCAATGACTTCCTGGCCATAGGCCTGATGGGCGCGGCCCGCGATGCGGGGCTGCGCATAGGGCAGGACGTGGCTATCGTCGGCTTCAATGACACGCCCCTGGCCGCCTACCTGCCTGTGGCACTGACCACCATTCATTCGCCCATGCATGAAATGGGCTTTCGCGGCATGGAGTTGCTGCAGCAGTGCATCAGCGGAATGAGGCCGGATTCGGTCAGGCTGCAGCCCCAGTTGCGCATACGCCATAGCACTCAGCCCGATGCGAAGCTGGAAGCGCCGCGCCATCTCTCACCTCTGCATACGTAAGAGGTCTGAGGGGGAAATTATCGAGCCGCACTAGCTGTGGCTCTTTTTTTGACTCAAACCCAAACGTTCGGGTAAACATGGATAGGGGTTGAAAGTCTGCGTTATTACATTACACAAACGTTTGGGTTGGGTGATGGGCAAAGAGCCGTCGGCCTGAGCGTGTGACATGCAAGGATTTCAATGCCAACCAACTCTAATCCCTTCCGCGCGCCGGGCGCGAGTGCTGACTCTGCCGGAGCCTGCCGTGCGCATGCAGACCAGCAATTGCAAGCCATTGCCGACAGTACGCTGCGGACCTTCATCAGCGTAGATGCCGGAGGAGCGCGCCTGCAGGCCGATCTCTGCGACCAGGTTGCTGCCAACGGGGGCAGCTTGGGGCCGCTTCACGGCCAAACCGTGGGCGTCAAGGACCTGATAGATGTCGCAGGGCTGCGCACCACGATGGGCTCGCAGCAATACCAGTCACGGATAGCCACGGAGGATGCCGCTGTGGTTACCTCACTGCGGGTAGCCGGTGCGGTCATTCTGGGCAAGACCAATACCCATGAATTCGCCTATGGACCTACCGGAGATGTGTCATGGTCCGGGCCAGTGCGCAACCCGCACGATCCGGATCGCATCAGTGGCGGCTCCAGCAGTGGCTCCGCCGCTGCCGTGGCGGCAGGCCTGTGCGACCTGGCGCTGGGCACGGATACCAGCGCCTCCGTGCGGGTGCCTGCTGCACTCTGCGGCGTGGTGGGGCTTAAGCCCGGCTATGACCTGTTGTCCAGGCATGGCGTCTTCACGCTGAGTCAGTCGCTGGATCATGTGGGAACGCTGTCGCGCGATGTGGCTGGCAGCGCCCGGCTGCTGGAGGTGTTGACCGGCCGTGCGGGGGCCTACAGCGCCACCCTTGAGCGTGGTGTGAAAGGCCTGCGCGTGGGAATGTTGCAGCGTTTTTATGGCGAATTTATCACTGATCCAGTGCGCCGGAGTCATGCAAGAGCGCTACAGGCTCTGCGCGACTCAGGGGCTGAGATCGTGGAAATTGATCTGCCCGAGATTCAGGACATTTTCAATGCCCAACAGGTGGTGCTGCGTGCCGAAGCCTATGCCAATCACCAGCGTGCATTGCGCCAGGAGCTTCCGTTCAGCGATGAGGTACGTGCCCGGCTTCTCACCGGCAAAGACATCAGCGCGGCCGAATACCTGGATGCCAAGGGTAGCCAGGCTGCGGCCAGAGCGGCATTCGACCGGGTGCTGGGCCTGGTTGATGTGCTGCTGACCCCGACCACAGGCACAGTAGCTCCATCCTTGCAGGAGCGCTTGACCGAACTCGATGGCCAGATGCATCCCACCTTCTGGCTGTTGATTCGACTGACGGCACCGACAAATTTCACCGGTCATCCCAGCCTTTCCGTGCCCTTCGGCAGCAGTGCTGGTCTGCCCATAGGCCTGCAGTTGATTGGCCGTTTCGGCGACGAGGCATTGCTGCTGCGCGCCGGCCGTGCCCTGGAGCATGCAGCGCAGCATGCCGATACCGCCCCGCAATGACCAGAGGAAAGAGACTTCTCCATGAACTCCTTGATAGACGAAAAAAAGCGCTACCGCATCTTCCTGTTCATCATGCTGATGGCGCTGTTCAACTACATAGACCGCGGCGCTATCTCATACTCGGCCGGGGCCATCACGGGCGAGTACGGATTCGACCGCGCGCAGTGGGGCAGCTTGCTGGGCTATTTCGGCTACGGCTACATGTGTGGTGCGCTGCTTGGCGGCTTTCTTTCCGACAGTCTGGGACCGCGAAAGATCTGGAAGTGGGCGGGCTCAATCTGGTCCATTTTGGCCATCTGCACCGCCTTTGCGGGGGACGTCGGCCTAGTGCTGTTCAGTTCGGCATTGCTGGGCTTCGCGATGGTACGTATCGTCTTCGGCTTTGCCGAAGGCCCCGCTTATTCGGCCATCAACAAGAGCATCTCGGTCTGGGCACTCCCCAAGGAGCGCGGCTTCGTGGTCGCATTGGGCCTGGTCAGTACTCCGCTGGGTGCACTGCTGACAGCCCCGGTAGCGACCGCGCTGCTGCACTTCACCGGCAGCTGGCGCAGCATGTTCATCATTCTGGGCTCGCTGAATCTTTGCCTGATCTGGTACTTCCTGAGAATTTTCACAGACCGTCCCGCCGACAACCGCTTCATCTCTGAGGCCGAGAAGAGCTACATTGATAGTGAGCTGAGATCCGAACGGAAGAGCGTTCCTGCGGCCCCTTCCGCATCGGCATCGGCATCGGACTTGAGCGACACGCCGATCCCCTGGTGGCACTACTTCCTGAACCATAGCCTGGTACTGAATGCGGTGGCCTACTTTGCCTTCATGTACGTGAACTTCCTGCTGCTGACCTGGACTCCCAAGTATCTGCAGGATCAATTCGGCTTCAACCTCTCGTCGCTGTGGTATCTGGGCATGATTCCCTGGGTCGGGGCTTGTGTCACCGTGCTCCTGGGCGGTCGTATCTCCGATGCCATCTTCAAGCGCACTGGCAGCCTGTACCGTGCGCGCTCGGTGTTTGCCGCAGCCTGCTTGTTGGTGACCAGCGTGGTGTTCTATATGGTTTCGGTCAGCAGCTCGCCATGGATTGCACTGGGACTGATTGCCGTTGCCAATGCGATGAACTCACTGGCCAACTCCGTGTACTGGGCCGTCGTGATCGATACGGCACCTCGTTCGCGTACCGGCACCTTCAGCGGCATCACGCATGCCATAGCCAACACGGCAGCCATCATTGCACCGACGCTGACAGGCTATCTGACTCTGCGTCATGGCTACTCGGCGATGTTTACTGCTGCAGCGGTGGCCACCGGCGTCGGAGTGGTCGCCATGTTGCTGGTGCGTCCGGGCCTGAAGCCTGGCAAGGCATAGGCGCTTGATTTCCATCCGGGCTTGCCCGGACGGAATCCAGTGAATGTTTTTTACAATTTCATAGCTTGCTGCGCGCCATTAAGAGTTCTTAGATATAAAACAGTCTGAAAACATTGATGAAAGAGCTGATAAAGCTATCAATACTAATGGTTCAGTCACAAAAAAGGCGCCGTAAGGCGCCTTGATGAAGCAGCGCACAGGGCGCTCTCACTTGGTCAGCGCGGCCTTCACGGCAGCGGACACCAGGCCCATATCGGCCTTGCCGGCCAGCTGGGCCTTGACGGCGCCCATCACCTTGCCCATGTCGCCGGGGCCGGAGGCACCCAGTTCGGCCACGATGGCCTGCACGGCTGCGGTGATCTCGGCTTCTCCCATGCGTTCGGGCAGATAGACCTTGAGCACTTCCATTTCGGCCTTTTCCACATCGGCCAGATCGGCGCGGTTGGCGGCTTCGAAGGCGGCGATGGAGTCCTTGCGCTGCTTGATCAGCTTGTCGACGATGGCGATGACGGCTGCGTCGTCGAGCTCGATGCGCTCGTCCACTTCCTTTTGCTTCATCGCGGCCTGCAGCAGGCGGATGGTGCCCAGGCGCGCGCTGTCCTTGGCACGCATGGCGGTCTTCATGTCTTCGGTAATCTGGGCTTTCAGGCTCATGGCTTTCTCCTTGGGGTGGGCGAACGGACGCTGACTGTCCATGCGCTGGGAGGTCACTGCGCAGCCGGGCAGGCTTGGCAGTGGCCAGAAAACAAAAAACCCGCGCCTGGCGTCCCGAGCGCGGGTTTGCGGCTGTTTTAAGGCCGACTGGTCCTAATCAACGATTAGTACAGCTTCTTAGGCAGTTGCATGCTGCGAACGCGCTTGTAGTGACGCTTCACGGCAGCAGCCTTCTTGCGCTTGCGCTCGGCTGTGGGCTTTTCGTAGAACTCGCGAGCACGCAGATCGGTCAGCAGACCCAGCTTTTCGATGGTGCGCTTGAAGCGGCGCAGGGCAACTTCATAGGGCTCGTTTTCTTTGACGCGGATGGTAGTCATTTAATTTCCAGATATATCTGTGCTGACAGAGGGTTCTCGGGAAGATCGGGCCTGAGAGCCGTGAACAGCGGTTTCCCCGCCACTTTTTAACTAGTATGGCCGACGGGGTAATGCCAGCAAAGTCGAGCATTATAGACCAAGACTTGGGCTGCGTCTTGAATGGGGTGTGAAGCAATTCGGCATCGGTCGCGCGTACATGGTTTTGCGGCAGCAGGCAGGGCGTTGTCGCAGACCAGATTCAGGCACCGCCATTGTGCCTTTTGGACTATCGGCGCGTTCAAGTCGCGTGTATTGCGGAGCGAGGCCGGATGCGCAATGCAAGAGCACGGTGCTGCCCAGGAGCCAGGACAGCCGAGCCCGGCGCTGGGGTTTCTTGGGAGTATCGTGTGCACGGAAATTGCATACAGTTTGAGGACTTTATTTCGTGACCGAGGTCAAGGAATAAGTGGGTTTCGTGCCTGTGCGCGTCGCTGTTTTTCTGTGTTCAAGGAGCTTCCATCTTGTCCAGCGCTTCTCATTTCTCATTTATTTCGCGTCGCCAATGGATGGCTTCGGCCGTAGCCGTGCCGGGCTTGCTGGCATTGACGGCCTGTGCCGGCAGGGCCGGAGTTTCCGGGCCTGCCGCATCCGGCGGTTCCCTGGTGGTGGGCGGTCTGTTTGCGGGCTCGCGCAGCGACAAGGGCTTTATGGAGGCCGGCTGGCGCGGCCTGGAAAAAGCACGCCAGGAGCTGGGCGTGCAGACCCGCTTTCTCGACGGCATGGCGCCCAGAAAGGAGTTGCTGGTGCCGGCTCTTGCACAGCTTGCGGAGCAGGGTGCGCAACTGGTGATTGCCCATGGCGGGCAGAACAATCAGGCCGCAGCCGAAGTCGCAGCGCGCTTTCCCAGAACCCAGTTCGTCGTGACCCAGGGCGCGGTACAGGGAGGCAATCTCTGCAGCTATGACGTGCTGCAGGAAGAGTCGGCCTATCTGGCGGGCGTGCTGGCGGCGCTGACCACCAAAACCGGTGTGGTCGGCCATATGTCGGGCATTCGCGTGCCCCCGGGGCTCAAGGGGCGTGCTGCCTATGCGGCCGGTGTGCGCGATACCGACCCCAGGGTCAAGCTGCTGACGAACTTCTCGGGCGATCAGGACGACAACGCTTTGTCGCACCGCATTGCCAAGGCCCAGATGGCTGCCGGTGCCGATGTGATCTTCACCATGCTCAACTCCGGCCGCGATGGCGTGACTCAGGCCTGCCGCGAAGCGGGCACGCGCCAGATTGGCAATGTGATCGACTGGACCACGGTGGACCCGCAGGTGTTCGTCGCTTCCGCCTGGGCCGATGTGGGCATTGGCGCGTTCTTGGCCGTCAAGGACATGCAGGAGCGCGGTGCGCCCGGCCCGGGTATTCGCAAGATTGGCCTGAGCGATCCGGCGGCCGTACGCCTGACAATGGGCCAGGGCGTGGCCGCCGCTGTGCGCGAGCGCGTGGCCAAGGCGTCGGCTGCCATCGCCTCGGGGCAGCTCAAGGTTCCCGAACACTATGAAGGCAAGGAGTTTTCTGCCTGATCGGGTGGTGCGCCGAAGGCGCTGGCAGCAAAAAAGGATGGCTCAACCATCCTTTTTTCATGGCGGCAGGCGCTTCGGTTCCAGTCGCTCAAACCATGACTGACTGCTTTTCCGCCATGGCCTGGGCGCAGGCGGCGGCACTGGCCCAGGCCCACTGGAAGTTGTAGCCGCCCAGCCAGCCGGTGATGTCTACCACCTCGCCGATAAAGTACAGGCCCGGCCGGGTCTTGCATTCCATGGTTTGCTGGGACAGCACCTTGGTGTCCACGCCGCCCAGCGTGACCTCGGCTTTTTTATACCCCTCGGTGCCCGTGGGGGTGATCTCCCAGCGCGACAGCTGCTCGGCCAGTCTGGCCAGGGCCTTGTCGCCGGCCTCGTTGATGGGGCGCTGCAGCTCGGGCATGCGGCCGACCCAGGCATCGGCCAGGCGCGCGGGCAGGTGGGCGGCCAGCTCGTTGGCCACCAGCTTGCGCGAGTGGAGCTTGGCTTGGGCCAGCACCTCGGCCAGATCCACGCCAGGCAGCAGATTGATCTGCAGCGGGGTGCCGGGCTTCCAGTAGCTGGAGATCTGCAACACGGCGGGACCCGAGAGGCCGCGGTGGGTGAACAGCAAATCCTCGTGGAAGCTCATGCGCTCCTTTTTGCTGCCGGTGCTGATTTCCACAGGCAGGGCCAGACCGGCCAGGCCCGCGTAGGGTTGCCAGCCTTCGCCGTCGAAGGTCATGGGCACTAGGCCGGGCGTGCGCTCGATCAGCGGCAGATCGAACTGCTGGGCCAGGCGGTAGCCGAAGTCGGTGGCGCCTATCTTGGGAATGCTCAGGCCGCCGGTGGCAATGACCAGATTGGCGGCCTGTACCAGGCCACGATCGGTTTCAATCTGATAGCTGAAATCGCTTTCTGTGTCTTGGTTTGACGGCGAAAGCACTACTTTCTTGACCTGGCAAGGCTGCCAGCGCTGCACGCCGCCCGCGCTGCACTCGGCCAGCAGCATGGCGATGATGTCCTCGGCCGAATGGTCGGCAAACAACTGGCCCTTGTGCTTTTCGTGGTGGGCAATGCCGTGTCTGTCCATCAACGTGATGAAGTCGGCAGGCGTGAAGCGCGAGAGGGCCGAGCGGCAGAACTGAGGGTTCTGCCCCACAAAATGCTTGTGCGGCGCACGCACGTCCAGATCTCGGTTGGTGAAGTTGCAGCGCCCGCCGCCCGAGATGCGGATCTTCTCGGCCACCTTGGGCGCATGATCGATCAGCAGCACTTTCAGGCCCTGCTGGCCGGCCTGGGCCGCGCAGAACAGGCCGGCGGCACCGGCGCCGATGATGATGGCGTCAAAAATCTGGAAGGGGACCTGTGAAGAGGAGGACACGGCGGGCAGGGCGATGGAGCAAGAACAAGGCCGCGATTGTCCCAGATGCCTCAGATTTTGGGCTCGTCCACTACAAAGCCCCAGAAACCGTCGTCGCAGTGAATGCAGCAGGCCGTAAAGTGATTCAGGTCACTGGCGTGAAACCAGATTAGGCCCAGCTTGGAGTCGCACAGTGCATCGGCCTGATCGGCGAGGCTGAGTGCCGCAATATGCTCCAGCTCCATATCGCCGAAGAATTCCTGCAGATCGCTGGCGCCCAGAAAAAGGTCGTGGTCCAGACTGCCGATCTTTCCCTTGTGCCGACCGTGCAGAACTTCCACAAATGGGTTGCCACCCTGGTCGTGGCCAATGGCTACAAACCAGCGGGCCAGCAGAAATTCGGACTGCACGGTTTTCAGGTCTTCCTGATGCAGTTGCGCGCCAAAGCTGAAGAGGTCGGCAAAGTTGGCGTGGCTTTCGCTGGCAATCTCGGTGCTGTCATGAAGATAGCTGGCGTGGTCTGAGGCCTGTTCCAGCGCATACATGGAAAAGCCGTTCTGTGTGATCAGAAACTGCGCATAAGCATCTGAGAAGCCAATGTGCGCCTGCAGCGCTGCAACTTCCTGTGCGCTGGCGGCAGGCTGGCCGAAGGGGTTGGGAAATAGAACTTGCAAGACGCACTCCTGAGACTTACAGCACGGTGTAAGTCGGTACTTGTTTATATCTGCAGCCCATTGTCCCATTGGGGTATGCGCAAGGGTTCAGCGTGCGTCCCGGATCACTTCTAGAATCGCGCCCCATGAATACACCATCCCACCAGCTGAGCATGACCGTGCTCATGTCGCCTGACATGGCCAACTTCTCCGGCAATGTGCACGGGGGCGCCATCTTGAAATTGCTGGACCAGGTTGCCTATGCCTGCGCCAGCCGCTATGCGGGCCGCTATGTCGTTACGCTGAGCGTGGATCAGGTGATGTTTCTGCAGCCTATCCACGTAGGTGAGCTGGTGACTTTTCTGGCCAGCGTGAACCACACCGGCAAATCCTCCATGGAAATCGGCATCAAGGTGATTGCCGAGGAGATTCGCAGCCAGGTGGTGCGCCACGTGAACAGCTGCTTCTTCACCATGGTGGCCGTGGACGATGACAAAAAGCCTGCCCCTGTGCCTCCGCTGCAGCTCGAAACCGACGAGGAAAAGCGCCGCTGGGACGCCGCCATCATCCGCAAGGAACTGCGCAAGGAGCTGGCCGAGCGCTTTGCCGAGACTCGTACTCCCTGAGTCGCATCGCCGCTTCTGCGTGGACGTAGTCTCGCAGCGAGGCGGCGCTTGCCGCTCGCCCGGCTTGCAGGACAGCCCGGGGATGATCCTGGATCAGGCTGCCGCTGATTGCGGCAAGGCTTGGGGCTGGTTCTGCCAGGCGGCAATGCCCTGGACCACATCGCCGACGACGATGATGCTGGGGCTGCCCAACTGGTGGTCGGCAATGCTTTGCGGCAAATCCTTCAGAAAGGTCAGCGCATGGCGCTGCTGCGGCAGGCTGGCATGCTGGATCACGGCCACGGGCGTGCTGCCGGGCAGGCCGCTGAGCAGCTCGCTGCTGATGCGCTCGACGCTGCTCACTCCCATATAGATCACCAGCGTCAGCTTGGCCGCATGGGCCGTGGCGGCGATCTGGCGCCAGTCGGGGCCGCTGTCGCCGGGCTTGGCATGGCCGGTCATGAAAAGCACGCCGTGCGCGCGGTCGCGGTGGGTCAGCGGGGCGCCCAGGTTGGTCAGGCCCGCGAGACCGGAGGTGATGCCGTTGATGACATCCACCTCGATACCGGCCTGACGCAGATGTTCGACCTCTTCGCCGCCACGGCCAAAGATGAAGGGGTCGCCGCCCTTGAGGCGCACCACGCGTTCGCCGTCCTGCACGGCCGCAATCATGAGCTTTTCGATAAAGGCCTGGGGAGTGCTCTTGCAGCCGCCGCGCTTGCCCACATAGACCACGCGGGCCGAGGGCGAGGCGTGGCTCATCACACCATCGCTGACCAGATCGTCGACAAACAGCACGCTGGCTGCGGCAATGGCCTTGGCGGCCTTGATGGTCAGCAGCTCGGGGTCGCCGGGGCCGGCACCCACCAGGGTGCACGAGCCGCGCTGATTGGGGTTGTGGGAAATGGCAGTCATTGTGGGGTCTCAGTCGGGGCTGCGGCAGTCGGGGCTGCGGTTATAGGCTTGCAGTGCGGCGCGGCTGGCGGCAGCGTCGGCATCGGTGACCTGCATGGCCTGGTGCAGGGCTTGTATTTGTTCCAATTGTTGCGCGATCGGCGCCGGCACAGGCAACTGGCCGTTCAGAATGTCCAGCGTCAGCCGGGCTGTCTGCTCGGCATTCAGATCTTGTTCCGGGGCACTGCTCTCGGTGCCGGATGCGAGCTGGCTGCTGTGCAGGGAAGAGCGCTCAAAGCAGATTTCTCCGGCAATCACACCCGTGCTCACGGGTTCGCGGTGAGGGGCGGCCACGGCCTCGCCTTCCGTGCCGCGCACCAGCAGCGCACTGGTCGCACGCAGGGCCAGGGTCTGGAGCATGGGCTGGGCATAGGCCGGGTGGGTATAGCTGGCCAGCACCAGCCCGGACTGCGCGGTGCTGCTGCCATGGATAGGGTCCAGCAGTTTGACGATGCTGTGCGAGGGGTTGCGCAGGCCCATCTGGCGGCGAATCTGCAGCAGCCGATCCAGCGGCGCCAGCAGGTGACGGGTCTGCATCCAGACCTTGTCGCCAGGCTCCAGAGCGATGGGCCGCTCGATGGCCGTCCAGCCCAGTTGCCGCCATACCTCGGCCGTGCCCAGGCGCTTGTCCTCGGTATGGCTGCCGTGTACCAGCACCGGCAGTCCTTTCTGCGCCAGCAGACCCGCCAGCAGCGGTGTGAGGTTGGCCAGCTTGCGCGAGCCGTTGTAGCTGGGGATGACCACCACGGGCCGGGCCTTATGGGCCTGCGGCCACACGGGCAGACGTTGCTGGGTCGCGTCGAGAAAGCCTGCCAGCTCTTCGGCGCTTTCGCCCTTGAAGCGCATGGCAATGCAAAAGCCGCCGAGCTCCAGATCGCTGACCTTGCCGTCCAGCACCTGCCCCATCAGATCGCAGGCTTGGACCCGCGAAAGAGAGCGCGCGCCCTTGGTGCCGCGACCGATTTCCTTGATGTAGTGGCTGATGCTCATGATTAACGTAATTGTCGCTATAAAAACCATGAGTTGTCAGACGATTTGGTTATATAAATCAAACCGGCTGTGCTCGAGACTCCGTCGCTCCCTGTTGCGCCAGCTGTGCAGCCAGGGCCTGCAGCTGGGATTGCGCGAGCTGGGCGACAAGGTCCAGCATCGGGTTGCTCTTGAGCGCATCGGCAGACGCCAGGACGGCGAGCCGGCTGACCTGGCGCGAAGCCCGAAGCGGCCGGAACACGATCTGCTCGCGGTGGAACATCGCGAAGGATGCCGGCACGATGGCCACGCCCAGACCGCAGGCCACGAGCGCCAGCACATTCACCAACTGACCGGCTTCGTGGCGTATCAGCGGAGTGAAGCCGGCCTCGGCGCACAGCGCGACCGTGCGGTCGAAGTAGTCGGTGTCCTGATAGCGGGTGAAGCCCACAAAGGGCTGATGCACGGCTGCTTGAAGATCCAGCATTCCACTGCCTCCGGCCAGAGGGTGGGAGGCTGGAACAGCCAGGCAATAGGGGTCGTCAATGCTGGCCAGCTCAAGCTCGTCGGCCTCCTTGTGGCCGGGGCGGGCAAAGCCGAGTTCCAGCTCGCCCTGGCGCAAGGCCCGCTGCTGCTGGGACGAGATCATTTCACGGGCTTCGATCTGCACCTCCCAGCCGTCCTGTGCCAAAGCCTGCAGCAGGCCGGGCAGCAGGGACTGCATGGCCGAGGGCACCAGCCCCAGACGCAGTACGGTCTGGCTGCTGCGCTCGCGTTCACGCGCGCGCAAGGGGGCTTGCTCGGCACGCGCCAAGATGACGCGCGCATCTTCCAGCAGCGACTCGCCCGCAGCGGTGAGCTGCATGCCGCGCGGCAGGCGCGTGAAGAGCTGTGTGCCGACCTCATCCTCGAGTTGCTTGAGCTGCTGTGACAGCGGCGGCTGGGCGATGAATAGCTTGCGGGCCGCCCTGCTGACGTTGCCCTGCTCGGCAACCGCCACGAAATAGCGCAGATGTCTCAGTTCCATGCCTGAATAAATCCATATTTAGAAAGTATGAGTTTTATATTAAATCAGTGTTGGACATATGAATGAAGGGCGGCAACACTGCCGATCCTGTTCGTTCTGAGATGCATGTTCACGCATGCATTGCCTCTCTCATGCAAGCCTTGCAAAAAACCGAGTCCGCCAAGGGACTGAAGCTCAACGAGGTCGACATGCCGTCGCCTGCCGCAGGTGAGGTGCTGCTGCGGGTTCATTCCACCGGTGTCTGTGGTACGGATCTGCATATCGATGCCTGGACGGCGAGCTATCACTTTTTGCAGGCCGCGCTGCCGGTGACCATGGGTCACGAGTTCAGCGGCGAGATCGCGGCCAGAGGCGAGGGGGCCGAGCACCTGCCCCTGGGCCAGTTGGTGGCCGTGCGGCCTTCGGTCACCTGCGGCAGATGCCCCAGTTGCAGTGCCGGCGACTTCGATGCCTGCACCACCCGCCGCGGCATCGGTGTCATGCGCCATGGGGGCTTTGCCGAGTATGTGGCCGTGCCCCTGCGCAATTGCGTGCCGATTCCACACGGCGTGGACCCCGAGGTTGCCGCATTGGCCGAGCCGCTGTCGGTGAGCTTCGAAGCCGTGCGCACGGGCAATGTCCAGCCCGGCGATCGCGTGCTGATCCTGGGGCCCGGCAATATCGGCCAGGGCATTGCGCTGTTTGCGCGTGCCGCGGGGGCGGCCCAGGTGGTGGTGGCCGGCCATGGCGATGCCGCACGGCTGGATGTCCTGCGCTCCATGGGGTTCGAGGATTTGCTGGACTTCGAGGGGCAGGACATCGACGAAGCCCTTGCCGCGTACACGCAACAAGCTCTCTTTGATGTGGTGATCGAAGCCACCGGGGCGGCTGCCGTGCTGGCGCCGGCCCTGCGAGCGCTCAAGACCCATGGCGTGCTGGTGATCGCCGGCATTCATTCCGCTCCCGTGCCGCTGGATCTGACGGCCCTGGTGCGACGTCATCAGCAGCTGCGCGGCTCCTATCGCACGCCCGAGCGCTGCTGGCTGGAGGTTGTTGAATTCATGCAGACCCATCAAGATCAACTGCGCCTCATGATCACCCATCGCGTGCCGCTTGCGCAGGCCGGGCAGGGTTTTGACCTGGCGCGCGCGCGGCTGGCGAGCAAGGTGCTGATTCAGCCCGGCGCGGGTTCTGCATCATGAGCAGCGCCTTTCTGGCCTTGTGGAACGACATCGACCGGCCCGAGGCTCGCGCAGAATACGAGGCTTGGCATGCCCTCGAGCATGTTCCCGAGCGCGTGGGCTTGCCAGGCTTTGTCTACGGCCATCGCTATGTCGGCGCCTGTGGATACTTCACGCTCTACGGTCTGGAGTCTCTGGCAGCCCTGGACTCGGCCGAGTATGCGGATGTGATCGCCAATCCCACGCCCTGGTCGGCACGCATGCGGCCGCGCCTGAGTGCTTTCATGCGCAGGCCCTGCCTATTGCAGGTCCAGGCTGGAGCATCCAGCGGTGCGGCGTTGACGACGCTCAAGGCCGTCACCACCGATGCGCAGGCCTGGGCCGCGCAGGCAGCCCGCTGGGCGGAGCAGGCGGTGCGGCAAGGGCGTCTGCTGCGTGTCACGGCGGGCGTGGTGCCTGTGGAGCGTTGCTTGCACTACCCCGTTGGCGGGGAGCGCATTGTCGAGCAGGCCCAGGGGGAAGTCACGGTGGTCATGCTGGCCGAGCATCTGGATGGACCGGCATGCGCCCAAGGCAGCCAATGGTGGGCCGACCGAATGCAGGCGCATCACCTTGAAAAGCCGCAGCAGCGGGACTTTGTCCTGCAAACCCGGGTGTACCGTTCGCAGCTTGCCCTGCCCGCCAGCGGACGCCTGCCACCGATGATGGAACTGATGGCTGGATACGCCGATTGTTGATCCGAGACTGAGACCGAGATTCTGGAGACATGAAGATGACAAAAAAATCGATGCCCGTGCGCCGGGCTGCCCTGCTGCTGTGCGCCGCTGTCTGCCTGCCCTTGGTGGCTCAGGCCCAGGGCAAGGCTGACTGGCCCACCCGCCCCATACGTTTGATCGTCGGCTATGCCAGCGGCTCTTCGCCCGATGTGCAGGCCCGATTGCTGGCCGAGCCCCTGACCAAGGCCCTGGGGCAGCCTGTGGTGGTGGAGAACAAAGGGGGCGCCAGCGGCAATATCGGCGCCGACGCCGTGGCCAAGGCCGGCGACGGCCACACCATAGGCGTGATCGGCAACGGCCCGTTGACCAGCTCCAAGTTTCTCTACAGCAAGCTGCCCTACGATCCGATCAAGGATCTCGCACCGCTGGCCATGATCGGCTCGGCCCCTCTGGTGCTGGTGGCTCCCAAGTCCATGGCTGCGAATGCGGGCGCCTATTTCAAGGCGCTCAAGACCGGGACCCAGGGCAACTACGGCTCGGTGGGCACGGGGTCCGGCGGCCACTTGGGCGTGGAGCTGATCAAGGAAGCCATGGGCCTGAATCTGCAGCATGTGCCCTATAACGGCGGTCCTGCCGTGGTCAACGCCTTGATGGGCGATCAGGTGCAGATGGCCTTGCTGCCGGCCTCCACCGTCATGCCCCTGGTCCAGTCCGGCAAGCTGGCCGCCCTGGCCGTGAGTTCCAGCAAGCGCAGCCCGCTCGCGCCCGGCGTCCCGGCCATGCCCGAGATTGGTGCCGGCAATGTGGACATCGAAGTCTGGAATGCGGTCATGGCACCGGCCTCCATGCCTGCAGAGCATCGCGCCAAGCTGGCCGCGGCCTTGGAAAAGATTCTTCATGCTCCCGATATCCGCAGCAAGCTGCTTGCCCAGGGCTGGCGCATCGACGATACCAGCGCCGCCTCGCTGGCCAGGCGCATCGAAAACGATGCACGCATCTACGGCAGCCTGATCACGCAAAAGAACATCCGCCTCGAATGAGCGCGGCCGGCGCCATCTGAGGCGTCGGACTCCCACACGGTGTCCCCGCAACTGCGGCGGATGCTGCTGTCAGCGGCTCGATAGCGGTAGGACTCTGCCGCGAGCCCCATCCATTATTAAAAAAGAGAGACTTCATGACATCCTTGCAATCGGGAGGCTTGGCCGTGGCCGCTGCCTTCATCTCCACATGCTCGCTGGCTCAGGCCCAGACCGCAGCGCCCGCCACATCCCAGCTCACGCTGTACGGTGTGGTGGACATGGCCGCCGAGTCGGTGTCCACCGGCGCGGGTCGCACCCTGCGCGCGGAAAGCGGTGTCCTGGCGGGCTCGCGCTGGGGTGTTCGCGGGACTGAGGATCTGGGCGGTGGCCTGCGTGCGCTGTACGTGATGGAGGCCGGACTGAATGCCGATACCGGCGAGCGCGGTCAAGGAGGGCTGGCCTTCGGTCGGCAGATCTTTGTCGGCATGGGCGGCGACTGGGGTCAGCTGACGGTAGGTCGCCACTACACCACGTTTCATACCTCGCTGGCTTCCTATGCTCTGACGGGCCTGATCTGGGGCAACGCCGCCAACTATTTCCGTGACGGCACGGTGCTGCGCGCCGACAACTCGCTGCGCTTTCAGTCGGCTTCCATGGCGGGACTGGTGGTGCGGGGCATGTACTCGTTCGGTGAGAACGCCGGCACCAGTGTGGGGCGCCAGTTCGGCGGCTCGCTGGACTACACGCGCGGTCCCTGGAGCTTGGGGGCCTCGCTGTGGGAGCGTCGCACCACGGCCCAGAACACCGACCGCTATCGCTTGCTGGGCGGCTCCTATGACTTCAAGGTGGCCAGGGCGGCCTTGCTGCTTTCCACCCGCGAAGATGATCTACCGGATGCAGCCAGCAAGCGCGGACGCTTCTTTGAAGCCAGCATGACCATACCGGTCAGCACGGCAGGGCAGGTGCTGCTGTCCTATGGGCAGTTCCAGGGGCGTGCGCGTGCGAACAGCGATGCCCGTGCCCTGAGCGTGCGCTACGACCATGCGCTGTCCAAGCGCACCAAGCTGTATGCGGGTGTCTCCGCAATCCGCAACGAGGCCGACGCAGCGTTCACCATCAACAGCGCCAGCAATGCCGGACCTTCGGTTCCCAAGGGCAGCAGGCCACGCTCGCTGCTGGTGGGCATCTCGCACTCCTTCTGAGACAAGCCGTCACCGGACGCTGCGGCCTGCAGGAGGCCCTGTCCAGGGCGCGGGCCGCCTCAATGGTCTATAGCCCGGGAGGGGCTTGCGTAGTGAATGAACATTGATCACATTTCGGGACACAGGGCGCGCGTACCATGTGCGCTGTTTTTGAGGAGTGTTGAAATGACCGCTAACGCATCTTTGACCGACGAACTCATGGGCCAGCTGCAGGGCGCTCCCATGCAGGGTCTGGCCCAGCAGCTGGGCATCGACTCTGTGCAGGCCGAGCAGGCCGTGGGTGTGGCGCTGCCCATGCTGTTTGGTGCGCTGGGCCAGAACACGGCCCAGCCTCAGGGAGCTGCCGATCTGTTCGGTGCGCTGCAGCGCGATCACAGCAGTGCCAATGGAGCGATGGATATGGGAGGGCTGTTGGGCGGGCTCGGTGGCCTGCTGGGCGCAGCGGGCGGTGGCGCCGGTGCGGCTGGCGGCCTGGGTGGGCTGGGCAGCATTCTGGGCTCGGTGCTGGGAGGCGGCTCCGGTGCCGGTAACTCGCAGCTGGATGCAGGTGCCATCCTGGGCAATATCTTTGGCGGTCAGCAGCAGCAGGCCGAGTCCCGGCTGGGTCAGGCCACGGGCCTGGGTGGCAATGCAGGTCAGTTGCTGGCCCTGCTGGCTCCGCTGGTGATGTCTTTTCTGGCCAATCGGGTCCAGACGCAGGGCATGGGGGCCGGCGACCTGGGCAATGCCCTGGATCAGGAGCGTGGCCAGATCCAGTCGCAAGGCGGTGCGGCAGGAGGCATCCTTGGCAGCCTGCTCGATCAGAATGGCGACGGCAAGCTTGATGCCGGAGATCTGTTCAAGCTGGGCGCGGGACTGCTGGGCGGTCGGCGCTGAGCCCGGATTGAGTGACAGTATCAAGGCAGCTTTGGCTGCCTTTTTTGTTTTTGTATACGGGCATAGCCTGATTGCCGCAATGCAGCAGGATTCTCACACTGGTCATGTCGTCATGCGTTTTGCATGACAGGCCGATCCAGAAAGGAGAACCAGATGACGACCGTCGCCGAAATTCTGCGCACCAAGGGCAACAGCACTATCTACAGCGTTTCTCCCTCCGACACCATGCTGGCTGCACTGCAGCTCATGGCGGAAAAAAGCATTGGCGCACTGCTGGTGCTGGAAGGTGGCGAGATCGCGGGCATCGTGACCGAGCGCGACTACGCGCGCAAGATCGCTTTGCAAGGGCGAAGCTCGGCCAGCACGCGCGTGGACGAGGTCATGACGCGCAAGGTGCATTGCGTGCTGCCGCGCCAGACCAGCGAGGAGTGCATGTCACTGATGACCAGCAATCGCATGCGCCATCTACCCGTGATCAACGAGACCCGCGAGCTGCAGGGGCTGATTTCGATTGGTGACATCGTCAAGGAAATCATCTCGGCCCAGCAGTTCACGATTCATCAGCTGGAACACTATATTTCCGGGACCCCCAATGTGAATCAACCGTAGGATGCTATGAATTGAATAGCGAAGGCGGGCAGGGCTAATGCCCGCCTTTTCTGCATCTGGAGGGCGCAAGTCCTACACTTGCGGCCATGAGTTTGCTGATCCTGGGAATCGAATCCTCTTGTGATGAAACCGGTGTGGCCCTGGTGCGCACGCCGGACGGTCAAGGTGTGCCCACCTTGCTGAGTCATGCGCTGCACAGCCAGATTGAAATGCACCGCGCCTATGGCGGCGTGGTGCCCGAGCTTGCCAGCCGTGACCATATTCGCCGTGTGCTGCCGCTGACCGAGAAGGTGTTGGCCGAATCCGGAGAGCAGCTCGAAAACGTCGATGTGATTGCCTTTACGCGCGGACCCGGTCTTGCCGGGGCTTTGCTGGTCGGCTCCGGTGCAGCCTGTGCCATGGCAGCCGCGCTGGACAAGCCTGTGCTGGGCGTGCACCACCTCGAAGGCCATCTGCTCTCGCCTTTCCTGAGTGCCGACCCACCGGAGTTCCCGTTTGTGGCCCTGCTGGTCTCGGGGGGGCACACCCAGCTCATGCGTGTGGACGGCGTGGGCGAATACGAAATCCTCGGTGAAACCATCGACGATGCTGCGGGCGAGGCTTTCGACAAATCGGCCAAGCTCATGGGCTTGCCCTATCCGGGCGGTCCCGTGCTCTCGAAGCTGGCGGAGGGCGGCGATCCTCAGGCCTTCAAGCTGCCTCGCCCTTTGCTGCATTCGGGTGACCTGGACTTTTCGTTTGCCGGCCTCAAGACGGCTGTGCTGACCCAGGCCAAGAAGCTGGGTGAAGAGCTGGAAGCGCGCAAGGCCGATCTGGCCGCCAGCACGCAGGCCGCGATTGTGGATGTGCTGGTCAAGAAAACCATGGCTGCACTCAAGCAGACCGGCATGAAGCGGGTGGTGGTGGCGGGAGGTGTGGGTGCCAACAAGCAGCTGCGCGAACAGCTCAATGAAGCCTGCGCCAAGCACAAGATCCGCGTGCATTACCCCGAGCTGCATCTGTGTACCGACAACGGCGCCATGATTGCCATGGCTGCCGCCATGCGGATACAGGCGGGACGCGAGCAGGCCCTGCATGAATACGCGTTTGATGTGAAGCCGCGCTGGCCGCTGGATTCGCTCAGGTGAGTCCGTACAGCAAAAAAGCAGCCCAGGTGGCTGCTTTTTTCATGGTTGCCTGCGTTTATCCGGCCAGCTTTACGGCCAGTTTCGCTACGTTCTGGCCCTGGTAGCGGGCAATGCTCAGCTCGTCGGGATGAGGCTGGCGCGAACCATCGGCACCCGCAATCGTCGAGGCACCATAAGGCGAGTTGCCGCCCTTGACCGCGCTCAGATTGGTCTGTTCGGGCAGCGGATAGCCCAGCGGCACGATGATCATGCCGTGATGGGCCAGTGTCGCCCAGGTGGTAGTGGCCGTCATTTCCTGGCCGCCGCCGGTGCCGGTCGAGGTGAAGACACTGCCGATCTTGTTGATCAAGGCCCCCTTGACCCAGAGACCGCCGGTCTGGTCGAGAAAACTGCGCATCTGGCCCGGCATATTGCCAAAGCGCGTGGGCACGCCAAACAGGATGGCGTCGTAGCCGGCCAGCTCGGCGGGGCTGGCGACCTCTGCGGCCTGATTGGCCTTGCCGCCTGCGTTCTTGAAGACATCCTCGGGCATGGTTTCGGGCACGCGCTTGACGGTGACCTCGGCACCGCTGACGCTGCGGGCGCCTTCGGCCACGGCCTGAGCCATGGTTTCGATATGTCCGTACATGGAGTAGTAGAGAACCAGCACTTTCGCCATGGGTGAATTCCTCAAGCGGGGGTTGGAAAGCGGTGCAGCAATGGCGCACCCGGCTGAACCCACAGTGTAGGAATTCAAGATGGCGGCGCGACACGCACCGGCAGTCTGCGCCTGTAGGCCAAAGCGCCGAATCAGCTCAACTCCCGGAATCGGCCATGGCATTGGCATGAAAAAAGCCCGCAACGCCAAGGCAGTGCGGGCTTTGTGCTTTCCGGCCGACCTCTTGCTAAGAGGAGATGGAAGAAAGGATGAGGCTGGCCGGTCGGCGTAAAACAGCGCTTATTCGATGCTCAGCGTCACGGCCTTGCTCTGGGGCTCGAGCTTGGCCAGGGTCAGCGTCAGCACTCCATGCTCGAGCTTGGCCTTGCTGTTGGCAGCATCGATTTCATGGCCCAGATCCCAGGTGTATCTGACCTGGCGGGCAGCGCCTTCCACGCTTTCGAGCTTGACGACAGAGCCTTCCAGCGAGAGTTTGAGTTGCTCGCGTGCCAGGCCTGGCACATCCAGGGTCAGGGTCGTGAATTGGTCGTCGCGGCTGACTTGAACCTGGCGTTGTACGGGGCTTGCAGCGCCCAGGGTTTCCTGCAGAAAACGTTGCAGGGCCAAGTCGGCGGCGCGAGGGGATACAAAGGTATTACGGCTCATCACAGGGGCGAAGAACATGGTGTTTAACTCCTTTAAACTGCGCGGCTTGCGTTGTTGCCGCTTGATTCATAGGTAGGTGGTGGCAAGCGCATTTCAAGAGGTTTTTTTGATGAATAAATTGCGTCGTGATGTCTTGAAATACCTGCAGTTGCCACTACTATGCGCGCCGTTCGGCATTGCTGGCGCTGCTGTGGCTGCAGCCAATGCCAAGCTTGCGCAACCCATCAGGCTGGCACTGGTGGAGAGTCTTTCGGGCCCGTTTGCAAACACGGGCGAGGCCGTGTTCCGCAATCTGCTGTGGGCGACCGAGCGGGTGAACGCGCGCGGCGGTGTGAGCCTGGCCGACGGTCCGCATGAGCTGGTGATAGAGCGCTATGACAGCAAGGGCCAGAACGAAGAGGCGCTGTCGGCGCTGCGCGCGGCCATAGACAGCGGTGCGCGCATCATCATGCAGGGCAACTCGTCGGCCACAGCGGCGGCGCTTCTCGACGCCATCGACAAGCACAACAGCCGAGACCCTTCGCGCCGTGTGCTGTATCTGAACTATTCGGCCGTGGACCCGGCGCTGACCAACGAGCGCTGCAGCTTCTGGCATTTCCGCTTCGATGCCCATGCCGATATGCGCATGGCTGCGCTGATGGAGGTGATCAAGGACGACAAGGCCGTACACAGTGCCTATCTGATCGGGCAGGACTACAGCTTTGGCCAGGCCGTGCTGCGCGAGGCAAGGCGCCAGCTTGGCGTGCAACGGCCCGATGTGCGCATCGTGGGCGACGAGTTGCACCCCGTGGGCCGCGTCAAGGACTTTGCGCCCTATGCGGTCAAGATCAAGCAAAGCGGTGCCCAGGCCGTGATCACCGGCAACTGGGGCAATGATCTGATGCTGCTCGTCAAGGCTGCGCGCGAGGCAGGCTATGAAGGGCGTTTCTACACCTTCTACGGCAATGCACTGGGCGCTCCGGCGGCCTTGGGTGATGCCGGTGTGGGCAAGGTGCTGGCAGTGGCCGACTGGCTGCCCAATGTGCCCACGGCCGAGAGCCGCGCCTTCTACCAGTCCTTCCGTCAGCGCTTTCCCAGGCCGCAGGACGACTATGTGCATATGCGCATGCAGCTCATGATCGAGGCTCTTGCGCAGAGCCTCGAAAAAGCCGGCAGCACGGACACCGTCGCCGTGGCCCACGCCATGGAGCATGCCAGGGTCCAGATGGCGGGCCGCTCGGGCAGCATGCGGGCGGCAGACCACCAGTTTCAGCAATCGCTGGTGGTTGGCATGATGGAAAAAAGAGGCAGCGCAGGCGTGGACTTCGATGTGGAAGGCTCGGGCTACGGCTTCAAGGTAGTGCGCGAGATTGCTGCGGCCAGGGCAGAGATGCCTGGTCAGTGCCAGATGAAGCGCTTTTGAGTGGCCGGAGAACTATCGAATCAATAGCTGCCAGCGCTTGTTGGAAATGCGCTGCAGCTCGAATGAATCTAGTTGCGTGTGGCAGAGGCGGTCTGGCTGGCCAGATAGGCTTCATGTACCTCGCGCCCCAGCTCTATCACCGACAGCGCATAGAACGCCGACCAGTTGTAGCGCGTGATGGCGTAGAAGTTCTCGGTACCCGCGATGTACTCCGTGGGGCCGGAGCTGCCGTTTTTCAGCTCGATCAGTGCCAGCGGACGCTCATAGTTGTCGGCGCCCAGCACACGTACTTCACGTTCTGCCATCTGCGCGGCAGTGAATGTGGGGTTGATATCGGGTGCGAGCAGGATTGCCAGATTCTCACCCTGGGCGCGTATGTCCACGGTAAAGGCTGTGGGCAGGCCTGGCTTCCAGCCATGGCCGACGAAGTAGTTGGCGACCGAGCCGATGGCGTCGGTGGCGCTGTTGAACAGGTCTATGCGACCATCACCGTCAAAGTCGACCGCGTACTTGTCCCAGCTGGTGGGCATGAACTGACCCAGGCCCATGGCGCCGGCATAGCTGCCGCGTAGCTCAAACGGGTCACTGCCCGTGCGGCTGGCCGTGACCAGCACCTGCTCGAGCTCGCCACGGAAGTAGTCGGTGCGGGCCTGGGCGCGAGGGTGGGATTGCGGAAAGTCCAGTGCCAGCGTGGCCAGGGCATCCATCACGCGAAAGTTGCCCATGTTGCGGCCGTAAATGGTTTCCACGCCGATGATGCCGACAATGATCTCTGCGGGCACGCCGAACTGCTGCTCGGCACGCGCGAGCGCCTGGTGGTTGGCCTGCCAGAACTTCACGCCGGCGCGTATGCGCACGGGGTCGATAAAGCGGCTGCGGTATACCGTCCAGTTCTTCACAAAGGTCTTGCCGGCTGGCGTCATCAGGCGTGTGACTACGGGCAGGTTGCGCGCTTCGCTCAGCTGCGCACGCACCCAGTCGACAGGCAGATCGCGGCGGACTGCGATTTCTTCGGCCAGTTGCATGGCGTCGCCCCGACCGGCATAGGCCACGGCCGTGGCGGCTGCAGCCGTGGCTACGGCTGCCGGTGCTGCCTTGCGGACGGCTTTTTTGGCCGGTGCGGCGATGACGCTGGCGGTCAGCAGGCACAGGGCCAGAGTACTCAGTGTTTTAGCTTTGAGGTGCTTGCTGTTATTGAGGGTGATGCTCATGTTTTATTTCTTGAGGGATAGGGCCAGCGTTGCTTCCGGATGGACAGCCAGCGTCGGCGCAAGGACTTCAATTCGGTGACTTCGGTATTGGAGGATGGCGCATAGCGTAGCCTTTCCATGTCCAGCAGCCAGTCGGATACGGCCGTAGCCAGGGGTGCGGATGCAGATTCCTTGGCCCAGCTCTCCTGCACGCGGCGCGACAGGCTGCGCGCGGAGTCGCTGGCACCGCTCGCTATGCCTGCGCGCTGCAGCCGCAGTCTGGCAGCGTGCATGAGCTGGCTCCAGCCGTCGCGTTGCGGACGTGTGGCGCGGGCCCAGATCAGCCACAGCAGCGCCAGAGCGCTCAAGCTGCCCGCCAGCAGGCGCAGCAGATCCGTCCAGCTTGGCGATTCGAAGCCCAGGCTCTGCAGCAGATTGAGCTGACGGCTTTGCGTGTAGTTGATTACCCACTGGTTCCAGCGGTTGTTGACGGCCTCCCAGACGGCGCGCAGCTTCTCCAGCGTGCCGGTATCGACGAAGTTGCCAACGGCGCTGGCAAAGGCACCGGGGGGAGGGCTCAGGCGCTGGAACTGGCCGACCCGGCTGGGTGCGACAGCGCCCGTGGGATCCACGCGGACCCAGCCCCGGCCGGCAATCCAGACCTCGGTCCAGGCATGGGCATCGCTGTTGCGCACGGTCCAGTAATTGTCCACGCTGTTGCGGTCGCCGCCCTGGTAGCCGGTCACGATGCGCGCGGGCACTCCCATGCTGCGCATGAGCACGGCAAAGGCTGAGGCGATGTGCTCGCAAAAGCCTTGCTTGCTGTCAAACCAGAAGTCATCGGCGGTGTGGTCGCTGTCGACCACGCCGGGCTCCAGTGTGTAGGTGTAGCCGCCGGTTTTCAGGCGCTGCAGGGCGGAGGCGATCAGCCTGTCCGTATCCGCGCCGGCGCCCGGCTGGGCGCGCAATTCGGCCTGCAAATGTTCGCCCAAAGCCTGTGTGCGTGGGTTGCTGCCGGCTGGCAGCTGCAGATAGCGCTTGAGCTCTGGAGTAAGCTGCAGCGGCCCATGACTGAAGTCGAGATGGCTTTGGGCATCGACACGCAGCACATCGGTAATCGGGCGCCAGCTCAGCCACTGGAGGCTGGAGCTCATGCGAAGCCTGCCTACCGAGGCGCCCGGCGGAATCTGCGGTTCGGTCTTGGCGGCATCCAGCAGGGTCAGCCAGCGACGCTTGCTCGGCTCGATCAGCATCTGGTAGTGAATGGGTTCACCGCTCACGCGCAACTGAGGCATGGCCATGGCGTCGAGCACAGGGTCGGCCTGCCAACGGCGGCCATCGAACTGGCTGAGAACCGGGCCGCGAAAGTACAGGGCGTTGGCCGGCGGCTCTTTGCCCTCGGGGGTATCGAAACGGATGCGCAGGGCCACGCTGTCGTCCATGGCCAACGAGGCGACCTCGCCCACGCGCATGCTTTCGGACAGGCCCGAACGCCCGGCCATATCATCGGATGGCACGCCCCATAGCGGTGTCATGCGCGGAAAAAACAGAAACAGCGACACCATCACGGGCGCTCCCCAGAGCGCGAGCCAGCCTGCAGTGCGCAGAGCCTGTGTCAATGGAGGCTTGCCGGCCGTCATATGGGCGTTGACCAGGGCTGTGAGCAGGCCCATCAGCCCGAGCACCATGGCCATGGCTGTGGGCAGGGACTGCGAATAGAAAAAGTTGCTGAGCAGTACAAAAAAACCCAGAAAGAACACCACCATGGCATCGCGACGCGCGCGCAGCTCCAGTGTCTTGAGCGCCAGCAGCATGACGACCAGGGTCACGCCAGCATCGCGGCCCACAATCGTTTTGTGCGTGGCCCAGGTCGCTCCAATGGCGATGGTCAGTACGCCCGCCAGCACCCAGCGGCTGGGCAGGGGGGCGCTGGTCAGTGCCAGGCGTGCGCGCCACAGCAACAGGACTGAGGCAAAGGCGCTGGTCCACCAAGGTGTGTGCTGAACCTGAGGCAGCATGATCCAGGCGATGACGGCGAGCAGAAACAGCGTGTCCCGTGCATCGCGCGGCAGGGCAGTCAGGCGCTGCAGCCAGCTGCTGCCGGCGGAAGAGGCGGTTGCTTTCATGGACAGGCGGCCAATGCTTCGAGGCAGCGCGTGGTGTGCTGTACACCGCTGGCCGGCGCGATTTCCTGGCCTCCGGGCAGGCGCAGGCCCCAGGTACGGCCTTGCTGCTGAGCCATCAGCACCCAGGCGGCAAGGCGCGACAACCGCGCCTCATGGTCGGCCAGGCCGGTATGGCGCGCATCGAGCCAGAGACGGTGATGGTGGGCCATGGGCCGGTCGCGGCTGACCAGTTGGTGGCTGCCTGCGGCAAAGGACTGAGCCGCTTTCTTCCATACCACCAGCTTGAGCGGGTCGCCAGTCTGATAGCTGCGCACGCCATCGAATTCATCACCGCTGCGTACCTGGGCGCTGCTGCGGCCGCCGGCTTCGGGGCTGGCGGCTGGCAGCGGCGGGGCATGGGTTTCAGGTGCGGGATAGACCCAGACCAGGGTTTGGGGCCGCCACAGAGCCCAGACGCGAAATGCGCCCAGCGGGTAGCGCGTGAGTATGGAGATGGCGGGCAGCTCCTGCCGGCCGCGACGTGTGGGCATGAAGCTCAGCTGCACGGCGGTGCTGCCCTGCTCGGGAATGTCGACCCAGGTCCAGGCATCAGAGTGATCGGTGTTGTGCCGGGTCTTGTGCAATGCGAGGCCTATGCCCCAGCGACGCGAGCGGCGGGCATTGTGCAGGCTGATATGCATGGGGCAGGGCGCATGGGCAAAGCAGCCGCCCGACGCGTTGCCTTGAGTACCTGCGCCGCTGAGGCTCAACTGCAGACCGCGCAAATTGCCATGGCCCACAACCATGCTGGCGGCCGCACTGCCTGCCAGCAGGAACGTGAGCAGGTAGCCCAGGTTGAGTTGGTAGTTGATGGCAGCAATCAACAGCACGATCAGCGTGGCCAGCATGGCCCAGCCCGCGCGCGAGGGCAGGATGTAGACATTGCCCTGGGTCAGCGTGAGCTGGTCGCTGCGCGGCAGACGTGCAAACATCCACTCGCGCACCCTGGCGCGGGGCGAGAGCCGCTGGAAGATATTGGAAGTCTCTGGCTGCTCGCCCTTTGATGCCGAGCGCTTCATGCTATGAAATTCATGACGAAATACATCGGCAGCATCAAGATAGCGGTACGGCTTGCATCATGGCGCGCACCTGCTCCACGGCACCACGGCCTGCATGGCCCACGGGAACCAGACGGTGGGCAATCACCTGGGGCAGTATGGCTTGCACATCGTCGGGCGCCACATAGTCGCGGCCTTCCATCAGCGCGATGGTCTTGGCCGCACGTAGCAGCGCGATGCCTGCGCGTGGTGACAGGCCCTGGGCAAACCACTGGCCGTTGCGTGTGGCGGCAATCAGATCCTGCACATAGTCGAGCAGGGCGTCGCTGGCATGCACGGCCAGAGCAGCAGCCTGCAGTTGCTGCAGCTGCTGCTGGGAGATGACGGGCAGCAGTGCATCGGCAGCGGCGCGCCGGCCATTGCCCGCGAGCAGCTTGCGCTCGGAATCGCGCGAGGGATAGCCCAGGCTGATGCGCATGAGAAAACGGTCCAGCTGGCTTTCGGGCAACGGGAAGGTTCCCAGCTGCTCCAGAGGGTTCTGGGTGGCAATCACAAAGAAGGGGGCGGGCAGGCTGTGGGTCTTGCCTTCGGTCGTGACCTGGCGCTCCTCCATGGCTTCGAGCAGCGCACTCTGGGTCTTGGGGCTGGCACGGTTGATTTCGTCGGCCAGCAATACCTGAGCAAACACCGGCCCGGGATGGAACACAAAAGCCTCTTGTCCGCGATCGTAGATGGAGACCCCCGTGAGGTCGCTGGGCATGAGGTCGGCAGTGAACTGCACACGAGAGAACTGCAGGCCGAAACTGCGTGCCAGCGCATGGGCCAGGGTGGTCTTGCCTACACCAGGAACGTCTTCGATCAGCAGGTGACCGCCTGCTAGCAAACAGGCGACACCGTCTCTGACCTGATCCGGCTTGCCCTCCATCACCGTGTTAAGCTGACTCAAAAGCGCATTAATTGTGTTCTGTGCATGCATGGCAGAAACATATCCTAAATAAGCGATAGCGGAGACATGACTGTGGGCAAGACAGGTTATTTCACCCACCGGGATTGCTGGTTGCATGAGATGGGGCCGGGCCACCCTGAATGCCCGGCGCGGCTGGACGCGATAGAGGACAGGCTGCTGGTCAGCGGCGTGGGCGATGCGCTGGAGCGCTGCAATGTGCCGCTGGCATCATTGGCCGAGATCGAGCTGGCGCATGACCCCATGCATATTGCCGCCCTGCAGGGCCTGACCGACCGGCTGGAGCAGGAGCTGGCAGCTGGCGGGCCCGAGCACAGGCAGCTCGACACAGATACCTCCATCAACCGCCACACCTTCAAGGCCGCACTGCGTGCTGCAGGGGCCACACTGGCTGCTACCGATGCCGTGCTGGCCGGTGAACTGGAAAATGCCTTTTGCAGCGTGCGCCCGCCTGGTCACCATGCCACGCGCAACCAGTCCATGGGTTTTTGCTTTTTCAACAATGTGGCCGTGGGCGTCAAGTATGCGCTGGAGCGCCACCATCTCAAGCGCGTGGCCGTGATCGACTTTGATGTACATCACGGCAACGGCACGGAAGACATCCTGGCCGGTGATCCGCGCGTGCTGATGTGCGGCATCTTCCAGCATCCCTTCTACCCGTTCAGCGGCGACAAGGACCCGGCCTCCAATATGCTCAACGTGCCCGTGGCCGCTTACACAAAGGGCATGGACATTCGAGAGATCATCGAGATGATGTGGATTCCGCGCCTCGAAGCATTCAAGCCCGAGATGATCTTCATCAGTGCCGGCTTTGATGCGCATCGCGAAGACGATATGGGCCAGCTCGGCATGACGGAAAACGACTTTGCCTGGATCACCACTCGCATCAAGGACATCGCACGGCGTTTTTCCAAGGGTCGCATTGTTTCCTGCCTCGAAGGCGGTTACGTAATGGACCCGCTGGCGCGCAGCGTGGAAGCACATCTGCGCGTATTGGCCGATATCTAGTCCGAAAGCAGGGTGACAGCAATGAGCGATTCCTTGGTACAACTGAGTCAGGACGAGCGCGGCGTGGCACGCATCACGTTGAGCGACGCGCAGCGTTTCAATGCCTTGAGCAGTGAAATGCTCATGGCCCTGCAGTCGGCGCTGGATGCCGTGGCCAAGGACGAGCAGGCGCGTGTGGTGGTGCTGGCCGCCCAAGGCAAGGCCTTTTGCGCCGGGCATAACCTCAAGGACATGGCGGCCCATACGGAGCTGGCTTACTACCAGCAACTGTTTGCCCAGTGCAGCCGCATGATGCTCTCGATTCAGAAGCTGCCTGTTCCCGTCATTGCAAGAGTACAGGGTATCGCAACGGCAGCAGGTTGCCAGTTGGTGGCGCAGTGTGATCTGGCCGTGGCCAGCAGCGAGGCTCGCTTTGCCACCAGCGGCATTCAATACGGCTTGTTCTGCTCCACGCCCAGCGTGCCCCTGGTGCGCAACATGCCGATCAAACAGTCCATGGAAATGCTGCTGACGGGTGAGTTCATCGATGCGCAGACGGCTCTGCACTACGGTCTGCTCAATCGCGTGGTCGAGCCGGAGGGACTCGATGCCGGGGTGGAAGAGCTGGTGTCTGCCATCGTGAGCAAGCCCAGGGTGGCCATCGGAATGGGCAAGGAGCTGGTCTATCGCCAGCGTGAAATGGGCCTGGAGTCGGCTTATCAGCTGGCGGGTCAGACCATGGCTACCAATATGCTGGATGCCGACGCGCAGGAAGGTGCTCAGGCTTTCGCGCAAAAGCGCCGGCCTCGCTGGCGCTAAACCCTGGATTTGCGCTCCCCGGCCTTCGTTGTTGGGCAGGCTGAGCTGCGTGGATGGCGTCGTTCACAGCGCGGAGTCTTGTGTTTTCGGCCCGTCCATTTGAACGACGAGGCCGCTTTCTGGCAGTGTTACCGTGAGGCCTATCTGGATGCAGGCATGGCACTGATGGACTCAATTCCTAGGTTTTACCCTGATTTGACCCATCTGAGACCCATGATTTCGCAAGGCTTGTGCATAAAATTGAACGGTCGTTCTTTTTTATGCCGTTCCACCTGCGAAGGCTGCTGCACAGATCTCCGGGCAGATTGTCTGGAAAATTGTGCAGAGAGTGTTGCGGTGCCGCATAAAATGAATCCAGTTTACGTAAACGTCAATGCAGTAATCATTAAGGAGCCGCAGCAATGAAGGTATTGGTCCCTGTCAAGCGCGTGGT